>CAITQH010000052.1 GCA_903894475.1 uncultured beta proteobacterium
CCCGCAATCCATGGCTCGCGTGGCACTGGATCCCGGATCAGGTCCGGGATGACAATTTCAGGTTCAGGGTCCGTGTGCGGTATCGGGCCGGATTCGGGAGGATCGCCATGACGGAGATGAGGTTTGCAATGACGCATGAAAAAACATTCAAGGAATCGACATGCAAGTGAGCCCCTTTGTTTTGCCCAAACCGATCGGCAATCTGCTGTCCTACCTGCCGGCTTACCCTGGCTCGCTGATGTTTGTGACCGGGCTGAATCTGGCGCTGGCAAAGAACCTGGCGAGCGATGTCCGGCAGATGCTGCTGGGCAAAAAGCTGCGCCTCAAAGTCACCGATGCGCAAGTGGCGTTTGATTTTGAGTGGCTTAACGAGCGCTTCTCGGCCTGCCAGAACCAGGGCGAGGCCGACTTGACCATCAGCGCCAGTGCCTACGATTTTGTCTTGCTGGCACGTCGCCAGGAAGATCCCGACACACTGTTCTTCAGTCGTCGCCTGGCGATGGAAGGCGATACCGAACTCGGCTTGCTGGTGAAGAACACGATCGACGCCATTGAACTGCCGGTTTTCAACCTCGAGCAGTTCAAGCCGGCGCAAGTGCTGGCGCGCCTGAAAGCCAAGCTGGCACCGCGCTAGCGCCACCAGCACAGCAACACCGGTCCGCCTGTGCACCTCGCGATGACGGCCTGATCGGAATGACCTGAACACCATGGCTTACCGTGACCTGAGAGATTTCATTGCGCAACTGGAGCAACTCGGCGAACTGCGCAGAGTCAGCGCTCCGGTATCGCCGCATCTGGAAATGACGGCTCTGTGCGACCGCGCGCTGCGCGCTGGCGGCCCGGCCCTGCTGTTTGAGAACCCGATAGGCCACAGCATGCCGGTACTGGGCAATCTGTTTGGCAGCACGCGCCGCGTCGCCATGGGCATGGGTGTGAGCGATGTCAGCGAATTGCGCCAGTTTGGCCATGTGCTGGCCGCGCTGAAGGAGCCCGAGGCGCCCAGGGGTTTCAAGGAACTGGTGGGCCTGTCGAGTCTGGTCAAGACGCTTTGGGCCATGGCGCCCAAGGAGCAGCGCAGCGCCCCCTGTCAGGACGTCGTTTGGGAGGGGCAGGACGTTGATCTGGGCAGGCTGCCGGTGCAACTCTGCTGGCCCGGTGACGTGGCGCCGCTCATCACCTGGGGTCTGGTGATTACCAAAGGGCCGCTCAAGGCGCGGCAGAACCTTGGCATTTACCGCCAGCAGGTATTGGCTCGCAACAAGGTCATCATGCGCTGGCTGGCGCAGCGCGGTGGCGCGCTCGATTTTCGGGAGCATTGCGCGGCGAATCCGGGTCAACCGTACCCGGTGTGCGTGGCCCTGGGTGCCGACCCGGCGACCATTCTGGGTGCGGTCACTCCGGTGCCTGACAGCCTGTCGGAATACCAGTTTGCCGGCTTGCTGCGCGGCAGCCGCACCGAACTGGTCAAGGCCCTGGGCAGCGAGCTGCGGGTACCGGCATCGGCTGAGATCGTGCTGGAAGGCCACATCTACCCCGATGCGTCCCACGCCAGCGGTTTTGAGCACGCGCTGGAAGGTCCGTACGGCGACCA
>CAITQH010000053.1 GCA_903894475.1 uncultured beta proteobacterium
CAAGTCTTGTATGTATTCAACACCGAGGTCTTCTGCGACGGAACCATCTGCCTTGGTGCGATACAGCGCTTGCCTATTACGAAGCTGAAACTTGGCGCAATCGGCGCCCGCCTGAATAGATGCGTCCACCAGCTTCTTTGCCAGCTCGATTGAGCCGTTATGGTTATTGCCGATCTCGGCAATAACGAATACATGCTGGCCATCAATGCGACGCCCATCGATTTCAAAAATATTATCAGTCATCAGTAGTGTCCCAACGTTTTTCAGAGGAGAACGAGCTGTTGAGGCCCGAAACTCGCATCTGAATTGGCTGAGGGTGGTGTAAGCAGTTGATTTATTGGGGTTTGTTCAAACATGGTCAGGCTCAGGATTTGTAGGATTTCGTAAAGACTGTGATGCTCAAGATGCAGGCGTTTCTTTGTAATGGCGATCAGCACATAGGTGCACACCGCAATCCAGATTTGCGTCTTCACGGCGTTCTCGCTGGTGCCCAGAAACGCCTTGATGCGCAGGTGCTGCTTGATCCATTTGAAGAACAACTCGACCTTCCAGCGTTGACGGTACAGGTCGGCAATGAGTTCTGGCTTCAAGGCGAAGTTGTTGGTCAGAAACGTGATGCGCTTGCCCGCTTCGTCCTTGACCACGACCCGGCGCAAAGCGGTCGGGTAATCCTTGCTGGAATAGAACACCGTGAGCACACCGATCTGATCGCAGATGACCGAGGTGGTGCTGCGGTCCACGGGATTGGAGTAGCGCCGCCTGAACTGGGTGTTGCTCTTGGCACGCGTCACGAAGAAGGCTTGGGCCTGATGAATGACATGCAGCCGACTGAAGTCCAAATAGCCCCGATCCATCAGGTAGAAGGCCCCGGCTTCGAGAATCAGGTCGTCCAGCACATTGACCTCGTGAGTCTTGCCATCGGTGATGTGAATGAAGCTGGGGATGGAGCCATGCAAGTCCAGCAGCGTGTGCAGCTTGATGGCGGCCTTCGTGGAACGAAACGGCGCCCAGGGATGCAGCGAAAGACACAAGTCGATGGTGCTGGCGTCGAACGCGTAGACGGCAGCATCCAGATCGATGCCTAAAGGCTCCTTGGCATACAGCGGCCTGGCCATGGCAATCAGATGTTGCGCGAAGTCGGCATAGATTTGCCAGGGTCGGATGGCGTTCGCATTGGCCAGCGTGTTGCGAGAAATCGTAGCGCAGCGAAAGCCCATGTGATACAGCCGATTGGCCTGTGCCCGCAGATTGACTTCGATATCGCGCAAAGACTCCCGGTAAGTCAATTGCGCAAACGCCATGGCGAAGAACTGGTCCAGGCACGAGAAGTCTTTGACCTTGTGCTCGCCCCGATGCTTGGCAACACAGCGCCGAAAGGTGCTCATTGGCAGATAGGCCATGAGCTGAGAAAACACGAGCTTGCCTTGGTGCATACCGGCCCTTCGCGCAACTGCGCAAAAGGCCATAAGTCTGACGCTCGACGTTCAAATCGAGACCAGACTGGAATACCAAATTCTGCAAGTGAATCATTAACTTACGAAGTCCTGATGTGAGAACGTTGGGACACTACTGATCAGTCATAGGATCTTTGTACGCCAAGAGGTGACGCCTTCATTTTCAAACTTGAAGGTGGACAATTTGCAGTTCATTTCTTTTAATCTATTGGAGACAGCTTGACGATATTGCGGCTGCACGAAGAACAGGAAAAATCCACCAGCGCCGGCACCTAGCAATTTACCGCCTAAAGCTCCCGCACCCAGCGCAGCGTTGTAAATATTCTCAATTTCGGTGTTGCTGATAGACGTGGACAAGCTTCTCTTTAGTGTCCAAGCCTTGTGCAGACAGCGTCCAAAGTCCAACAGTTCACCCCGGATCAAATGCCTGTGCATTTCCCGACAAATCGCCACAATCTCCTTCAGCTGAGATGATTTGTCTTCAGTGATATAGGTTTCGCGTTGCTTTTCATGCAATGAGCCGGAGTGATGTTTGATTTGGGTATCGCACAAGATGAGACACTCTTCCAGTTCGTTTCTCGTTGCCGTTTCCAACCGGATTGGATGCACAAGATTCTTCTTGTCGCCCAGTTCGATGAGGTTGAATCCGCCAAAGGCCGAAGCGTATTGGTCTTGCCAACCCCCGGCAACGCCGTAGCAAACACGCTCAGCGTGAAAGGCAAGTTCAGCAATCTCATAGGTACTCCAGCGATCAAGGCGCATTTCGTTAAATGCCGCAACCACCGCAGTGGCCACGGCAGAGGATCCCCCAAGACCAGAACCGACAGGAAAGTCAGAGCGAACGTAGAGATCGAAGCCGTAAGTTGGCTTGACAACCGATACGATCGAACAAAGCAAGTCTCTCTTGCGCGCTGCCAGCAAGTCGATCAGCGAAGCGTGATGGCAGTGGGTGTTCAAGTCTTCTGAATAGATATGAATATCTTGATCTGCGCGCGGTATCAAGGTGGTGTGACAGTAAAGCGCAACTGTTGTGCTCAAAACCGCGCCCGGGTGGTCAACAAAAAAGTACGTTAAGTCCGAGCCACCGCCCCCGAAACTGATACGCACCGGCGCCCGGGCTCGGGTGAGTATGGGCGCTTCCGGTGAGGCGAGCTCATATTCCGGCGTGACCAGGTCCAGTAGCCGACCGCGCGCGTCAATTTTTGGGATGACACTGAAGCCCAGGTCCAATAACTTGAGTAATTCTTCGCGGCTGGTGTTGGCCCCGACACTGCGAAAACGCCGGTTCATGCAGTCTGCTGCCGTGGCATTGGTGGTACCGCCGTTGAGCAAGTAGCGCCGCAAGTCACCATTTGTGATCAGACCCTGAAGTTGATCATCTTTGTCTATAACAAACACAGTTTGGAATCGACTGGACTCGATGCGGTCGACCGCAGAAAGAATGGCATCCGTATCGCGGACGATGAGATGTTCTACAAGCTGATTCAAAATGCAACTCCCAAGAACTGTTCAATCTTGGTTGCCGTGAATTCCAGCATCTCTTTAGTCAGCGCCGGCTGCACGCCGATCCAAAAGGTGTTGTTCATGACCTTGTCGGTATGGGTCAGGTCGCCGCTAACACGGTAGTTAGCGCCCATCAAGTAAGGCTGTCGTGTCAGGTTGCCAGCAAACAGCAAACGGGTACCAATTTTGTTTTGGTCCAGGTATGTAAGCAGGTCCAGGCGTGTGACAGGGCAGTTGGGTTTCAGCGTGATCGGGAAGCCAAACCATGACGGGTCGGAGTGTTCAGTGGCTACAGGCAAACTGATGAATTCTTCGCAGTCTTTGAGCCGAGCTTTCAGGAACGCGAAGTTGTCTTTGCGGGCCTTGATGAATAGCGGCGCCTTCTCCAGCTGAGCCAGTCCGCATGCGGCTTGCATATCGGTAATCTTGAGGTTGTAACCAAGGTGGCTGTAGGTGTATTTGTGGTCGTAGCCGTGGGGTAGGCCGCCCAATTTTTGGCAAAAACGCTTGCCGCAGGTGTTGTCCTTGCCGGGCTGGCAATAACAGTCGCGGCCCCAGTCCCGAAAACTCTCAGCAATAGTCTTAAGCTCGTGGTTATTGGTAAACACAGCGCCACCTTCACCCATGGTGATGTGGTGCGCCGGGTAAAAGCTCAGCGTGGCAATGTCGCCAAAGGTGCCCACCGTCTGGCCCCGGTAGGTGCTGCCCAGAGCGTCGCAGCAGTCTTCCACCAGCCACAGGCCGTACTTCTTGCACATGGCTGTGACCACATCCAGATTGAAGGGGTTGCCCAGACTATGCGCCAGCATGATGGCCTTCGTTTTGGAGCCGATGGCCGCTTCAATTTTGTCTGCAGCAATGTTGTGGGTGAATGAGTCGACGTCCACAAACACCGGTACAGCGCCAAATTGGAGGATGGGGTTAACTGTGGTGGGAAAAGCTGCTGCCACACCAATGACTTCGTCACCTTTCTTGATTGCTCTCTCGCCAAGTTTGGGTGATGTGAGGGTATTGAAAGCAACCAGATTCGCCGATGAGCCTGAGTTAACGGTGATCAGGTGTTTGACGCCGATGAAGGCCGCCAACTTCTTCTCAAAATCGGCATTGAAGCGCCCGGTGGTAAGCCAGCCATCCAGGCTGGCTTCGACCATGTTCTTGAGTTCCTGGGCACCTATGACTTTGCCAGAAGGTGGGACGGCAGAGACGCCTGGAACGAAGGGCTGCTGCGCCAAAGCAATGGCGGCATAGTCATCGACTAGCTTGGCGATCTGCTCCCGAAGGGCTTGCGTAGTTGCGCTTTGCATAGTGCTGAATCAGGTCCGTGTCAGCGTTTGGTAGTCTTGAATTTGATTCAACGTAAGCGCGTGGATGTCTGCGCCCGCTTGGCGCTGCTGGGACCAGTCGATGGTCAACTTCAAAGCATCATGCAGACGCAATACTGGGTGCCAGTTGAGGCGTGTGCGTGCCTTGGAGATATCAAGCTTCAGATAACTCGCTTCGTGCGGATGATCGCCTTGGTCTATTTGCCACTGGGCATCGTTATCCCACATCTGCGCCATTGTTTTGGCGATCCATCCGACTGGTTTGACATCTTCGTCGCTGGGGCCAAAGTTCCAGCCCTCGGCGAAGCTGTGGCCATGCTCGAACAGGCGTTCCGCCAGTGTGAGGTAGCCACGCAATGGTTCGAGTACATGCTGCCAAGGTCGGACAGCGTTGGGGTTGCGGATATGAGCTGGTTTGCCTTGTTCAAAGGCAGAAAGAACATCGGGAATCAACCTGTCTTGTGCCCAATCCCCGCCACCGATAACGTTGCCGGCACGCGCAGAGGCCAGGGCAATTCCCATGTCTTGCAAGAAGGACCGGCGGTAGGCACTTGTGACCAACTCGGCGCAGCCTTTGCTATTGCTGTACGGGTCAAATCCGCCCATGGGTTCATCTTCGCGGTAGCCCCAGAGCCACTCTTTGTTTTCGTAGCACTTGTCAGTGGTGACGACCACGACTGCCTTGACGCCAGGGGTGTTGCGTGCGGCTTCAAGCAGATGCACGGTGCCCATCACGTTGGTAGAGTAGGTTTCGACAGGGTTCTGATACGCGCAGCGCACCAGCGCTTGTGCCGCCATATGGATGACGATCTCAGGCTGCGTCGCCTGCATCGCCTTCTGCAGTGCGACCAGGTCACGAATGTCGCCAATGATGGAAGTCATTGCCACGCCCACATTGGCGAGCTCGAACAGGCTTGGGCTGGTTGGCGGTTGAAGCGCATAGCCGGTAACTTCAGCGCCCACACTTTGCAGCCACAACGACAACCAACTACCCTTAAAGCCGGTGTGGCCGGTTAGGAAGACCCGTTTGCCGCGCCAGAAGGCGGGGTTCATTTCCAGACTTTCCAAGGGGCCTTGCCGCTGGCCCAGAGTTCTTCAAGCAGGGTCTTGTCTCGCAACGTGTCCATGGGCTGCCAAAAGCCGGCATGTCCAAAGGCCTCCAGTTGGCCGTCGGCGGCTAGGGTCGCAAGTGGCTCACCCTCCCAACTGGTTTGGTCGCCCGCGATCCGGTCAATGCATTGCGGGGAGAGCACGAAATAGCCCCCATTGATCAAGCCGCCGTCGCCGCGGGGCTTTTCCTGAAAGCCCGTCACCGATGTGCCACAAACATTGAGAGCGCCGAAGCGCCCAGGCGGCTGCACTGCGGTAACCGTGGCTAGCTTGCCGTGCGCTTTGTGATAGGCAATTTGACTCGTGATGTCGATGTTGGCCACACCGTCGCCGTAGGTAAAGCAAAAGGAGTCTTCGCTCTGCAGGTAAACGGCGACGCGCCTCAGGCGGCCGCCGGTCAATGTATCGGTACCGGTATCAACCAGGGTAACCTTCCAAGGCTCGGCATGGCGCTGATGCACGTCCATGCGGTTGTTGGCCATGTCGAACGTTACGTCTGACATGTGCAAGAAGTAGTTTGCGAAGTACTCCTTGATGACATAGCCCTTGTAGCCGCAGCAGATTACAAAGTCGTTGACGCCATGGGTGGAGTAGCCCTTCATGATGTGCCATAAGATTGGCATACCACCGATCTCGATCATGGGCTTTGGCTTGAGGTGGGTTTCTTCTGAAATACGCGTGCCCAAGCCGCCAGCAAGAATGACGGCTTTCATGGCGCAGCCTCTGGTTGGCGCTGCAAGGCATTGGTAATGAACAGTTGCTTCATCTATTTGGTGCGAACGCAGGCATTGGGTAACGGAAAGAAATCCCTAAGGTGTCTGGAAAGTCGACACCTCAACGTGCGTTGAGCAAGATCTAGGCCAGCAAGTTTTGTGAGTTCAACTTCAAGAGGCGCTAACGGCCGCTGCTGATTCAAGTTCTGGGAAGCCGGGCCGACTCATTGATTCGGCGTTTGGTCCGTTGTTGAGCGAGGATGATTTGATACCAAAAACTCGTGCTGAGTTGGTGAAAATTAAGTTTCAGGCTGCCAGAGCGTGCCTGGCAGACGATGAGTTGCTGCGCGCCAAAGCCATTTACCAGGAGATCCTGGCCATTGACCCGCGGCATGGCGATGCGCTCCAAATGCTGGGAATCGTTGATACCGAACTCGGACTGCTGGACAGCGCGGTAGATCTCCTGTGCAAATCGATCGAACTCAATCCGGACAGCGATAACGCCTATTACCACCTCGGGTTTGCCATGTGCAAACTCGAACAATTTGCGGCCGGGCTTGAGTGTTTTGACAAGGTGCTGGCCCTTAACCCAGGCCACGTGCAGGCACTTTGTGACCGCGCCAGTGCACTCATCGAACTGGGACAACTGGTTGAGGCAGTGGCCGGCTATGACCATGCCATCCGCCTGCGTGCTGATTATGCGGAGGCCTATAGCTACCGTGGCAATGCGCTGCTCGCTCTGCGGCGCACAGATGAGGCGATTGCCAGTTTTGACCGGTCCATTGCCATCCAGCCCAGCGCCGGCGCCTTTCTGAATCGGGGCAATGCCTACCAGGCGCTGGGTGCGTATCAAACGGCCATTGACAGTTATGACGCCGCCATCGCGCTTCGAAACGACTACGCGATGGCGTATTCGAACCGCGGTGTGTCACTCAAGCATTTGCACCGGCTGGACGAAGCAATTGCCAGTAGCAACAAGGCCATTGCCGCTGCCCCGAACTATGCAGACGCTCACTGGAACCGGGGTTTGACCTACCTGCTCCAGGGCGACCTGGAGCAGGGGTTTCTGGGGTACCAGTGGCGTTGGGAAACCGATAAGTTCAAGAAGATTCGTCGTACATTTACGCCGCCACTGTGGCTGGGCAGCCCGTCTATTCGTGGCAAAAAATTGCTGATACATGGTGAGCAGGGCTTTGGGGACACCATTCAGTTTGCACGCTACGCCGAACTGGTTGAACAAGCGGGTGGCCATGTTGTTTATGAAGTCGAGCCCCCCCTGTTTTCATTGTTTCAATCGTTGCCGGGGGTGGGAACGCTGCTTCGCCAAGG
>CAITQH010000054.1 GCA_903894475.1 uncultured beta proteobacterium
CCGCGCACCGGCAGGGTCAGCTGAAACTGCGTCAGGCCATCGGCACTGTCGCGCGATACGCGGTACTCGCCGAGCTCCAGTTGCAGCCCCTGTTGTCTGGCGCAAGCAAATACTTTTTCCAGCAGTGCGGGCAGCTCCGCGGTATTGGGGAAGGAGGCATAAAAGGCGTCAAGTTGCTGGGCTGGTGTATGGGCTGGAGCAGCGTCGCCAGCGGGCGAAGTGACAGAATGGTGCGCGCTCTCAATTTGTCGCTGCAGTGACTGAAGCTCTGACTGTTCGGGCCGCAGGCTTGCAAAATAGAGCACAGCAACCAGCACAAGCAGAGCGGCGCCGAGAAGGCCCTGCCAACCCAGCTTTGCCGTGCCCCGTGTCATGTTTGAGTTAAACAGATTCATGGTGTTTCCAAAGGCCTGGTCACTTGCCTGAAACCCAGTTCGTTCCCAGCACGAACCTGACGGGGTGCTGCGGATCCTGTTGCTGAACCTGATGACTCTGCAAATAGGTGTTCACCAGTTTCGGCTGCTGACCGAGAAGGTGAACATACTCGAGCATGGATTGAAGATCCTTCGCTTCGCCGGTAATCTTGAGTTGGCGCTTCACGCTGTCGGACTCGATGCTGAGCAATGCGACACCCGGCAGTTTGGCCGCTTCGACCCCGGCAAACAGTTCGTGCCATGGCAGTTTGAGTGCGCTTGCCACTTCGCGAGCCCGCTTCATGGTCCGCTCGAGTTGCTGAAGTTGAGCAGCCGAACTCTTCACGGTGCCCTGTCTGCGCGCTGCATTTTCCGATTGGCGCAGGCCAGTCTGGGCCAGCGCGAGCTCCTCGGCAAGACGCATGTGCTGCAAGCCTGCAATGGCGGCGGCGGCGATGCCCGCAGTCAGAATTGCAATGCCGAGCCACTTGGTGCGGTGGTTCTGCCGGCGAAAATCGAGGTCAAGTGTGCGCATGGTACGGAATTCACAGAACAATCGAAAGGGCGGCGTCCGTTGGAGCCAGTCCATTGACGCGCCATTTGCCAGACTTCAGTGGCAGGCTCTGGTCCGCATCCGGTGCCAGAAGGACAACTTCATCGCACTGCAACGGGCAGTCGACCAGGTATTCCTCACGCGCCAGGACAGAGGGCAGTTGGTCGAGCCAGTCTGCCCCCACCTTGATGCTACGCACGCTTTGCCAGCAGCCTTCGTGCAAGAGGGCCACGCAGAGCAAGCCGGGCTCGGCGACAACCAGCCAGCTTGTCTTCTTGACCAGCCGCGCAGCCCAGGCATTGAAAGTGCTCATCAAATGCGGTTGCAGCGAGCGATAGCGTCGGTTCAGCGGACCCATGTGCACGAGCAAGGCATCGAGCAAGGTCGCCTCGATGGCGCAGGCCAATCGAGGACTGCCGGGGCGGGCGCTGCAAAGCCGAATTTCCCAGGCACTTGCAACATCACCGTAAACGCGCTCAAAGCAGTGCCGCACAAAAGCCATTTCCTCTTCGTCACTGCTCAGGCCGTCACTCCATGGAACGACCAGGTAATGCACAAAATGATTCGACAGGACCAGCGTCACCGTGGCCTCGCCCAGACTGGTGGCGCTGAGCAAGGGCACCAGTGCTTGCAGCGCCGCTTGCCAGGCAGGCCCGGGCGCTTCGGCTGCGGCGAAGTCGACGACCTCCTTGTTTTGCGTCACACGTGGACGAAAACGGCCCCGCGTGCGCGACACCAGCAGCCGGTCCGGAAACAGGGCGATGGTCACTTGATCAGTTGACAAAAGTGACACGATTGATCTCCTGCAGGGTGGTGGCCCCGGTTCTTACAAGATCGACAGCGGCGTCGCGCAGAAAGCGGGTGCCACTCCTGAGAGCCGCCTCTCGAATCAGCCGCATCGGTTCACGGGCCACGATGAGTTCCCGAATTTCGTCATTGAGCCGAAGAATCTCGCCAATGGCGCGGCGGCCTTTGAATCCTGTGCCGCGACAATGGCCACAGCCGCGGCCGTGGATGAATACAAAGTCCGCTACTTGATTCGCGGTGAGACCGGAATCAATGATCAACTGCGGCTCCGGCTGGTACGGCTCCGAGCAGTGGGTGCAGCTCACACGTACCAGACGCTGGGCGACAACTCCGTTCAGGGCGGAGACAAACATATAGGGATCGACACCCATGTGAACGAA
>CAITQH010000055.1 GCA_903894475.1 uncultured beta proteobacterium
CAATCCATGGCTCGCGTGGCACTGGATCCCGGATCAAGTCCGGGATGACAATTTCAGGTTCAGAGTCCGTGTGCGGTATCGGGCCGGATTCGGGAGGCTCGCAATGACGATGCTCATTCAAGTCAATAAGAGAGAAACAGCATGATTCGTTCACTTTGGATTGCCAAGACCGGCCTGGAAGCGCAGCAGACGCAGATGGACGTCATCACCAACAACCTGGCCAACGTGGGGACCAATGGGTTCAAGCGTTCGCGTGCGGTTTTCGAAGACCTGCTGTACCAGACTATTCGTCAGCCCGGCGCGCCGTCCTCGCAGCAAACCCAGTTGCCGTCCGGCTTGCAGCTTGGCACCGGTGTGCGCTCGGTGGCGGCGGAGCGTCTGTTCACGCAGGGCAATCTGCAGCAGACCGGCAACGCCAAGGATGTGGCGATTCAGGGCATGGGCTTCTTTCAGGTGATGACGCCCGAGGGCACGATGGCCTATACGCGTGATGGCTCTTTTCAGACCGACAGCCAGGGCCAGCTTGTGACCTCCAGTGGTTATGTCGTGCAACCGCCGATTGCGCTGCCGGCCGATGCGCAAAGCTTCACCGTCGGACGCGACGGGGTCATCAGCGTGACGCAGGGAAGCAGCACCACGTCAACCCAGATTGGTCAGCTGCAACTGGCTTCCTTCATCAATCCGGCCGGCCTTGAAGCCAGGGGTGAAAACCTGTCTGTCGAGACCGGCGCCTCGGGCACACCGGCTGTCAATGCACCGGGCAGCAACGGCCTGGGTTTTTTGCAACAGAACTACGTGGAGACCTCTAACGTCAATGTGGTCGAAGAGATGGTCAACATGATTCAGGTTCAGCGCGCCTATGACATCAACAGCAAGGCGATAACGGCGTCCAACGAGATGCTGCAGAAACTGGGCAACCTGTGAACGGGCAGTCGCGCGCCATGATGCGCTGGTTTGCCGGCAGGCTCTCGCCCCTGTTGCTCGCCGCCTGTGGCTCGGTCGATCCTGGTTCGATTGTTGGTGCCGCCACCAGCGCCCGCCCGCCTTCGCCGGCCGCGGTCGTCGCCAGCAACGGCAGCATCTTCCAGAGCGTCAATTTCAAGCCCCTGTTCGAGGACGCTCGGGCGCGCGCGATTGGCGACACGCTGACGATTCTGATCAGCGAGAAAACCTCCGCCGACAAAAGGACAGCGGCCACCGGCGCTGCCACCGGCAGTGTCAATGCCAAGACCGGTCAGTTGCTGGGGGTGCCAGCCAGCAGCACTGGCATGCTCACCGTCAACGGCAGTCTCACCAGCAAGTCTGACAACAAGGACACGGGCAGCGCCAGCTACAACTTCTCCAGCACCATGGGTGTGACGGTGATTGACGTGCTGCCCAACGGCAACCTGCTGGTTAGTGGCGAAAAGCAAATCGGTCTGGACCGCGGCGCCGAGTACATCCGCTTTTCAGGTGTCGTGCCGCTGGACGCCATTGGCGCTGGCAACGTCGTGCCGTCGACGCAGGTGGCCGATGCGCGCATCGAGTACCGGACCAATACCCAGATCGACAAGTCACAGCTTGCGAGCATGTTGAACCGCTTTTTCTACAGCCTGCTGCCCTTGTGATGGCGAACCCCGGTCGTCACTGCGAGCGTAGCGCGGCAATCCATGCAGCCCGAAGTCATGGATCCCGGATCGAGTCCGGGATGACAACTCGCAGGTCCGGGATGACAGCATTTTCTCGTCACTGCGAGCGTAGCGCGGCAATCCATGCGGCCCGAAGTCATGGATCCCGGATCGAGTCCGGGATGACAACTCGGAGGTCCGGGATGACAGCATTTTCTCGTCATTGCGAGGAGCATCTTATTTCCCGTCATTGCGAGGAGCGTAGCGACGCGGCAATCCATGTCCGCTTGCTTCAGGCCGCTCGGCTGCTCGCGATGGGACTGGCTTGCTGCATTGGCCTGTGCGCCTTGCCGGCCCAGGCCGAGCGTCTGCGCGAGCTTGCCAGCATCCAGGGCATACGGCAAAACCAGTTGCTCGGTTATGGCTTGGTGGTTGGCCTGGACGGTACCGGCGACCAGACGCCGTTCACCACGCAAAGCACCATCAACATGCTGCAGCGCTTCGGCGTCACCCTGCCGACCGGCAGCAATCTGCAGTCCAAGAATGTGGCCGGTGTCGTGGTGACGGCCAGCATGGCGGCGTTCACTCAGCCGGGCCAGACGCTTGACGTCACGGTGTCCTCGCTGGGGAATTCAAAGAGCCTGCGCGGTGGCACCTTGCTGATGACGCCGCTCAAGGGTGCAGACGGCCAGATTTACGCCGTGGCGCAGGGCAATGTCCTTGTGGCAGCCGCCGGAGGCGCGGCCAACGGTGCCAAGGCCCAGCTCAATCACTTGAGCGCCGGGCGCATCGCGGCTGGTGCGACGGTAGAGCGCGCCGTCGTGACCCCGCTGGGACAGGGCGACTACGTGGTGCTGGAACTCAGGGAGAACGATTTCATCGCAGCCACGCGTGTGGTCGAGGCCTTGAACCAGCGCTTTGGCGCCGGCACGGCCGCCGCGCAAAACGGGCGTGTGATACAGGTGCGAGCACCGCTGCTGCACGACGAGCGCGTGAGCTTCATCGGGGAACTCGAAGCGCTGCAGGTCAAGCTGGCGCCGGCACCGGCCAAGGTGGTGCTCAATGCCCGCACCGGCTCCATCGTCATGAACCAGGCCGTCACACTCGAGGAGTGCGCGCTTACGCACGGCGGCCTGACGATCGTCATCAGCACGTCGAGCACGCTCAGCCAGCAGAGCCCAGACTCGCTGGGGCAGACGGTGGAGATCAAGACCAGCCAGACCGACATTCAAAAGGCGCCAGGGCAGGTTTTGCTGCTGCCGCGCGCCGCGCTGCTGGCCGATGTGGTGAAGGCCCTCAACTCGATGGGCGTCACGCCACCGGACCTGCTGGCCATTCTGCAGGCGATGAAGGCATCCGGGGCACTGCGCGCCGAGCTTGAAATTATTTAGTTGGCAAGCATGAACATCGCACGCCCGGACAACAGCAGCAACAGTCTGGCGCTGGACGTGCAGGCGCTGAGCGGCTTGCGTCTGGCGGCGCGTCAGAACTCGCCGCAGGCGCTGAAAGCGTCGGCGCGCCAATTCGAGGCGCTGTTCCTGGGCTCGATGATCAAGTCGATGCGCGAGGCCTCGGCGGGCGGTGAATTGTCTGCCAGTGCGGATAGCAAGCTCTACACCGCCATGCTGGACCAGCAACTCAGCCAAGCCATGGCGCAGCGTGGTGTCGGTCTGGCCGATTACCTGCTGCGCCAGATGACGGCAACACAGCCCGCGCTGGCTGCACCGAAACAGGCCTCACCAGCGCCATCAGAAGCTGCCACGCCCTCGACAACCGTACCACCCGCACCCGCACCCGCACCCACACCCGCACCCACACCCACACCCACACCCGCACCCACACCCGCACCTGCACCTGCACCTGCACCTGCACCCGCACCTGCACCTGCACCTGCAACGGCGACGGCGACGGCGACGGCGACGGCAGCGGCAAGGACCTCGGCGTGGAAACCGCTTGCGGCGGCCTCCGGCAAATCCTTGGCGCGCGACTTTCGGGCTGCCATGGAACCAGCAGCGCAGGCGGCGGCGCGCCAGACTGGTTTGCCTGCTTCGTTCATCCTCGGACAGGCAGCGCTGGAGAGTGGCTGGGGTCGGCGCCAGATTGTGGCGGCTGACGGCACTCAGAGCTTCAACGTATTTGGGCTGAAGGCCGGCAGCCACTGGAAGGGCAAGGTGACCGAGGTCGCGACCACCGAATACAAGGACGGTGTGGCGAAAAAAGTCATGGCAAGGTTTCGTGCCTATGACTCCTACGAGCAGGCTTTCAGCGACTATGCCCATCTGTTGCGCCACAGCCCGCGCTACCGGCAGGTGCTCGCCCAGGGTCAAACCGTGGCCGGCTTCGCGCAAGGCATGCAGCAAGCCGGTTACGCCACCGACCCTGCCTATGCCGCCAAGCTCGCGCGTGTCATCGGGCGCACGTTGACGGCATGAACTGCCTGGCGCTTGTCTTTTTGAAATATCTGCCGTACTAGGCGTCAAGCAACAAAAAATCAATCGGCATGGCCAACATATTCACCATCGGTCAAAGCGCCCTGGCAGCGGCGCAGGCGGGCATCAGCACGGCCGGTCAAAACATCGCCAATGTGTCGACGCTTGGCTATAGCCGCCAAAGTGTGGTCCAGACCGCCACCACGCCGCAGCCGCTGGGCTTTGGTTATCTGGGTCAAGGCACGCAGGTGACTGCCATACGGCGCATCTACAGCGACTATCTGGGAGGCCAGGTGGTGTCGGCGCAATCGAGCAGCAGTCAGCTTGACGCCCAGTACTCACTGATCCAGCAGATCGACAATATGCTGGCCGACCCGAGCGCTGGCCTGTCACCCGCGATGCAGGATTTTTTCAACAGCCTGCAGGATGTTTCAACCTATCCGGCGGACGCGCCAGCGCGCCAGGCAGCCTTAGCCAGCGCCCAGGCGATGGCCTCGCGTTTCAGGGATTTGCACGGCCGGCTGGAAGACATTCGCCAGGGCATGAACCTGCAGATCACTGACAGTGTGAAAAGCATCAACAGTGCGGCGCAGCAACTGGTGGCCCTGAATCGGGCGATTGACAGCGCGCAAAGTGTCAGCAATGGTGCGCCGGCCAATGACCTGCTTGATCAGCGTGATCAACTGGTATCCGATCTGAGCAAGCAAATCAAGGTCACCGTGACGCAGCAAAGGGGGCAATACATCGTGTCCATCGGCAATGGCCAGCCGCTGGTGACAGGCGCAAGCTTTCATACCCTGAAGACGGTAGCGTCCAGGACTGACCCGAGCCGGCTTGAGGTGGCCTATGACATACCAGGACAACAGTCCATTCTGACCTCCGATAGTCTGGCCGGTGGCGCCCTCGGTGGTCTGCTGGAATTTCGCAGCCAGACGCTGGAGCCGGCACAAAATGCCCTGGGCCGCGTTGCGCTTGGCCTGGCCAGCGCCATCAACGATCAGCAGCAGTCGGGCTATACGCGTTCCAATGTTGCAGGTGGCAATTTCTTCAATCTGCCGGCCATGCGTACGGTGGCCAGCAGTGCCAATCAGGGCCAGGCCAGCATCAGCGCGGCGTTGACCGACGCCGCAAAGCTGACAAGCAGTGACTACCGGCTTCAGTTTGTCGATGGCCAATTCAGTTTGACGCGCCTGTCTGACAACACGGTGCTAAAGACATCGACCGACTTGAATACGACCCTGAGCGCCAGCAGCAGTGAAGGCTTCTCTATTGCGCTCAGTGGCAGCCCGGTCAACGGCGATGAATTCCTGATCCGACCGACGGCCGGTGTTGCCGGATCCCTGTCGGTTGCCATCACCAATACCAATGACATTGCTGCAGCTTCAAGCAGAAATTCTGCAGGCGATAACAGCAACATTCTGAAAATGATTGCCTTGCAAACCGGCAAGACGCTCAATGGTGGCAACGACAGCTACCAGAGTGCTTACGCCCAACTGGTGAACCAGGTTGGCAGCAAGACCGCCGAGCTTGCCGCGACCAGCACTTCGGCCGCGACGATCCGCAACCAGGCGCAAGCCGCGTCGCAGAATGTTTCGGGGGTCAATCTCGATGAGGAAGCGGCCAACCTGATCAAGTACCAGCAGGCTTACCAGGCAGCCGGCAAGGTATTGCAACTGGCCAAGCAAATGTTCGACAGCCTGATTGCAAGCTTCCAATAATTCAGACGGGGAATTTCCATGCGCATCAGCACAAGCAGCATATTTGATCGCGCAGGCGCTCGTCTGAGCGACTTGCAAGCCCAGCTCAACCGCACCGGGCAACAGATTGCGGCGGGCACCAGAGTCTTGACGCCGGCCGACGATCCGGTGGCAGCGGCGCGCGCGCTGGAGGTGCAGCAGTCTTCATCGATCAACGACCAACTGAGCAAAAATCGCCTCAGCGTGAAGAACTTTCTGGGCGCCATGGACGGCTCGCTCTCAAGCACGGTCGATACCCTGCAAAGCATGAAGGAGCAGGTGATTGCGGCCGGCAACGGCACCTATTCAGACAGCGACCGCGCAGCCATTGCCAACGTGCTGCAGGGGCAACTCGAGCAGTTGGTATCTCTGGCCAATAGCTCAGACGGTGCTGGCCACTATCTGTTCTCCGGGCTGCAAACCGGTACCGCACCGTATGCGCTGGCGCCGACGACGGGCAGCATCACTTATCAGGGCGATGCCTTGCAACAATCGGTGCAGGTCGATAACTCGCGCAGCATGAGCATCACGCAAGCGGGCCAGAGCCTGTTTCCCGCCGATCAAAATGGCAAGACCCTGTTCGACCATATGCGTGCCGCCATCACGGACCTGCAGACGCCACAGCTGACTTCCGTCACCCATGCCGCGCAACTGGCGCTGACCGGAGGCAGCCTTGACCAGGCCCTCACCAGTGTGAGCACGATGCAGTCGACGGTCGGCACGCAACTGCAGCAGATAGATTCACTTGACAGCGTGGCGGGCGACCGCAAGGTTCAGTATGCCCAGACCCTGTCGGATCTGCAGGCACTGGACTACAACAAGGCGCTGTCCGATTTGTCGCTCCAGCAAATGGCACTGCAGGCGGCGCAGAAGTCCTTTCAGCAGATTAGCCAGCTCAGCCTCTTCAACTACCTCAGTTGATCTGGCGGATCAGTTCGAGCCCGCCTTGCAGCATTCGCAGCAGCGGCGTTGACCAGTACGGCAGGCACAGACCGAGCATCAGAAAGCCGACCGTCATGGTGATGGGAAACCCGATGCCGAACAGATTGAGCTGAGGCGCAGCGCGAGTCAGCACGCCCAGCATCATGTTGGTGATGAGCAGCGCGGTGACGACGGGCAGCGAGAGTTGCACACCGATGCTGAAGACATAGGCGCCCCAGAATGCAATTTGCCGGATGCTGCTCCAGTGCATGACGTTGAGCTCAATGGGCAGCGTGCGAAAGCTCTGCACCAGGATCTCGATGAGCAGCAGGTGAAAGTCGGCCGACAGAAAGAGCAGCAGTGCCAGCAGCGACAGGAACTGACTGATCACCGAGGAGCGCCCCTTCGATTGCGGATCGAAAAAAGTGGCAAAGCCCAGACCCATGGTCATGCCGACGAGTTCGCCGGCAAGCTCAATTCCGGAGAAGACAAGCCCCATCACAAAGCCGATGGCCACACCAATCAGAAACTGCTGCAGCAGGAGCAGCAGGCCGTACCAGGACAGGACGTCCGTCTGTGTCGCTGCCGGCAGGCCCGGCGCCACCAGCATCGCCAGGAATACCGAGAGCCCGACGCGCGGCTGCATTGGCAGGCTGCTGTGAGCGAACAGGGGCGCGCTGCTGAAGATGCCCAGGATGCGCGTGAGCGGCCACATGAAGGCGCTGACCCAGGCCAGCAACTGGGTATCGGTGAATTCGACCATCAGCGGGTGAAGTTCGGGATGCTGGTCAGCACCATACGGAAGTAGTCGCCCAGGACCGACAGTATCCAGGGGCCGGCGATGACCAGGGTGGCCATGATGCCCATGAACTTGGGGATAAAGGAAAGGGTGGTTTCATTGATCTGGGTGGCGGCCTGAAAAATGCTGACCATCAGCCCGATGATCAGGGCTGCCAGCAGCAGCGGCGCCGACACCATGACCGTGATTTCAATCGCCTGACGGCCCATCGACATGATGGTTTCGGGGGTCATTGCTTTAGCCTGTTTGTCATTGCGTCCCCAGATTTGTCATTGCGTCCCCAGATTTGTCATGGCGTCCACCGATTTGTCATTGCGCCCGCCGATTTGTCATGGCGCCCGCCGATTTGTCATGGCGTCCCCAGATTTGTCATTGCGGACCTGATCCGCAATCCAGGGCGCGCGTGGCACCGTCATAAGGCATGGATCCCGGATCGAGTCCGGGATGACAGCCAACGGGTCCGGGATGACAGCCAACGGGGCCGGGATGACAGCCAACAGGGCCAAGACGACAGCAAGCGGGGCCGGGATGACCGGTGGGGATCGCGTGGCGCCGGACTTCATCAGGCAAAGCTCTGGGCCAGCGAGCCGAGCAGCAGTTGCCAGCCATCGACGAGCACGAACAGCATCAGTTTGAATGGCAGCGAGACAATGGCCGGCGACATCATCATCATGCCCATGGCCATGAGTACGCTTGAGACCACCATGTCGATGATCAGGAACGGAATGAATATGGCAAAGCCGATCTGGAAAGCAGTTTTGAGTTCGCTGGTGACAAAGGCCGGCACCAGCACCTTGAAGGAAACATCCGAGGCGTCCTGCGGCGCTGGCGTGCCCGACATCTTCACGAACAGCGCCAGGTCAGTCTGGCGCGTCTGCCTGAGCATGAATGCCTGCAGCGGTCTGGCGCCAATCTGCAGCGCCTGCGCGGCTGAAATGTGCTTCTCGGCCAGAGGCTGGTAGGCGTCGGTGTAGATTTTGTCGAGCACCGGGCTCATCACGAACAGACTCAGGAACAGCGCCAGCCCGACCAGCACCTGATTGGGTGGTGTGCCCTGCGTGCCCAGAGCGCTGCGCAGCAGCGACAGAACGATGATGATGCGGGTGAAGCTGGTCATCATCAGCAGCACCGCTGGCAGGAAGGTAAGCGAGGTCAGCAACAACAGAATCTGCAGGTTGAAGCTGTAGACCTGCGCGCCGTGCGCGCCCTTGGCTACAGTCACCCCTGGCAGACTCTGGGCCTGTGCTGAATACGGCAGCAGGAACAGGGCCAGCAGCAGCAGGAACAAGGCGATGTCGACCATGCGGTCGCGTGTCAGCCGTCTATTTGCCATTGATTTTCTCGAGGTAGCTGGCAAGCCAGAAAGTGCGGGGCACTGCGGCGGCCGGCGCATCGTCTGGTGCTGCCGCAGCCAATTGCGCCAGGGTGTTGACGCGTCCGGGCGCCACGCCGAGCAGCAGCCGTTGCCCGGCAACTTCAACCAGTACCAGACGCTCATGCGGGCCCACGACGACGCTCGCCTCGATCTGAATCGCCTGACTGGCGCCGCTCTTGTGTCTGCGCGCAGACTTGACCAGCCAGGCGGCAGCGCCAATGCTGGCTAGCACCAGCGCGAGGGCAAGGCTGGTTTGAAGCAGGTCGGCCATCATCGATTGAGCTTGCGGATGCGCTCGGCCGGACTGGTGATGTCGGTCAGGCGGATACCGAACTTTTCGTTGACCACGACGACCTCGCCTTGCGCAATCAGGCAGCCGTTCACCAGCACGTCCAATGGCGCGCCGGCCGGGCTGTTCAACTCGATAACCGAACCGTGTGCGAGCTGCATCAGGTTCTTCACGGTGATCCTGGTGCGCCCGAGTTCCACCGTCAGCTGCACCGGTATGTCCAGAATGAAATCAATGTCGGGATTGGCAGCACTCCTGCGTGGCTGGTCGGACAGTTCCTGGAAGACGGTGGCGGTCTGCCCGCCCGGTGCCTGCTCGCCTAGCGCGGCGCCCCAGTCCTCATCGACAACAGCCTGTGTAACCGGTTCATCTGTCATGGCTGGCTTTCTCCAGGCCTTCACCTGCGCTGTCGATGACATTCTCGACGCACAAGGCGTACAGGCCGTTGAGCTGACCGTAGTGGCACTCCAGTACCGCAACCTGGTCAACCTTCAATTCAATGGTGTCGGGCAGGGTCAGTGGAACCACGTCACCGACCTTCATGTTCAGGATGTCGCGCAGGGTTGAGGGCGCGTTGCAGAAGTTGGCCACGGCCTCCACTTCGGCGTCATTGATCTGCTGCTTTATCAGCTGCCCCCAGCGTCGGTCCAGCGCAAGTGACTCGCCCTGCAAACTACGGCTCAGAATGTCCTTGATGGGCTCGAGCATGGCGTAGGGCAGGCAGACGTGTATCTGGCCTCCGGCGGCTCCGAGTTCCAGACTGAAGGAGACCACCAGAACGACTTCGTTGGGTGCCGCAATATTGGCAAACTGGATGTTCGTTTCCGAGCGCAGGTACTCGAATTGAACCGGATAAACGCTCTCCCAGGATTTGCTGTAGCTCTCAAAGACGATGGCCAGAATACGCTGGATGACGCGCTGCTCGGTCTGGGTGAAGTCACGCACTTCAACCCGGGTCTGAAACCGCCCATCGCCGCCAAAGAAGCTGTCCACCAGCAGGAACACCAGGTCCGGGTCAATCACAAACAAGGCGGTGCCGCGCAGTGGCTGGATGTGCACCAGATTGAGATTGGCAGGCGCCACCAGGCCGCGGATGAATTCACTGTACTTCTTGAGGTGCACAGCCCCTGCCGTGACGGACACACTGCGTCGCAGAAAGTTCACCAGGCCAATGCGGAACAAGCGTGAAAAGCGCTCATTGACAAGTTCGAGCGTTGGCATGCGCCCACGCACAATGCGCCCCTCCGTCGCCAGGTCGTAGGAGCGAACGCTGCCGGGCTCGGAGTCCGCAGCGGATTCGGCAGGGCCACCCGCGACGCCCTCAAGAAGGGCATCGACCTCATCCTGAGAGAGAAACTTGTCAGTCATGGCTACTGGATCACAAACGAGGTGAAGAACACATTGCTGAGCTTGATTGGCTTGAGCCCGGCGGCAAAGGGGTTTTCAATCAGGCTGGCGATCTCGGTGCCGAGTTGGGTCTTGCCTTCCACCGTCGAGAGCTCGGCTACGTTCTTGTTGGACAGCATCAGCAGCAAGCGACTGCGCACTTGCGGCATGTAGAGCTTGATGCTCTCGCTTTCCTCTGCATTGGCGGCCTGCAGTGTGAAGGTGGCTTGCAAAAACTGGCCTTCTGGTTGCAAGTTCACAGTGAAGGGGTCCATCACGATAAACACCGGAGGCCCGGAGCTTGCGGCTTCGGTTTTGTTTCTGGCGCTCTCTTTGCCTTCCGTCTTGAGTGGCAGCAGCAACCAGGTTGCCAAGCCGCCACCGGCAAGCAGGAACAGGGCAAGCATGGCGACGAGCTTCTTTCTGGATTTCTTTGTGCCCACGTCGAGGCTCGCATCATTCGCCTGAGGCACTGGTTTTGGGGCCGGAGTTGACATGGTTGGTTGCAATCTGGATTCAGGCACTGCGCAGGCGTTCACGCATAAAGGTTGATCAGACCGCGCCGCACCGGCAGCGATTTAAGGCTGACTGCCTTGCCTGAGCGCTGCGCCGGGCCGTTTGCCTTATCGGCTGCTGCCATGAACGGGTTCACCGATGCAGTGCCGGGATTGCGCTGCTGCTGTTGGGGCTGCGAACCGACGTCGGCCTGCCCGAGCACAATGCCGGCTTGTCCGAGCATGTCGCGCAGAACCGGCAGCGCGTCCTGCAAGGATTGTTGTACCTGTGGGCTGGCAGCGACAAACTGCACGCTGGCCTGTTGGTTTTCGATTTGCAGAGTGACCTGCACCGGTCCGAGCTGTGGCGGATTGAGCAGCAGGCTGGCGCTTTGTATCCCGCCCCGGGCCATCCACAAGACGCGCTGACTGATGGCTTCGTCCCAACCGGTGTGGGAGAAGGACGGTGCAATCAAGTGGCTGACGCTGGCTGCACTGGCGGCGCCAGTCGGAGCGCTTGCTGTGGCTGCGATGGCGCCAGCGGGCAGCGCTGATGTCGTCGGGTGCCGCGCGTGGGCCTCTGGCAACTCGGTGCTGGCGCTCGACAGGCTCACCGCGTCTGTAATTTGGCGCTCATCTGCCGTGCCGTCCCGGGGTGCGTGCGATGGGGGTGCTGCAAGGTCCGATGCCGGGGCTGCTGGCGGCTTCACTGGTGGGCCCGGAAGTACCGGGGCATCCGTGGGGCCGCGGCCTATGCCG
>CAITQH010000056.1 GCA_903894475.1 uncultured beta proteobacterium
AACAGGCCCGAGACGCTGCGCGGGTAGATTCTCTGGTGCGCGGCGTACAGGGATATCAGTTCCCCATCGGCTTCTTCGGCTCGGATGGGGATGATTTTGCGGGAACCGGGGTCCTTGCTGTTCAAAAGTGATGTTTCCTGCGATCAGCAAAGACTGGCCGGCGCAGACTACTGGGCTGTGACTCCACCCTTGTTGGAAAGTCCCCAGACATAGGAGGCCAACACATGAATTTGCGCCTCGGTAAACTTGTCGCCCTGGGGAGGCATCTGGTTTGTCTTGCCATTGTTGATCATGGCAATGATATTCGCTTCGCCGCTGCCGTGCAGCCAGACGCCCTGATTGGTCAGGTTACCTGAGCCGATCGCCTGCATACCTTTGCCATCCGGACCATGGCAAGCTGCGCACACCATGAATTTTTCTTTACCAAGAGCAGCGCGCACAGAATCGTGCGGACTGCCGGACAGGCTCAACACGTACTGCGCGACGTTATTCACATCATCTGCAGTTCCTACGGCTGCTGCCATCGGAGGCATCATGCCGACACGACCCTTGATGATGTTGTTCTTGATGTTCTCGGGTGTACCACCGCCGAGCCAAAAACTATCGGTCAGGTTAGGAATCCCCTTGTTGCCACGCGCATCCGAACCATGGCACTGGGCGCAGTTGTTCATGAACAAACGTTCGCCAATGGCCACGGCCTTGGCGTCCTTCGCCACGTCTTCTGGCTTCATCGCAGAAAATTTGGCGTACAGAGGCGCCGTTTCCGCATTGCCTTTATCTACTTCAGACTGATGCTGCCCAGTAGAAGTCCATCCCAGTTTGCCGTTGTACGCTCCCAGACCAGGATACATTGCAAGATAGGCCAGCGCAAAAACGATGGTGATCACAAACAACCATGCCCACCAGCGCGGCAATGGGTTGTTCATCTCACGCAGGTCGCCATCCCAGACATGTCCTGTGGTGTTGTCGCTTGCCGTCATCGCCTTGGCTTTGCCACTAAACCACAGGAGCAGCAGGCAAGCAAAAATACTCACCAAGGTGATGCCGGCAACGTACACCGACCAAAAGTTACTTGTAAAGTCGCTCATATTTTTTCCTTAGATTGCGCTGGGTCAGTCTTGCTCGAACGGGAGTTTGGCTGCCTGTTCAAAATCAGCTGTTTTGCGACTTGAAAAAGTCCAAACAAGAATGCCAATAAACATGACAAAGCTAACTACCGTAGCCAGTGAACGCAGGGAGTTGATATCAAATTCCATGAAGCTAGGCCCCTTCTACTTCACCAAGGTACCCAATACCTGGAGATAGGCAATGACCGCTTCAATCTCCTTCTTGCCCTTGAGTTCGTCAGCAGACTTTGCGATCTGTTCATCGCTGTAAGGCACGCCCACGGTCCGCAAGGCCTTCATGTGAGCAGGCATGGAGGCAGCATCAACATCATCCTTGAGCAGCCAGGGATAAGCCGGCATATTGGACTCGGGCACCACGTCACGCGGATTGTTCAGATGGTCACGATGCCACTGGTCGCTGTACTTGCCACCGACACGTTGCAGGTCCGGGCCAGTACGTTTGCTGCCCCACTGAAACGGATGGTCATAGACAAATTCACCAGCCACTGAATAATGCCCATAACGCAGTGTTTCCGCGCGGAACGGGCGAATCATCTGCGAGTGGCAGTTGTAACAGCCTTCGCGGGTATAGATGTCGCGCCCCGCCAACTGCAACGCAGTGTAGGGTTGCAAACCCTTGACTGGCTCGGTCGTGGACTTCTGGAAGAACAGCGGAACAATTTCCACCAAGCCACCAAACAGCAGCACCACCAGAATCAGCACGATCATCAGGAAGTTGCTGGTTTCAATCTTTTCGTGCGACAGTCCGCCGCTTGTATTGTTATTTGCCATGGTATTTTTCCTTTTCAGGCGTGGGCAACAGCGGCCGGAATGGTCACGGTGACGGAGCGCCCGGTGGTCGCTGTCTTGAGCACGTTCCAGAGCATGATCAACATGCCGCCAAGGTACAGAAGACCACCAAAGAGGCGCAGCACATAGAACGGGAAAGTAGCTTTGACGGATTCGACAAAGGTGTAGGTCAAAGTACCGTCAGCATTGACGGCGCGCCACATCAAACCCTGCATCACGCCGGCAATCCACATGGCAGCGATGTAGATCACTATGCCGATCGTTGCAGTCCAGAAATGCACCTCGACCGCCTTCATGCTGTACATCTGCTTCTGACCAAATAGACGCGGGATCAGGTAATACATGCAACCCATGGTGACCAGACCCACCCAACCCAGGGCGCCGGAGTGCACGTGACCCACCGTCCAGTCCGTGTAATGCGACAAGGCATTCACGGTCTTGATCGACATCATCGGACCTTCAAAGGTGGACATGCCGTAAAAGGACAGGGAGACAATCAGGAAACGCAGAATCGGGTCGTCGCGCAGCTTGTGCCAGGCGCCTGACAGGGTCATGATGCCGTTGATCATGCCGCCCCAGCTCGGCGCCAGCAGAATCAGCGAAAAAACCATGCCCACAGACTGGGTCCAGTCTGGCAAAGCCGTGTAATGGAGATGGTGCGGACCTGCCCACATGTAGGTGAAGATCAGCGCCCAGAAGTGGACGATAGACAACCGATAGGAGTAGACCGGCCGCTCGGCCTGCTTGGGAACAAAATAGTACATCATGCCCAGAAAGCCGGCTGTCAGGAAGAAGCCGACCGCATTGTGGCCGTACCACCACTGAATCATCGCATCCTGTACGCCAGCATAGGCCGAGTAGGATTTCATAAAGCCTGCCGGAATCGCTGCGCTGTTGACCAGGTGCAGCAAGGCCACGGCAATAATCATGGCGCCAAAAAACCAGTTCGCCACATAAATGTGACGAACTTTACGGGTGCCGATGGTGCCAAAGAAGACGACGGCATAAGACACCCAGACCAGGGTGATCAGTATGTCAATCGGCCACTCCAACTCTGCGTATTCCTTGCCTTGCGTAAAGCCAAGCGGCAGCGAGATCGCAGCCGACAGGATGACAAGTTGCCAACCCCAGAAGGTAAATGCTGCAAGCTTGTCGCCGAACAGACGAACATGGCAGGTGCGCTGGGCGACGTAGTAAGACGTGGCAAACAAGCCGCACCCACCAAACGCAAAGATCACCGCATTGGTGTGCAGGGGGCGTAGCCGGCCATAGGTGAGCCACGGAATGCCGAAGTTGAGTTCGGGCCAGGTCAACTGGGCAGCGATGATGACGCCGACCAGCATGCCCACCACACCCCAGACCACAGTCATGATGGCAAACTGCCTGACGACCTTGTCGTTATAGCTTGTTGCTAGCGAATTGGGAAATATCATTTACACCTCTTCTTAGTTGGATCGGGCAAAGTTTCGCACGGCAAACGCGAATTAAGAGTGATTCACGTCAAATTCCTAAGGTTTTTTCATGAATCCTTAAGAATTCGCTCACCCTCTGCCTCAATGTCATCGAATTGACCCCGGTGGATTGCCCACCAAAGCCCTGCGAGTATAAAAAAAACAAGAACGACCGAAAGGGGAATCAGCAAATAGAGAATATCCACGATCATCCTTCCTTTGGCTGTGCAGCCATTCTCGCCAGCCTCAGCGCATTGAGCACCACCATCAAAGAACTCAGTGCCATGCCCAATCCCGCCAGCCAAGCGGGCAGCCAACCGGCGACCGCCAGTGGCACGCAAACTGCGTTGTAAGCTCCAGCCCACCAAAGATTCTGTCGCACCACACGGAGGGTTCGGCGCGCCACCTGAAAGCTGGTCGCAACGGCGCCTATCTGGTCCCCCAGCACAACGAAGTCAGCTTGCGCCTGCGCCAAAGGGGCAGCCCGCCCAAAAGCGAACGAAACGTGGGCGCCTGCAAGCACCGGGCCGTCGTTAAGTCCATCCCCCACCACCGCCACCCGGTGGCCACGCTGCTGCGCAAGCCGCAGGAATTCAAGCTTCTCCAGCGGCGAACAGAGACCTTGAAATTCCGTGATGCCAACCTGCGCTGCGACGCGTCCTGCCGCCTGCGCTCCATCGCCCGACAACAAGCAAACCTTGATTCCGCTGCGCTGCAGCGTTGCAACGGTCTGCCTGGCATCCGGGCGCAAGTCCTCCTGAAGCTCAAACGTTGCCAGCCATCCTTGTGCATCACTTATATGCGCCTGCAAGAAGTCGGATGAAGTGACTTCTATTCCACAAAATTCCGCAGAACCCAAGCGCACTTCCGTTTCGTCCAGCGCAGCCTCGCCATTGACCACCCAACCCCGCACACCGGCGCCGGCAACTTCCTGCACGCCGCGCGCTGTCCAGCCGCCTGTCCCACGCTGCGGCGCCGCCACCAGCAAGGCCTTCGACACGGGATGCAGCGAGTACTGCGCGAGCGCCGCCGCTTGGTCCAACACCTGTTTTTCGGTCACTCCCTGACGCACCCTGATGGACGCCAACACCATGGCATCACGTGTCAAGGTCCCCGTCTTGTCAAACAACACGGTGTCGATACCCGTCAAGGTTTCAAAGGCTTCCAGCCTGCGCACCAGAACACCCTGGCGCGCCAGTGCACCAGCCGCAGCCAACATGGCCGCCGGTGTTGCCAGAGACAGGGCGCACGGACAGGTAACCACCAGCACCGCGACCGCGACCATCAGTGCATGCCCGGGATCGCGTCCCCACCAGAAGGCGCAGGAACAGGCGGCTGCCAGCAAGACCGCAAGCAGGAATGGCTTGGCAATCCGGTCAGCCAGTCGCGCCAGCGCTGGCTTGCTGGTGGAGGCGGTCTGCATCAGAGCGACAATTTGAGCAAAACGGGTCTGCCCGGCCGTTTGTTTGACTTTGATCTGAACCGCGCTGGAGAGGTTGTGACTGCCGGCGATCACGGCGCTCCCGATACCACGCGCCACTGGCCGCGATTCACCGGTCAACAAGGCTTCGTCGACCATAGTCTGACCCTGCAGCACCAGTCCGTCGGCTGGAAAGGTCTCGCCTGGCAGGACGCGAATAAGGTCCGCCACTTGCAGGCGACGTATCGCCACGCGCTCGTAACTGCCGTCCTCCTGCTGGCGCAGCACGCTGTCGGGCAAGCGGTTCATCAGCGCTTCGAGCGCCCCCGCAGTTCGATCACGCAGCCGCAACTCCAGCCAGCGCCCCGAGAGCAGGAAAAAGACAAACATGGTGAGCGAATCAAAATAGACCTCGCGGCCAAAGCGTCCCTGCGGATCAAAGGTACCCGCCGTACTGACGACAAAGGTGATCAACATCCCCAATGCCACCGGCAAGTCCATGCTGACGCGATGTCGCAGCACGTCGGTCAACGCATTGCGAAAAAAGGGACCGCAGGAAAACAGGATCACTGGCAGCGTCAACACCCAGGACGCCCAACGCAGCAATCGCTCCATCTCGGCAGTCAAATCTCCCGGCGCCGCGATGTAGGCTGGATAGGCATACATCATCACCTGCATCATGCACAGCCCCGCGACAGCCAGGCGCCACAATGCCTTTCGTCCTTCGCTTCGTCGTTGCTCACGGGCAAAGGCGTCGTTCGCCGGTACAGCACGGTATCCGGCAGACTGCACTGCTCGCATCCAGACAGAAGGTTGAACCGAGTCCGCTGACCAGAGGATCCTGGCCCGGTGACTTCCCGCACTCACATTGGCCTGCAGCACGCCCGGAACACGCAGCAGTGCGGCCTCAATGTTGAGCGCACAGGCCGCACAGTGCATCCCCTCTATCAGCAGGTTTGACTCCCAGCAATGCTCTCGGCTCGCATCCGGCCGACTGAAGGCCGACCATTCCTGCGGATCGTCCAGTAGCGAATACAGTTCCCCCCCGGCAGTTAGTTCAGCCGCATCAAACGGGCGAGGTGTTCGCGCAATGTCGCTGATTTTTAGTGCCTTCGGAGTGACGTCAGGACATGCAATTGACATAGATCGAAGTGTGCGCCGGTGTGCATTCAGTTTAACTGACCAAAATCAAGAAATTGGCCAGCGATCAGAGTAAGCTGCAAGCGCAACTCAACAGGAGAATGTTATGTACCAGAAGATTCTTGTCGCCACCGATGGTTCGCCGCTGTCGAAGAAAGCCGTCGCCAGTGCCATCTCGCTAGCGGCGTTGACTGGCGCTGAGTTGGTGGCATTGAAGGTCATCCCTCGTTACCCGCAAAGCTATTTCGAGGGCGGCCTCGCGCTGCAAGCCGCCGAAGTCAGCAGAGTTGAAAAACAATGGTCCGAGGATGGGCAGGCGATCGTCGATGCGGTGCAAAAGGCAGCACTCGCAAAGGGCGTCAAAGCCAAAGCGCTTACGGTTAAATCCGACCTCGTATCAGACGCTGTCATCGCTGCGGCGAAAAAACACAAATGCGACTTGATTGTCATGGCCTCGCATGGTCGGCGCGGCATCAAGCGGCTACTCCTGGGCAGTGAGACCCAGCAAGTGCTGACGCACTCCCACGTACCGGTACTGGTGCTGCGTTAGTCCGTGCCGCCGCTAACGCGACGGTTCGCTGCCGTATTGCGTGCGCAACACATTTTTTTGCACCTTGCCCATCGCGTTGCGTGGTAGCTCGTCGACCACATAGCAACGCTTGGGTATCTTGAAGTTGGCCAACATGGACTTCAGGCTGGCGATGATCGCCGCAGGTTTCAAGACGGTCCCCGACTTGGCTATCACCACGGCCACGCCGACCTCACCAAAGTCGGAATCCGCCACGCCAACGACAGCACTCTCGGCAACCCCAGGCAACTCGTTGATATGTCCCTCTATCTCGGCCGGATACACGTTGTAGCCACCGCTGATGATCAGGTCCTTGCTGCGCCCGACAATGCTGACGTAGCCCTGTTCGTCGATTTTTCCTACATCCCCGGTCCGGAAATAGCCATCAGCCGTGAAATCTTCTGCGGTCTTTTCCGGCATGCGCCAGTAGCCCTTGAAGACATTGGCACCTTTGACCTCAATTCCGCCTATTTGCCCCACGGGCAGCAATCCACCCTGTTCATCGCGCACGCGCAGGCTGACGCCAGGCAAGGGAAAGCCCACTGTGCCACCACGGCGCGAAGCCGAATCGCCCAAGTACGGATTGGACGTCAGCATCACTGTTTCGCTCATGCCGTAACGCTCCAGAATCGTGTGACCGGTCCGGTCCTGCCACTGGCTGAAAGTCTCGATCAGCAAGGGTGCCGAACCGGCGATGAAAAGTCGCATATTGCGCGTCGCCGTTCTGTCCAGACCGCTTTCCGCCAGCAACCTAACGTACAGCGTAGGCACTCCCATGAATACAGTGGCCCTCGGCAGCCTGTCAAGCACCCACTTGGGATCAAATTTGCTCAGCCAGAGCATCTTGCTGCCGCTCAGAAGTGCGCCGTGAATAGCGACAAACAGTCCGTGTACATGGAAAATCGGCAATGCATGAATCAGTACATCTGCGCCCTCCCCCTGACTACGCCAGCCCCAGTATTCTTTGAGCACCCGGGCATTGCTTAGCAAGTTGCCGTGCGTCAGCATGGCGCCCTTGGATCGACCGGTCGTGCCGCTGGTGTAGATGATCGCCGCCAGATCATCGACCTGCCGCTCGACCGGACTCTGCTGGTCTGAACAATGCGCTGCGCGTTCCAGCAGGGACCCGGTGCGGTCACTGTTGAGTGTAAAAACGGATCGCGTACCGGCACTGAACGCAATCTTGCTGACCCAGCCAAAATTCTTGCCGGTACACACCACGACAGCCGGCTCCGCATTGCCGATAAAGTACTCGATTTCAGTGCTTTGGTAAGCCACGTTGAGCGGCAAGTAGACAAAGCCGGCACGCAAGGTTGCCAGGTAGAGCAGCATCGCCTCCACCGACTTATCCACCTGCACCGCAATCCGCGCACCCGCCGGCAAGTTCAACGACTGCAACAGATTGGCCAGCATGGCGCTGGCACGCTCCAGGTCACGCCAGCTATAGCACAAGCCATCTTCGGTTTCGACGGCGATCTGGTCCAGTGCGCCTGGAAAGGCCGCGCGCAATGCCGCGTAGAGATTGTCGTTGCCAGGATGTGAATTGGTTTGCTTGTTCATGAACGTCAATGACTGGAAGTGAGTTTGAGGAAGCAAAGGGCAGTCGAACGTCAGCGTCCATCATCTGACGGTTGCCAAACCCATCACCACATCCGGAAGGCGGGTAGCGATGCCCGGAAAGATGCAGATCAGCAGCACTGCCAGAAACATCAGCAGCACAAACGGCAGCACGCCCCAGATAATCTCGCCGAGCTCAATATCGGGCGCTATGTTCTTGATGACAAATATGTTCAGCCCAACCGGCGGATGAATCAGCCCCGCTTCCATCACGATGGTCATCAGGACGCCAAACCAGATCAGGTCAAACCCCGCAGCCTTCAGCGGTGGCAGGATGATGGGCGCGGTCATCAGGATGATGCTGACCGGCGGCAGGAAGAAACCCAGCACGATCACCATTACCAGGATGGCCGCGAGCAGCACCCACTTCGACAAATGCAGTCCGACCACCCACTCTGCAGTGGACTGACTGATATGCAGGAAGCTCATCACGTAGGAGAACAGTAGCGACATGCCGATGATCATCATCAGCATCGTTGACTCGCGCAGCGTGGCCGTCAGAATGGGCGCCACATCTCTGGGCCGCCAGACGCCGTAAATCGTCGCAATCAGCGCCAGCGCCAGCAAGGCACCCAGGCCAGCGGTCTCCGACGGCGTCGCAAAACCACCGTACAAAGCCACCATGACGCCGATCAGCAGTAGCACAAAGGGGACGACGCGCGGCAGCATCTCAAACTTCTGTCGGTTGGTAAAAGTCTCATCCAGCAGCAACGCAGAAGCCGCGCCGGAGCGCTCGAATTCGGCCTGCGCCAACCGGTGCTCCTTTTGGTAACGCCAAGCCGCATAAACCGCAAACAGCCCGACCAACAAGACGCCTGGAAAAATACCGGCAAGAAACAAACGCCCGAGCGACTGTTCGGCCGCCACTGCGTACAGAATCATGGTGATCGACGGGGGTAGCAATATCCCCAGCGTGCCTCCGGCGGCGATGATGCCTGCGGCAAATCCAGGCGAATAACCACGCTTGCGCATTTCCGGAATGCCAGCGCTACCGATGGCCGAGCAGGTCGCCGGACTTGATCCCGCCATGGCCGCGAACAGCGCGCAGGCGAAGACGTTGGCAATGCCCAAGCCACCCGGAATCCGCCCCATCCAGACATGCATGGCAGCATACAGATCCTGACCGGCACGCGAGCGACCGATCGCCGCCCCCTTGAGAATGAAGAGCGGAATCGACAGCAGCGTGATGCTGGCCATTTCCTCATAGACGTTTTGTGTCACCGTGTTGAGCGCAGAAGCCGGCATGAAGAGGTACATGAACAGCACCGCCACACTGCCCAGGGCAAACGAGATCGGCGCGCCGGAGAACATGAAAATCAGCGTCACAACGCCAAACAACAGACCCATACTCAGCATCGTCATGACGCCACCCGCACTGCTTTGCCAAGCATGACATTGATGCGCGCGCTGAGTTGGATCAGAAGTTGCAGACTCAGCAACGTCATGCCCGCAGCCATCAATCCGTAGGGAATGGACAGCGGCGGCGCCCAGGATGAAGAAGTGGTTTGATGTTCCACCCAGGCCTCATGAAACAGGGTCCACGACTTCCATGCAAAGAAGCTGCAGAACATCAGGCACAGCAAATCCACCAGCAACAAACGCAAGCGATTGAGCGAACTCGGAAGCAAGCTGGCAATGGCCTCGATGCCAACGTGTCCACGCAAGGCCTGCACAAAGGAACTGCACAAAAAAGTGGCGCCAACCAGGCAAAAGACCGCCGCTTCATCCTGCCAGTCGGTGGAAGACTTCATCACGTAGCGTGAAACCACGCTGTAGGTCAGCACAGCCGAGGCAATCAGCAGGGCAAACATGCCTGCAGCGACCATCAGTCGGTTGATCCGCATCAGGACAATGGCCAGCGGCAGCAGCAAGCGCGGCGTATCGGGGTCCACGCCCAGCACCGCGGACCCGACTTCCCTACCGTGCGTCATGCCAGCTTTTGCGCCGCTTTGAGCAGTGCTGCGCACGACTCGCTCTTTTCTGCGAAGTCCTTCCAGGCTGTTTCACGCGCAATCAACTGCCACTTCTTCAGCGTCGCTTCATCCATGTCATAGACCTTGGCCCCGGCCTTGGCGTAAATCTCCGCCGCCGCCTTGTCGTCGGCGCGTGCCGCTTCCTGACCAAACACTTCGAGTTCCGCACCAACTGCCATCACCACATCCTGCTGCGCCTTGGGTAAGCGGTTGAACACTTCCTTGGAAATAATCAGGGGCTCCAGCATGAACCAATAGGTCTTGTTGCGTCCGGTCGTCAGATGCTTGGCAATCTCCTCGAGTTTGAAGGAAATGAAACTCGTGCTTGATGTCATGGCCGCGTCCATGGCGCCGGTCTGCATGGCGGCGTAAATCTCGTTCGAGGGCAGCGTGATGACCGAAGCACCGGCTGTTTTGAGCATCATGTCCATCTCACGGCTGCCACCACGCACCTTCAGCCCCTTGGCATCATCGGGCGTCAGCAGTGGACGCACGCGACTGGCAACGCCACCGGCTTGCCAGACCCAGCTGACAATGACGATGCCCTTCTCATCAAGCACCTTGGACAAGAGTTTTCCCACCTCCGCATTTTTCCAAAGCGCGCCCTGTTCATAGCTTGGCACGAGCGCTGGCATCAGCCCAATATTCGTTTCCGCCACCTCGCCGCCAGCATAAGACAGCGGAAACAGGCTCATGTCGAGTGCACCCTTGCGCACAGCAGAAAACTGTGCATTGGTCTTCATCAAGGATGAACCGGGGTAGACCGAGGCCTTGAGCGCACCGGCCGTTCGCTTCTCCACCTCGACAGCGAAGCGCCGGCACAGACGGTCCCTGAAATCTCCTTCTGTCAGCGTACCTCCTGGAAATTGATGCGATATTTTCAAACCTGCATTGCCACTCTGAGGCCAGGCCGATGGTGCCATCGCCGCCACAGCGACAGCGCCGCCGCCGTGAATGAAGTTCCGTCTGGATAAGGTCATTTCTTGTCTCCTGGGTTATGGCCGAGTCTTGTTGTCAGCCTATTTTAGAAATTCTTCAATGCCGGCGGAAGCGGGGACTTTCCCTTGCAGGAGATTGGCCCGGTAGCGGTCCAGCCGTTTGAGGTCGTACAGGTAGTTCACCATCATTCCGTAGGACTGTTTTATTCCCTTGGACGATGGGTCGCCGGCCCAGTTCAGTCGCTCGATCCGTGCGCCGTTTCCCAAGTGGAACCTTGCTACCGAATCGACCGGCTTGCCATCTACCAGTGCTCGGCTGAGGTAGTAGGCAGCACAGCGCAACAGCATGCGCCGCAGCGACGAATTGACATCGAGTTCGAGCGCCCTCTCCGCGCCAAGCAATAGCTGTGCGACCGTAACAGTCTCAAGCTCCATCTCCCTGGTCAGTTCGGCACGCGCCTTGTCGTCCAGTTGATCCAGCATGGCAGAGGCGTTCTTGCCCAGCCACGTGCGAAAACCTGGAATGGGCGAAAGCGTGGCAAAGGTCTTCAATCGGGGAAACTCGAGCTTGAGCGTTTCCACAACGCGCTTGATGAGGGAGTCGCCGAAACTGACACCGCGCAGCCCTGCCTGGGTGTTGCTGATTGAGTAGAAGATGGCGGTCGTGGCCTTGTTCAAGTCTTCCACCGCAGCCGATTCATCGAGCAGCGGCGTGATACCCGCTGCTACTTCGTGCAGCAAGGCGACCTCAACGAAGATCAGAGGATCGTCAGGCAAGCGTGGATGAAAGAAGCCATAGCAACGCCGATCGGAGTCAAGACGGTTCTTGACGTCGGCCCAACTCTTGATGTCATGCACTGCCTCGTACTTGATCAGTTTCTCAATCAAGGACGCCGGCGAATCCCAGCTGATGCGTCGCAGGTCCAGGAATCCGACGTCAAACCATGTGGAGAACATGTATTCCATTTCGACATCGAGTGCCTGCAACTGCGGGTCCGCCCTGAGCGCTGGCAACATCTCGGCACGCAAGTCGACCAGGAACCGTATGCCTTCCGGGAACGCGCTGAATCGCTGCAGCAAGCGCCGCCGTGGCGACACGGTAGAGCGGCGGTACTGCACTTCAGCAACCGCCTCGTCGGATGTTCCTACCGCGGCAGCAAAGCGCGTCTGTGCAAGTTTGATCACCTGAGGATCCGCCACGAATTGCTCACTCATCAGCAGCCAGCAATCACGTCGCTCGGCCGGTGTCGTCGCTGCATACCATTGCGCAAATACGCTGGCACGGCGTCCTCCCTCAACCTCGCTGACGCGTCCGTCCACCACGGCGCGCAGCTCGGCCAGTGCGTGACGCAGGGCGCGTGGCGACATGGCTTCACCCTTGCGCCGCAAGGTGCCAACCAGGCGCTCGCCGGTAGAGCGCGAGACCACCTGTCCGCGCGCACTGGCCGTTGAGGCGGCAGCAACGGGAGCATCGCGCGCCGGCTCGACCACGCCGCGCATCGGGTCCGCTGACCCTGGCGTTTTTGCAGCACCTGAATCGGGAACTGCGGAACTGCCAGTGCCCTTGCCCTTTGCGCTCGATGCGGGCAATAACTTGGAGACCTTGCGGCTGATCCAGTCAGAGGTATTCATCTGTTCCCATACCGATCAGTTTTGATTCCGCGACTTCGCCCAGCCCCACAGACCGATGCCGCCGAAAATCATCGGCAGGCACAGCCACTGTCCCATGCTCATACCCAGGGACAAAATACCAAGATGGGCATCGGGCTCGCGAAAAAACTCGGCGCAGAAGCGCAACACACCGTAACCCATCAGGAAAACAGCCGCCACCTGCCCCTCGCGTCGCTCCTTGCGTGCGTACAGCCATAGCACCACGAACAACAGGATGCCTTCGCCCAGGAACTGATACACCTGCGAGGGATGACGCGGCAGATCGCCAGCGCCGCGAAACACCATGCCCCAAGGCAAGTCGGAACCGCACACACGCCCCCACAGTTCCCCATTGATGAAGTTGCCAATACGGCCCGCCGCCAAGCCCGTTGGTACACACGGCGCCACAAAGTCGGCAACCTGCAACCAGGGTCTGCTACGTGATCGGGCAAACCAGATCATTGCCACGATGACGCCCAGCATGCCGCCGTGAAAACTCATGCCACCTTGCCACACAGCGAAAACTTCAAAAGGGTGCGACAGGTAATACAGGGGTTTGTAGAACAGGCAGTAGCCCAGTCGCCCGCCAAGTACCACGCCCATCACGCCCATGAAAAGGATGTCCTCCACATCCTTGCTGCTCCAGGCGCCGTTTGCCCTGATGGAAGCAAAGGGCTCGTGCAGCAGGCGTCGCCGGCCCAGCAACATGAAGAGTCCGAAGGCCGCCAGATAAGTCAGTCCATACCAATGGATGGCCAGGGGGCCAAGTTGCAGGGCCACAGGATTGATTTGAGGATGAATCAGCATGAACGGATTGTGCACGCAAGCTCAGACTCCTGAGTGATCTATAAAATGCACTGAATACACAAA
>CAITQH010000057.1 GCA_903894475.1 uncultured beta proteobacterium
GCACCACCGGGCTGGATGCCATCTATGGAATTCACCAGGCGGTGGTCGACGAAATCGGACGGGACATGGGCTATGACCCAGCCCATTGGCAAAGCCGTATTTTTGCCGGTGCCGGACACACCGAAGCCGATTGGGCGGCCCGGGTGGAGATTCCGCTGAGCTTCTTGCTGGCAAAGCCCTAAGCCGCAGTCGCTGCCCGTTGAGCCAGCCCGGCGACCCCGTGGCGGGTGCGTAACACGCGGCCTGTAGGTCGCTGTCGAGCCGGGCTTTGAGGCCTGCGTGGCCATAGTGCCTCTTGGTGCACCGCTCGAGTCTGCGTGCGATATCGTCAGCTCGCGTTCCCTCCTACAACAGCAGGCGCGTGATGGCGACGGCCAGCTATGCGGTTGGCCGATTTGATAGACACACCAGCGACAAGTTTCGGGCGATCACTTCACGGTTGTCACTGGCTGTTGACGACCAGTAGCGCGTGCCCACGGGCGTCAGCTTTCGGGGATCGTGGACAACAAATCTGTTGAGCTACCGAAGTAGCCGTTCACTCGACGGTGTGTAGTGCAAGGTGAGTACCGCGGGATGCTAAAAGCTCGATACAGTCCTGCCATCCGGCAGATGTCACACACTGTGCATTACAAGAACGAGACCGGAAACAAAAAGCAGGCCATAGACAGCTTTCTGAAATTGTGGACCGGTAAATCGTTTGAATACCCTCGATCCAATCCACGACGAAAGGACAATTGGCACGGCGGCGACCAGAGCAAGTTGCACGGAGCTCGCATTGATCAAACCCTTGGCTACAAAGATGCCGATTGTGAGAATCTGGGTTCCAATGAAGAATGATTGGAAGGTTGCGCGTTGCGCCTCCTTGTCCCATCCGCGTAAGCCACACCAGAGAATCATGGGAGGACCGGAGATTCCGGTTGCACCTCCCATCACGCCGGCAATCAATCCAACACAGCTATCAGCTAGCCTGCCACCGCTGCGAACAAGCGGGAGCCGTCTTCCGCTGAACATGATGGAGCAGTAGACCAGCAGAATGACGCCAATGCTAAAGCGAAACGCTGTTGTGTTGAGCATGGGAAGAATCAGCACACCCAACGGCACCCCGACGGCTCCACCAGCCAAGAACGGTGTCGCACGTGCGAGCGTGACCTCGGTTTTTACGCTCACAATCGATATCACTTGCCCGAGCAGTGAAGTAAGCACAACGGTAGGTACCAGCAACTGCGGTTCAAGCGTCCAGGTCCAAAGTGAGGTCGCGATCAACGCAAAGGCAAATCCAGTTACGCCCTGAATGAATCCAGCGAGGGTCGCTACAAGCATGACCTGCACAAAAACTGAATCCATAGATTCAGCAGTGCATTTGCCAGACCAGGAAAGTCACTTCAGCGTTCCCCCAAGTAAGGGTGATGCCCGATTGCGTGTCACTGTTGCATACCCCATTTGCGCACCGTATGCCGTTCGATCGTGCTGAAGATGAAATTCTCGACGAACAGGCCTATCACGATGACCGAAAAAAGTCCGGCGAACACGTACGGAATTTCCAGTAGGTTCTTCTTTTCGTAGATAAACCAGCCAAGACCGCCTGTGCCCGAACTGACACCAAAGACCAGTTCCGCCGCGATCAGCGTGCGCCAGGCGAATGCCCAGCCATTTTTTAAACCCGTAAGGATGCTGGGAAATGCAGCCGGAATCAGTATTTTTGCGACGTAGCTGAAGCCAGTCAGTCCGTAATTGCGTCCCACCATGCGCAGAGTGTTGGATACCGCCAGAAATCCTGAATGCGTGTTAAGGGATACCGGCCAAAGCACCGAGTGGACCAGTACGAACACAAGGCTCCCGGTACCAAGCCCAAACCATATCAACGCCAGCGGTAGCAGGGCTATGGCCGGTAGCGGGTTCAGCATTGCCGTCAGCGTCTCCAGTAAATCAGTTCCGATCCGTGATGTCATGGCAATCACGGTCATAAGCACCGCCAGTGCCAAACCAACTGAATAGCCCACGAGCAGTACCTTGATGGAGGTGAACATTCGGGTCAAAAGGTCCTCCTCAAAAATGCCGTGTTGAAACGCCCACAGCGTTGAGGTAAACGTGGGAAACAATAGTTCATTGTTCAGCCACACTGCATAGAGTTGCCATATCCCGGCGAGAACGCCAAGAATAGCGACCTTGCGAACCGCAGAGATGTTGAAGATTCGCTCCCAAGCCGATAGTGGTTGCGCCACCACGCCGCACTCTGTTGCGGCGACCGTCTGTCTATGGTAGTCCGGTCGCTTGATTTCAGCTTCAGTCATGGACAAGCTCCGGTTGAGCATCTTCAACCTGATCAGCAAACAACATCTTATGAATTCGCTCCGTCATACGCATTCCATCGACGGGATCCACATCATCGCGGCCATTGCTGGCAAGCTCAGCTTTAACCTGCCCTGGATGCGGTGATAGCAGCAGGATACGGTTGCCGATCTTTACTGCTTCCGGAATCGAGTGCGTAACAAACAATACTGTGAAACGGGTGTCGTCCCAAAGATGCAGTATCTCCTCCTGCATCTTGCGGCGCGTTAGCGCATCCAACGCAGCGAACGGTTCGTCCATGAGCAGGATGTCAGGCTCCATGGCCATGCCACGCGCTATCGCCACGCGCTGCTTCATTCCGCCGGAGAGTGTGTGGGGATAGCTATTGGCGAACTTCGTCAGATTCACCTTCTCTATGTACTGCATGGCTTTTTCCGCTGCGGCCTTGCCGGACTGCCGGCCACTGGAGGTTAATGCGAACATGACATTCTCTGTCACCGTCTTCCACGGTAGCAGTTGATCAAACTCCTGAAACACCATCATCCTGTCGGCGCCGGGGCGGGTAATGGCAGCGCCTTTCAAGTGTATGGATCCTTCGACTGGCGACATATAGCCGCCTACCGCCTTCAGCAAGGTCGACTTGCCGCAGCCAGAGGGGCCAAGCAATACATATCGGTCTGACTTGAAAACTTCAAAATCTACCCGATACGTCGCAGTGACCAGATGCTCTCTAGTCTTGTATTGCAGCGTGACGCCCTTCACTTCAAGCAGCGGCGTCATTGAGTTGTATTCCGCCATGTTGGCTCCTCCTGAAATGCGGTACGTTCGACAAATGTCGGCGCGAGGCGAATCCGACTCAGCTACCCGAAAGACCGTGCACTTCCGGGAAGAATAGATCCTTCCACGAGGCAGCTTTGGTTTTCACCGTCCCCACCTTGTTCATGAACTCTACAAATTTCATAATCTTCTGCGGTGCGACGTCAAAGGTGATGTCAGGGTCGTTCAGCATTGCCATGGTTCTTTCTATGGAATCCTTGCTCTTTGTAACCTTCAAATAGATTTCTGCAGCGCGCCTCTTGTCGCGATTGATGGACTCGGTAGCATCGCGGAATGCAGAAAATACGGCGGCAAAGGTTTGTGGGTTTGCGCTGCGAAACTTTCCCGTGCCCCACAACATCAAGAAACTTCCTGTTCCCCCCATAATGTCGTAGGAACTGAGGACCTTTCTTACTCCCGGGTTTTCTAATTCCTGATATTGGAATGGAGGCGAGGTGAAATGACTGTTCACCTCCTGACCCGAGAGCATTGCTGCCATCCCATCGGGATGCGCCAGGTTGACCATCAGAGTGCTGAGTCTGTTGTAGTTAGCATCGCCATATGCTTGTGCCGCCGCCATCTGCAGGTAGATGGTTTGAACCGAGGAGCCAGCGCCTGCAATGGCGATTCGATCCTTTTCGGTGAAATCCTTGATTGACTTGATCGCCGGATTGCGTGTGTTCAGGAAATTGGGCATCGAGCATAGTGCGCCAACCCCTTTCACATCAATGTTGTTGCGGGTCTTGTCCCAAAGCATCAAGAACGGAGGTATACCACCAGAGGCGAAATGCAGGTTTCCAGAGAGCAACGCGTCATTCATGGCAGATCCTGCGCCAAACTGAGTCCAGCTTACCTTTGTGCTGCTGAGACCCGCAACCTTCAGATGCTTCTCAATTAACTGATCATGCTGCATCACGATTAGCGGCAGGTATCCGATGCCGTACCCGGCTGCAACCTTCACTTCTTCTGTCTCAGCCGCTGTCGTACTTGTTGCTCCACACAGCAACAGTAGTACAGAAAGGTGAAACGATGCGATCTTGAAAGCGTTCATTTTGTTTGCTCCTAAATATTGTGAATTCCTGGACACCAATCTGTGTTGGCGTGTCTGCGTTTCCGACCTCAACTATTGGTCCATCTTGCGATCAACCTTCGATCACGGCGACGACCTGCCCCTCAGATACCGGCTGGCCTTCTATAACCATGATTTCGACTATCGTCCCGCCATCTTCCGCAATGACTGGGATTTCCATCTTCATGGATTCAAGAATCATCAGCGCATCGCCCGAGGCAATCGGGTCCGAGGGTTTGGTGATGATCTTCCAAACCGATCCGGTGATTTCCGATTTCACTTCTATCTTCGCCATACTTGGTTCTCCTGTTGTGGAATTACTTCATTACCTCGGCCACCAGGCCGGTATGAACTTGGCCTGATCGAAACGGGTCCGACCGCAAAATCTGTAGCAACGCCGGAATATTGGTCTTGACTCCCTGCACTTCAAAGTTTTCCAGCGCCTCGCAGAGCTTGTCGATCGCGGCTTCGCGCGACGGTTCGTGCACGATCACTTTGGCCAGCATGGGGTCGTAATGAGGGGTCACATCGCGACCCTCGGAGTAGCCCGTTTCAATGCGGACGCGGCTGTTGCCAGGTGGCCTGAACACGGTCAGCTTACCTGGCGAGGGAAAAAATCGCTTCGGATCTTCAGCGTAGACCCTCGCCTGTAAGGCATGGCCACTGCGCGCCAACTTCGCGGGCAGTATGGCTGCAAGCCTGTCCCCGGCTGACGAACGAATCTGCGCAGCCACCAGATCAACCCCGGTAATTTCTTCCGTGACACCGTGCTCCACTTGGAGTCGGGTATTCATTTCCAGAAAGCTGAAGGTACCATCTGCGCCCATCAGCATCTCCACGGTACCAATATTGTTGTAGCCAAGCTTCTGCATAGTGGCGGCGATGCTGTCTGCCAGCGCCTCGATCATGGCTCGTTCAACCCCTGGTGCAGTAGCCTCCTCAATGATCTTCTGATGTCGTCGCTGTACCGAACAATCGCGCTCAAAAAGATGTTGCACCGAACCATGAGAGTCGCCAAGAATCTGAAATTCAATGTGCCGCGGACGATCCAACAGCTTCTCTAGATAGATTTCGCCGCTGGCGAATCCTCGTTGTGCCATTGATCGCGCCCGCTTGACGGCTTCATGCAGTTGTGCTTCGTGGTCCACAGCAATCATGCCAATGCCGCCACCGCCCTCCGCTGGCTTGACCAACACCGGGAACCCGATGGCACGTGCCGCTGCCAGAATTTCTGCAACATCTCCATTCAGAACGCCAGAGCCTTTCCCTACCGGCAATCCATGTTTGATGGCCAGTTCGCGAGCACGCGTCTTGTGTCCCATGGTGTCGATCCAGTAAGGCGACGGACCAATGAAGCGCACGCCGGAATTTTCCACGCGCGTTGCAAACCCAGAATTTTCAGCAAGAAATCCGTATCCGGGATGCACTGCGTCGGCGCCAGAGTTTCGGAAAACTTCGAGCAGCACATCCTGATTGAGGTAACTCTCCTTTGCGGGCGATGCCCCGATGGCATATGTTTCATCGGCTTGTGCCAGGTATGGCGCATCAGCATCCGCGTCGGAATACACCGCCACCGAGCGAATTCCCATTTCTCGCAGTGTCCGCAATACGCGCGCCGCAACCACGCCACGATTGGCAACGACGACTTTATTGAACATCACTTGTCGCCTTTCAATAGGTAGTAGGCCAGGTGCGCATCAAGTGCTGCCCGACGCCATTCGTCAGCCTTAGACGGTGTACGCTCAACATCCGAATCAGGTAGTCGCGCGTGTCCGGCGGACGGATCACCATTTGCACGGCATACATCGCTGCAATGTCCCAAACTTGGCTGTCGCGCCCCATTTTCTCGACGGCGTCGTCATAGCCGTGGTCGCCCGGTTGCAGGCCGTGCACGATGCTTGCAGCAAATCGGGGATCCATAAAGCTGATTTCGGCTGTCGGCCAGGCGGCAAACTCATCGGAATTTCGCCCACCCCCCATGTTCAGGTAGGCCTGTCCGTAACTCTTGCGCAGCACAATGGTGATCTTGGGCACGGTCACCAAAGAGAGTGCATTCATGAAGTTCATGATTCGTGACGGTGCACGCTTGCGCTCTGCGTCAACGCCGATCACGAACCCGGGCGTATCCACAAGCATCACAATGGGAATATTGAAGGAATCACACAGCACCAAGAAACTGGTGATTTTTTCGCAGGCCTCGGCGTCCAGTGCTCCGCCCTTGTGCAACGGATTGTTGGCAACAATGCCTACAGTCTTGCCGTCGATGCGGCTCAGTGCGGTCACGGCGACTTTGCCAAATCGCGCTTTCAGCTCGAAGTAACTGTCGGCGTCAACGATCGTCCTGATGACTTTCCGCACATCGTAGACTTGGGTACGCGACGGCGGCAGGATAGACAGGATGTCGTTCATCCCATCGCCTGAGCCCGCGGCAACTTCGTGCACCGGTGGCGCTTCGTTGTGGTGGGCTGGCATATAGGCGAGGAATTTCCGAATCGCGTCCAACGCCTCCTCGTCGGTATCGACCACCAGATCCACCAGTCCAGTGACATCACTGTGCAATTTCCAGCCGCCAATTTCCTCCGGATCAGCTTTCTCCTTGATCGCTAGGGAGACAAGTTGCGGACTCGATACTGCCATGATGGCGCCTTTGCGCATGACGCAAAACTCGGACAATCCGGAATACCAAGTGGAAGATCCATAGCAGAAGCCAAGTACCGCAGCGGCCCAAGGGGTTTCGCGCATGCGCTGGTATTGCGTAGGGTCATTTCCGAGCATCGTCCCCATGCCCCGCGAACCCATTGTGTCAGGCATGCGCGCGCCCGAAGATTCACCAAGGAACACCATCGGCAACCCTCTCTGGGTGGCCACCCGTTTCATCTGGCCAATCTTCCTGCCGTTGGTCGCGCTACTGGATGCACCTTTGACCGTGAAGTCATTGGAAACGACAGCGATTTCCCGGCCTGCTAGGCGAGCGTAGCCCGCAATTTTTCCGTCAGCTGGTGTCTTGTCCCTCTCCGACTCATCAACGGCCGATGTTCCGAACAGGCCGGATTCGAGGAAACTATCCTTGTCGACCAAGTACTCAATTCGCTCTCTGGCATGAAGCATGCCAGCAGCCCTGCGCTTGGTGAGTTTCTCGTTCCCGCCCATGGCGAGTGCCTTCTGACGCCTTGTCTCGTACGCTGCCATTGAGGCCTCAAGCGGACCTTGCTCCGGATTCGCATTATTCATTCAGCTTGACCTTCTGCATTGTTTCATCAGTTGTCCAAGCGACTAAGGCCGCACGCCCGATTTGAGCTTGATGCCAACGTCTGTTTTCAGACGTCCTTGGGCCAAGTCAATGAAGCGGCATAAGTAACGTCTGGTTTCACGCGGGTCAATGATGTCCTCTACGCCAAAGGCTTCGGCGGTGAGAAAAGGCGAGTCCAACTCGCGCAACTCGTCCTCAAGCTCCTTTTGTCTCAGTGCCGAATCTGGAGCATTCGCAATTTCGCGCTTGAACGCGGCCGCCACACCGCCTTCGACGGGTAACGAACCCCATTCGGCAGATGGCCAGGCGATCTTGAAATCCAGACCGTTCTTGTCAGTAGCGCCCATGCCAGCCATGCCGTAGCATTTGCGAATGACCAGCGTAAGAATTGGCACTGTGGCCTGTAGTCCAACGTAGACAGCCCGCATGCCTTCGCGCAAGGTGGCCGCAGCCTCTGCCTGCGTGCCGATCATGAAACCTGGCAGATCCACGAGGAAGATAAGCGGTATATGGAATGTGTCGCACAGTTCGATGAAATGAATCTGCTTGCGTGCCGCGCGGACATCCATGGCACCGCCGTAGATCATGGGATTGTTGGCGATGATTCCTGCCACCTTCCCATTCATGCGCGCGAAGCTGGTTATCACAGCGCGACCAAATGTCGGCTGGATCTCAAACACTGAGTCCCTGTCAACTACCATATCGATCAGCTTCCTCATGTTGTAGGGATGACGTCTTTCGCGGGGCACAATGGTCAGCAGCGCCTCTTCGATGCGGTCAACCGGATCGTTGCAAGTGGTCACTGGAGGTAGTTCCCATACGTTCTGCGGCATGTAGCTGAGAAAACGACGAATCTGGAGGAACGCGTCTTCCTCATTTTCGGCCGCGTTGTCCACCGTACCGGCAGTTTCAACAGCCATCTTGTAGCCACCCAAATCTTCCTTGCTCACCTTCTGGCCCATGGAGCGCTCAATCACCGGTGGGCCTGCGGCAAAGATCTGGCTTGAGCCCTTCACCATCACCGACCAGTGCGACAAAATTGCCCTGCCGGCGGGGCCACCCGCTGCCGTCCCTAGAACAGCGCTGACTACAGGCACCGTCCCGAGCAATTGCACCGCGCGCTCGTAGCCGTCGACACCCGGGAATACGGTGTGGCCGCGCCTCTTGGCCGAATTGACGGTGCCACCCGCGCCATCGATCAAATTGACAAGTGGAATTCGATATCGCGCAGCCAGGTCTTCGACGAAGCCCCCTTGGCCGCCTTTGCGTCGATCACCACCCCAACTGGTGCCACCACGCACAGTAAAGTCTTCACCGCCCACGGCGACTGACCTCCCTTCGATGCAGCCAATCCCCATCACGTAGGGCGCTGGTGTAACCTTTGTGACCTGACCATCGACGTAAGTGCCGTTACCAGTCAGTTTGCCCACTTCCTGAAACGAGCCAGTGTCCAATAGACCGCCGATTCGCTCGCGCACAGTCAATCGCCCATTTGCATGGTGACGTTCGATGCCCTCCTGACCGCCTAGTTCCTCTGCCCACTTGCGGCGCAGTGCGATTTCTTCTGCTTCAGGCAACCATGTCATTTGATTTCCTTGGTTAAGAGTGATGTTGTTTAAGTTTGAGGAGCTCTATGCGGTGTCGATTTGCGCGCTCGAAACTTTAATCTCTGGCATGTCTTTTTGGCCGCAGGAGACGATGCCTATGGCCACCATATGATCTATCTCCTGGCTCGATAAACCTGCAAGTTCCGCTAGGACTTGGCGGGTGTCTTGACCAATTCGGCCGCCGCTCTTGTAAATGCGCCCTGGCGTTTCCGACAGCCGCGGAACCGGCGCCGCCATGGTGACTGTGCCGAAATCGTCGTCAGGAACAACTGCCAGCATCTCGCGAGCCTCGTAATGTGGATCACGAAAGATGTCGGCCATCGTGAAAATCCGTGTCGCCGGAACCGTGGCGTCTTCTAGTGCAGCCTCCAGGGACTTGAGATCATTGGATGCTGCCCACTGCGCAATGATGTCGTCGATCTCGGCATGATGCTCGTTGCGAACAAGCGCAGTACAAAAGCGAACATCGTCCGCGAGTTGCGCTTGCCCCATGGCAATGGCCAACCGTTTGAACACCGCATCCCCCATGGCCGTGATGTGGATGAACTGCTGGTCGCGTGAAACGAACAGATTGTTTGGCGTGCTGTCAGGTAATCGTGACCCTGCCCGCATGGCTACATGACCCAGTTTTTCGTAGGCTGGAATGTGCGGCTCCATGAAACTGAAGGCGCATTCGTAGAGCGCAGAATCAACGCATTGGCCACGACCTGTGCGACTGCGAGCAAACAACGCCATGACCGCGCCAAAAGCACCATACAGTCCGGTGATGTAGTCAGTAATGGAGACCGCCACTCGCGCCGGCGGACGATCGGGGTCTCCCGTGATGTGACGCAGGCCGCTGACCGCCTCCCCGATCACGCCGTAACCAGCGCGACCGCTGTACGGACCCGTCTGACCAAAGCCGCTGATGCGGGCCATGATCAAGGCAGGGTTGATTTGGGCTAGATCTTCATAGCCCAGGCCCCACTTCTCCAAACCTCCAGGCCGGAAGTTCTCCACCACGACGTCGCAATTAGCGACCAGTTTCTTAATGATCTCCTGCCCTTCCTTCTTGCGCAGGTCTATTGAGATCAGAGACTTGTTGCGGAAGATGCTGGCGGCATACAAGGATTTCCCGTGGAAGCGCTTTCCCATGGTGCGCACGGCGTCGCCCTCAGCGGGCTCCACTTTGATCACTTGGGCACCGAAGTCGGCCAGCAACCTGCCACAGAAGGGTCCTGCGACCGTCGATCCCATTTCCAATACTCGAATGCCAGTCAAGGGGCCGTCGTGGATCTGGCTATTTGAACTCATGAGTAACTCACTTTTCAAAGTACAAAGCTTTGAAAGCGCTTGAGATACTCCTTGGCACTGCGCATGTTCAACCGACGCAGGCGCTCGGCCTCGTCAGCCTCACCACGGCGCATGGCGGCCAGCACGGCCCGGTGCTCGTTAAGCCCGATCTCCGCTCGCCCAGGAAGAATCATGATGCGGCGGATGACGGCTTGCGTCTTTTCATAAATGCTGTCGAGCATGTTCGAGAGAACGGGGTTCGCAGCCGCCTCCAGCAACCGCCGCCTGAACAGTTCGTAGCCGGCCAGAAACGATTCGTAATCTCCACCCGCTACATGTGCCTGCATTGGCGCGTCAAACATTTCAACCAAGTCCTGCCAGGATTCCGGCGGTACATTTTGGGTGGCAAGTCGGGCACAAAGCCCCTCAAGCACTTCGCGGGTGTCGTAGATCTCGAAGACTTGCGATAGATCCAGGCGGGCAACCACGGCACCGCGATTGGGGATGCGTTCGATCAGGCCGCGTTGCTCCAATGCGCTTAAGGCTTCGCGAACGATTGACCGCGGTACGCCAAACTCCTTGGACAGTTCGTTTTCTCCAAGCTTGGCGCCGGGAGCAATTTCCTGTCGCGCGATTCGCTCTCGCAAAATCTTCTGGAGATCAACGCCCCGCTTGCCCGCCGGAACAACCTTGAGTTTTGTCGCCGACTTGGCTGGACTCTTTTCCGGATTTTTAATTGCTTGTCGTGTTGCCATAGCGTCCCAGTAATTCGAGTATCACGATGCGGTGAAGTCTATGCACTTGTAAACAATATTGTCAACACATTTATGTATTATTTTGTAGACATGTCTATCACAACATCTGCTCTTCCAGACATGCAATGCTCGGGCGACTGAAATTCCCAACGTCATCAACGGCGCCCTCATCGAATCTTTTGTAGGTCATGCGACCGCTTTGGAGCCTGTGATTTTGAAATGCCACCGACAAGCGACCGCCAGCAATTGGACTTCCAGTAACCAGCCAGTGGCGACCGTCGGGTTGACCCACAAGATCCCTCCGGCTCCGACAAGTTGGTTTCCGTAGGCGGTCACTCCAGGTTTGAGCCGACACAACCGCATGCATCGCCAATCGGGCGGCTCTATAAGGGTTTTCCCGTTGACATAACTTTGCTATTAGTTCTAATATACGAACTATAGAATCAAAACCACCATGAATGTCCTACAACACAGCAAACAACCGCTGTACCAGCAACTGGCCACGGTGTTTCGGCGTCACATCGAGAGCGGGCTGTGGGCAAGAGGTGCACGCATTCCCACGCTGGACGCGCTGACCGATGAGTTCGGTGTGGGCCGTGCCACTGTGCGCGCAGCGCTGGGTGAATTAGAGGTTGAAGGGCTGGTAACCCGTGCACGGGGGCAGGGCAGCTTTGTCAGTGCTGCATCGACGCAAGCAGACATCCGCTTTAATATTGCCTGCACTTGGGACGATCTGGTGGAGTTCGGCAAACACAACTCGCTTGAGGTGGTAACCGAGAGCGCTGGCGCCGTGTTGGATCTACCCGCGTGGTGCCGTAACGAAGGTGTGGCCGCCGAGCGATACCACCGGCTGGAGCGGGTCTACCTGCGCGGCGACGTGCGAGTTTGCTTCAGTGTCGTGTACCTCGCGTCTGACATCTATCTGAAGTGGCAGGACCGCTTCAAGACGCGCGCCATCGCCACTGTGTTCGGTGAAACACCCGAACTTGCGCTAGGCCAGGCCCTACAGACGCTCACCATCATTTCGGCGGGCGACGACACATCGAACCACCTGCGCATAGCCGTGGGTTCGCCCATTGCGGAAGTGATCCGGCGAGTGTATGACCCGGACCGGCGCTTGTTGTACTGGTCGCGCGTTCATTTCCCCAGCAAGTACGTGCGCATGGAGTTCGAGCTGCTTGCCCAGCCTTTGACGGCTGGCAAGTGCTGAACACCATGTGCCTTGATGCGAGCCATTTGCAATCCATCCAAAGGAGACCATTATGTTCAAAACCCTCACTAAGTTCGCCACCATTTGTGCTCTGGCATGCAGCGTTGCCACGGTACCGCTGACGCACGCCCAGGACGCCTACCCAAGCCGCCCCATCACGCTCATCGTTCCTTATGCGGCGGGCGGCAGCACCGACCAGCTTGCCCGCGCACTGGCCGACGGGCTGGGGCGGGCGTTGAAGCAGCCGGTCGTCATCGACAACAAGCCGGGTGGCAACGGCACTTTTGGGGCGATCCAGATGACGCGGGTCAAGCCCGACGGCTACAACCTGACCATGCTGCCACTGAGCGTGTTCCGCCAGCCTTACCTGCAACAGGTCAGCTACAACCCGCTGAAAGACCTGAGCTACATCGCCATGGTGGCGAACTACAGCTACGCCATTGCAGTGCGGCAAGACGCGAAGTGGAAAACCATCAAGGAACTGGTCGATGACGCCAAGGCCAATCCCAACACCATCGCCTACGGAACTTCGGCCCTGTTCAGCAGCAACCATCTGGTCATGGCCGAGCTGGGCCGCGCCACAGACGTGAGTTGGTCCCACGTGCCCTACAAAGGCGACGCCGAAGCACTGACTGCGCTGATGGGCGGCCATATCCAAGTCGTGTCCTCGACCAGCACGGTGCTGCCCTTCATGAAATCCGGCAAGATGCGTGTGCTGGCCACAGGTGGCGAGACGCGGCCAAAAGACTTTCCGGATGCGCCGACACTGAGGGAGGTCGGCTACCCGGTTGTCATCACCTCCCCGCTGGGGATAGGCGGCCCGGCGGACCTGCCGCCTGCAATCGTTGACAAGCTCGACAGCGCCATCCGTGAGTTGCTTAAAACCCCGGCATTCATGGCGACGGCGGACAAGCTGGGCATTGAGCTCAATTACCGCAACAACCAGCAGTACGTTGAATATGCACGCCTGACTTCAGCCCAGGAGAAGACCATCATCGAGCGCTTGTCCAAAGAAACCCAGAAATGAACCCAACGCAAGCATCGCCATCGTCAGCGCCGACCTGGCCCGCCGGGCTGACCCTAGGCGGCCAGCCCTTTGTGCCCGCGAACGACCGTATCGCTGTGTTGGGCGCTGGCGTGATGGGCCCCGGCATTGCGTCGGTTTTTGCCGAGCACGGCTTTGCTGTTGATCTCTGCGACATCAGCGAAGCGGCGGTTGAGCGCGGCATGGCGACGCTGCGCGAAAGCATGCAGATCAAGGTTGAGCTGGGCCTGTCTTCTGCAGCGTCGACGGCCCGGGCCATTGGTCGCGTCACGCCGCGTGTAGGCATAGCCGCCGCACTGAAAAGCGCACGCCTGGTCATCGAAGCGGTCCCCGAGAACCGCGAAATAAAAAGCAGCATCTACCGCGAGGTCGAGGCGTCTTGCACGCCGGACACCGTAGTGTGGAGCAACACCTCGACGATGAACGTATTCGTCCTCGCGCCGCCCGCAGTGCAGTCGCGGCTGGTCGTCGCGCATTGGTTTGCGCCGCCGCACATCCTGCCGCTGGTTGAAGTGGTTGGCGGGCCTGAAACCGCAATGGTAGCCGTCAGCGAGTGCATGGCCGTGCTGCGGGCCTTGGGCAAAACACCCGTGAAGCTGGAGAAATTCATTCCCGGTTTTGTGGTTAACCGGCTGCAGCGCGCGCTTGGCCATGAGGCCTTTCACCTGATAGAAAGCGGTGCCATCAGCATCGAGAACCTCGACATCGCCGTGCGCACCAGCCTGGCCCCCCGCATGCAGATCCTCGGTCTCATGCAGCGCTACGACTTCACCGGCCTGAACCTGAGCCTGCGCAACCTGGAAGACCCGGACATCGTTGATCCGCCGGTCAACCTCGCACCCGAGCCGCTGACGCGTCGCGTCGCCAACGGCGAACTCGGCGTGACGACGGGCAAGGGCTTCTACGGATATGAAGGCCGCTCCAGCCTAGATATGCAGCGCGCCCGAGACGTCAAGTTGTGGCAGGTCGTTATTGGCCTGTCCGATCTCCTGTCTGACCCCAAGCCGCTCTGAAAATACCATGACCTCATCCTTCAACGACCCCACTGCGCGTCCAGCGGTGCGCCCGACCATGCGCCGAATGCCCGCGATGTTTGGTGCCACGTCCGGGCCACGCCAGGCGCCGGATACCAGCGTGCAGTACGACCCGGCTTCAAGCCCATTGCGACTTTCAGCCTATGCTCGTTTTCATACCGATGCCCAGGCCATTGCACGTTTTTTGCCGCCCCGGTTCACGCTGCGCGGCGAGGCGCTTGTGGCATTCGAGTTCAGCTACCTGAGTGAGATTGACTGGCTGGCCGGTCGTGGCTACAACATGCTGTCGGTACGCGTGCCGGTACTCTTCGATTCTCCCGAACGTGCTATCGACGGCTGGTTCCAGCCAGTGATCTGGGAGAACATGACCGAGCCCATCCTGAGTGGTCGTGAGGAACTGGGTTGGAACAAGATATTTGCCGAACTGCCACCTCCGCGCCGGTTGGGCGAGCGCCATATCTTCGACGCCGAATGGCAGGGCTTTCGTTTCATGCGACTCACGTTGTCGGGGCTCACGCCACTGGAGCCCGCGCTTGGCGCTGGCGAGCCGGTGTTTCATCACAAGTACATTCCCGCGACCGAGGCTTGGGGCCAGGCCGATGTTGACTACATCACCATGACGCCGCCCGGTGCGTCGATGAGCAGGGTGCTGACGCACCAGAATGCGCAGGCCACACTGCACATGAGCAGCCCGCAATGGGAAGACATGCCGACGCAGCACCATATCGTGCAGGCGCTGGCCGAGCTGCCACTGGGCGCGTTGCACTCGGCGGGCCTTTACACGACGCGCGGCGGCAAGGACTTGTCGGACCAGCTCCGCTTTTCATAAGCGTGCTTCGGGCGCCACATTGGCCGCTCAGGGGCGTTGATATTAGCGCCTTGCGCCAGCGCGCGCGAGTCGATCTGCAAGCCGAACACGGTGGATGTCAATACGGGACTGATGTCCAATGAAGTAGCCCCGTTCGGTGGCGTCAAACAGTCCGGGATTGGCCGGGAGGGCTCCCACTACGGAATCGATGATTACCTCGTCGTCAAGTACATCAATGTGGCTGGAATCTGACGCCGGAAGTTGTGACTCAGGCCAGCTCTGGAGACTGCCGTAGAAATTGCAGGCCCTACGAAACTCGTAGGAATTGTCGCGAATCCAATTGAACACGTTCGCACACCGAAACTCTTCAATGCATCCGTGGCCACTCAAGGCCTGGATGTTTCCTGTGTGCCATTTCATGTTCATGAGCCGAACCTGTCTGCCGATTGCCGCTGCCCCACCCCGTTGGTCATGAGACCTGCTCGGTGTAACGATTTGAGCGTCTAGCCCTAGGGCAGTCAAAGTCGGCAGTCTGGGTCAAATGTGCGTCGGGACTCACGGTCAAGGCGTCAAATGATCAATCGTTCCATGAACATCGAATGGAACGTCCAATGTCGGTTAACGGGCGGGCATTTCAGGAAAATCATCGTCGGCATGGGGCACTAAAGAGACACTGGCCAGAATCAACCGACCAAATACAACTCCACGCGATCTGTGGTCCAAGTCGCTATCCCGGTGCCAAAGAAGTCAGCATCTTCTGTCCATACGGGGCATGCAATCGTCATAGCGCACGCAAGGACAGGCCAATCATCCGCATCGCGAATGGAAATCCTTTGCAGTGCCTGTGTTTGTAACCCTGCATAGACACCAAGTTCCAGCGGCCGGACTATTGATTCCAGTGCGTCCAGCACCACCATCGCCGATTCGCCATTCACACCTCTTTTTTTCAGCAATGCCGGAAGGTACTTTCGGGCGTCAGCGTAGGCAACATCGGGCGCAAAGAACTGGACCGTTTCCGCGTTGGCCACAATGATTTCGCGCACCCGCTTGCCCAACACCGCTCGAATAAGGATGTTGGCATCCAGAACGATGGCTTTGCCGCTCATCCCATCACTGCTGCAGGTTTCTTGGGCGTGTTTCCCTGTTTGCGGGCGGTTTTGAATTCGGCGACGACGGCGTCCACATCAATGCTCTTGGCGGCAAGCAAGCGATCCAAAGTCTTGCTTGCTTTCTTCAATGACGCAATGTCGGCCTCGGCCTGGCCGTGGGTAGGTATGAAATAACCAATGGTTTGCCCATGGCGTGTCACCGCGACTGGCGTGCTCGACGCAATGTACTCGGCCATGCCAGCACGAAATTCCCGAATACCTACTTTGGTAGCTTCCATCAACTTTCCTTTGAATTCAAACAGAGTTTGTGAATCGTAGTGTACACAAAATGACAAAAGGAGGATGGTGGTAGCCCAACCGGCCACCTGTGGTTATTGAACACTTGGCGCCAGTGGTCAACCAGCGTATCGCGCAAGGGTCCAGTGCAGTCCTCTGGGTTATTGGTGATTGGCATACCCAATGGCGGCAGGCACCGCTACAGCGAGTACTACCCCGACAAGTACCTGGCGCTCGCACCACCAGATGTGCGGGCTGATTATGTGCACCGCGCCCAAGCGGACAAGCCCCTGGCCGACGCCTACCTGCGCTTTATCGTGGAAGAAATCAAACCCGCCATCGACCAGCGTTACGCCACGCTGCGCGAGCCGGCAGGCACCTTCATCATGGGCTCCAGCATGGGCGGCATGATTTCCATCTACGCTTTGTGCGAATACCCTCAGGTATTTGGCGGGGCCGCCGGTTTGTCCACTCATTGGGTCGGGCGACCCAGCAACTGGGGCACGCCGGACAGGCTTCAAAATGCCAGCCTGCCCATCGCCGCCTTCCATTACCTGCGAGGCCACTTGGCGAAGGCGAATACGCGCCGTTTGTATATGGACCACGGCACCACCGGGCTGGATGCCATCTATGGAATTCAC
>CAITQH010000058.1 GCA_903894475.1 uncultured beta proteobacterium
CAATCAATCGCCTGATCAGATGGAGTTTCGAGGGTCAATTCAGGCTTTGGTGTGCTTGCCGCGATCTCTAGAATCTGCTCATGTCACCAAGCCATGCGCCATTTACGCTGATGTGGAAAACCGCCATGGAATCGGCTTGGCTGACCGCTCTGGCAGCGTTGTTCATGATGTCGGCGTTCACTGCATCGGCGACCGGCGCGATTTCGCCATCAGCCGCCTTGAGTGGTGGCGCGCGTGCCGCAATTGAGCAGTTCTTGTTGAGTCAAACTGCCGCAATGCCGGGCAAGGTGGGCATCAGGATGGATGCCTCCACGCTGGACGCCTTGCCGCCGTGCAGCGCACTCGATGCGTTCCTGCCCAGTGGTGCACGTCTGTGGGGGCAGTTGTCGGTGGGTGTCCGCTGCAACTCCGATCAGCCATGGACCCGCTACGTATCGGTCCATATCGCTGTGGTGGGTGCGTACTACGTGGCGGCGCGCCTGATTTCAGCAGGACAGGAACTTGCTCTGTCTGATGCCGAGGTGCGTGAAGGGGACCTGACCAGTCTTGCGGGCAGTGTGGTTACCGATCCGGCTCAGCTCAAGGGCGTTCTCGCTGCGAACCGGATCGCCGCTGGCATGCCATTTCGGCGTGAGTGGCTGCGCCCAGTGGCCACCGTGCAGCGTGGACAGACCGTGAAGCTGGTCACGGCAGGTCGGGGCTTTGTCGTCAGCACTGAGGGTAAAGCGATGGCGGATGCGGCCACCGGTGCGTTGATTCAGGTCAAGAGAATGGACGGACAACGGCTCAGTGGTATCGTCCGTGCAGATGGTGTAGTGCAACTGTCTCCCTGACTTATTTGTGAGTGAATCCTAAAGTTTCGACCAGAATCGCCGTTATACCGTTGAGATATCTTTGAGGAAACCATCATGAAAATCGATCCAAGCGCTACTTTCTCGAAAAATGTGGCTGATCCACCGTCCCTGGCAGCTGCCAGGGAAGGCATCAATGCCAATCGGATTGGCGTGGCAATGGCTGCTCTGGCGAGTCAGGCGCAGTCAACAGCGGAAATGCCTTCTCTGCCCTCTATTAACGGCGACTTTGACGCGGCACAAGTTGCCAGGATTCGAGCAGACATCAGTGCCGGTCGTTACCGTGCCAATAGCAGCAAAATTGCCGACGGTCTGTTGACGAGCGTGCGTGAGTTGATTGGCAGCAAGATAGCATGAGTTCGCAGCTTCTTGATTGCCTGCACCGGGAACATGCCCTGATTGAGGGGTTTATTGGTGTGATTGACCAGGAAGCCAAGGCAATGATCGATGGCGACTTCGGCAAATTGCCGGAGTTGGCTGAGCAAAAGTCAGCGCTGGCTGGTCAGGTCAAGTTGGCTGGACGGGAGCGTGAGCAGCTACAACTCGCGGCGGGCTATGCCGGCGGTCGCAGCGGCGGTGATGCCGCCAGTGCTGCTGGCGATCCAGCATTGCAGCAGGCTTGGCACAATTTGCTCGAAACCGCAGCGCGTGCGCAGGAGCGCAATCATCGCAATGGTGTGATGATTCATACGCATTTGGACTTCACACGCCAGACCATTGGTTTTCTTCGCTCCAGCGGCCAAGCACTGTATGGGCCCGATGGCATCCACAAAGCAGGCGACGGCGGCAAGCACAGCCTGGCTGTAGGTTAAGGCGCTTTAGACACGCCCCCGGCGCGCCAACTCAAGCTGGGTGATCATGCGTTGAAAATCTTGCTCTTTTGATTTCGGAAAGCGCTCAAAACGACAGCCGATTCGGTAGGCTGGGTTGTCCGGACCACGCATATTGAGGATGTTTGTGATCCGCATATCGGTCTCGATCTTGCCCCTCTTGCCAAAATTCAGAGCGACCTTGCTTAGCAAGGTGCCAATCGGCAGGCCTGCCAGGCTCGGGTCCTTGGATCGCAAGCCGACTCCATCAAGTGACAGATCAAATATGTCCCACGCAATCTGACGCAGGTCGGGCAAAGTGGCGGCGCAGAAATAGGACTCGGCCAATGGCGCGCCGGCCCTGAAAAACTCGCGCCGCTGTACTCTGTACAAGCTCGTTGGCAGCGGCGCGCGCAGCGCCAACGCGCCTTCAAATTCACAATGTTCGGGCTGGCAACTGACAAACTGGATAGCGATACCGTCCTGGCTTGCGGAGAAATAGTTTTCCGGCGCCTCCAGCAAGGATTGATTGCGGGCCTGCTCGGCACTGCAATCGTAGAAGAAATATCCGGCCGCTTGGTCCACCCCGAGGATACGGGTGATCATGTGTTGCGGATGGCTGTCGCATTCGACCGTCAGAAAGTCCTTGCGGTTCATCAACTGCCGCAACACATCGGCGATCACTTTGGGTTGGGTGATGCGAAAATCTGCCAGCGCGGCCAGGGCGTCGCCTACGGGACGGTGTCCAGCGGTATCCAAAGCAGCTTGTTGAGTTGACCGACTTTCATCCATGACTTGAAATTTTCATTCTTGGACAAAGGATACCAGATTGCCGGGTTCAAATTCTTGAAAATAGCTTGGCTTCTTCAAATGCCCCTGCCAGGTCTCCGATGTCCAGAATGACCTGGTCCAAGCTACCGCCCATGCGCTTGGCAATCGGGGGTGGCAACTCTTCAATGCAGGCGTTTCCAGCAAAACCAAAGTTGAGCTTTTTGCTGATCTGATTGGCAGTGAATACGCAGGCGACCATCGGTGTGTCCTTGATATCGGCCCCGCGCTGAAAGCGAATCGTATCGATCAGATCGACCGGAAAACGCCACCTTTCGACCAGCATGGCGCAAACTTCTGCGTGGTCGGTACCGATCTCTTCGCGCAACGCGCTGTGCAGGGACACGCCATTCGTTTGGCTCGACTTCAGCGCTGCTTGAAATGGCTCAGGAAGAAACTGCGCCAGCACCATTTTCCCAAAATCGTGCAGCAGACCTGCGACAAAGCAATCCATCGGGTCGACATCGCCTAGGGACAGCGCCAGTTGCCTGGCGATGCCAGCGGTACTCAGAGAGTGCAACAGACATTGCCTGGCATCAAACCCCGGGACCTGGCTGGCCGGCAAAATTCCTATGGCCGCTATGCTCAGCGACAGATTCTTGATGGTATTGATGCCAAGATAAACGACCGCGTGGCTGATGGAGTTGATTTGTTTGGGTCGACCGAAGTAGGCCGAATTGACGACGCGCAAGACCTTGATGGTTACAACCGGGTCCTTCTCGATGACACGCACCAGATCCTTCGATGAAGACTCGATGTGCCGCGTCAGCTCCAGGATTTTCTGAATACTTTTTGGAAAGGCTGGCATGCTGTCAACCGCCACGGCCAATTGTGCGGAGAGTTCCGGTTTCATTGGATGAGTGCTTGTTCCACCCAATCGTGGGTGCTTTGCCATGCGTTTACCCATTGAGGTAATTCCTGCGCTGGCATGGGCGCTGCAATGCCGTTGCCCTGTGCCATCTCGCAGCCCAGTTGCAGCAGCAAGGCGCCGTGGGCCCGGGTTTGCACCCCCTCGGCGATGACTTGGCGGCCGAAGGCTGCGGCCAAACCAATCACCCCCTGCAGAATGATCTGGTCGTTCTTGTCATCAAGCATGTCGCGAACAAAACGCTGGTCAATCTTGAGCGTCGTCACAGGCAGCCGTTTCAGATAAGTCAGGGAAGAGTAACCGGTTCCAAAATCGTCCAATGCAAAGCTGACTCCAAGTTGAGAGCAGTCCTCGATAACGCGGGACACCTGGGCGACGTCATCGAGTGTGCTGGTTTCAATTATTTCAAGTTCCAGACAGGATGCGTCCAACTTCGGATGTGCGCTCAATATCTGGCGCAGACGATCCATAAAGTCGAGCTCGCGCAACTGGCGTGCACCGATGTTGACACTAACAGCCAGGTCGAGCCCGGCGGCACGCCAGCGCTCGACCTGGCTGAGTGCAGAGTCAATCACCCACTCGCCAAGAGTGATGGCCAGTTGATGATCTTCAATCACGGGCAGGAAATTGTCGGGTGTCAACAAGCCTCGCGCTGGATGGTGCCAGCGGATCAGTGCTTCGGCGCCAATGACCTGACCGCTGCGCAGATTGATCTTCGGCTGGTAATGCAGCACGAATTCACTTTCGCACAGAGCCTGACGAATGCGTCCCAGGCTTTCAAAGCGCACGCGCATATTGCTGTTTTGCATTGAATCGAAGACGTGGTACCGATTCTTCCCGGACAGCTTTGCCTGGTACATGGCGTGGTCTGCCTGCCGCAACAATTGATCAGCATCCATGTCTTGCTCTTGCGGGTAGAAGCTGACTCCCAGGCTGGCCGAAACTTGCAGCGTCGTATGGCCGACCTGCACTGGTTGGGCTGCAGCAGCCAGCAATCGGGTGAGCATCGGTACGCTGGCCTGCGCGTCGGCCAGATCGATCAGCACGGCAACGAACTCGTCGCCCCCCAGGCGAGCCAGTGTGTCTCCTTCGCGCAGCGCCTGCTTCATGCTGCTGGCCAGGCCAATCAGCAGTTGGTCCCCCGCCTCGTGTCCATGCTGATCGTTGATGTCCTTGAAGCCGTCCAGGTCGAGATAGGCGAGCGCAACACGCTGGCCGCGCCGTTGGCATTGCGACATCGCCTGCTGCAGCCGATCAGCCAGCAAGACACGGTTGGGCAGGTGCGTCAACGCATCAAAATGGGCAATCTGTTCGAGCTGCGTTTGCCGCTCTTTGCGGGCCGTGATGTCGCGCATGACGGCCAATATGCACGGCACACCATCAATTGTCATCACGTGAGAGGAAATCAGTGCCACCTTAACCTCGCCCTTCCTGGCGACGAAAGCAACCTCCATGTTTTCACAGGAGCCATCTCGCTGTAGTGTCTGCATCAGTCTTCTCTGATCCTTCTGCAGATGCCAGATATTGATTTCCTGCGAGGTCTTGCCAATGACCTCGGATCGGCTCCATCCGAGCCATCGCAAGAAGCCGTCATTGACATCCAGGTACAGGCCATCGGCCAGGCGATTGATGATGACGCCGTCGGGACTTCTCAGAAAAGCTGTGCGATAGCGTTCTTCGCTTTGGCGCAGTGCGGCTTCGATTTGCTTGCTTTCGGTGATGTCCTGGATCGTGCCGTGCATTTGACAGGGCTGACCTTCAGAATCAAGTTCAAGCTTGCCAAATCCGTGGACCCAGCGCACCGTTGCGTCGTCGTACCGGGTGATCCGATATTCCTTGTCGAAGATCTTGTATTGCGCCACCACCTCGTATCGGAAGTAGTTGTCCATCATCGCCCGGTCATCCCGATGGATCAAATCTTCCCAACCCTGAAATGATCGCTCATAGCTTGCATCGATCCCAAGCAGCCGATCAAACATGGAGGAACTTTCCCAATTCCCGGTGCGCAGGTTCAGACAATAGCTACCCAAGCCGGCAATGCGCTGGGCTTCCCTGAGGGATTGCTCGCTCTTGCGCAGACTGTCTTCAGTGCGCTTGCGCAAGGCGTCACTGGCGAAGTTGGCGACCGCTAAATTGATGTTCTTTGCCACATCGATCAGCAAGCGCCGCAGGTCTTCATCAAAAGCATTCACTTCTGCGCTGTAGAGCGTAAAGACGCCGACACAGCGGTCGTATCGACACAAAGGAAGGGTCGCCGAACTGGCGAAACCACTCAGGGCGGCACGCTCATGCCACAGCGCTGTGTCAGGATCGTGCATGAAGTCCCGGCACCAGACTGGCTGATTCCAATTGATGGCTGCGCCCACCGGGCCTCGCCCCACGGGATGGTTGGCATCAACTGAAGCCCATAGGTCTGCCACCTTTCCAAGGTCATCGCCAAAGGAAGCAACTGGCGCAACCAAGCCAGACGAATTGACAAGCCCGATCCAGGCCATCTTCATGCCACCAAGCTGAACCGCGTCACTGCAAATTCGCAGGAACAAATCCGATTCAGTGGTGCATAGCGTGATCAACTCATAGCAGCGGCTCAAGACTGCGTATGGCTGGGTGATAGGTTGCTGAGTTTGTTCGGCTTTCATGAGTGCCAAAACCTGATCCGGCAGTTTGTACAGGCCGGTGACGCAAGAGTCAATATCGGGTAAACAGAAGTGAATTCCCACTTCTGTTTGGCCACTGAAAAGTGGTGATCTGAAATCAGCTGCCAGCGTCAGCAAGACTCGCCAGCGGAGTCAAAAACCGTCACCGTCCTGCGGCGGATTGACCTGTTCCAGATTCAAGCGATAGCCAATACCTCGAACCCCGACAATAGGGTTTTCAACGCCGCTTACCATGGTCAGCTTGCGACGCAAATGGGACAGGTGGACTTCCAGACCCCGGTTCAGGAGGTCCCACTCCCGACCGTAAACGCGGCGGAACATTTCTTCGCGCGAAAGCATCTGGTTATCCGCTTGCACCAGCGTGGAGAGGATCAGAGCCTCCATTTCTGTCAGCTTGACCAATTGTCCATTGAGCTTGACCAAACGTTGATCTCGTACCTCGAAAGTGACTTCACCCAACTTGATATTGAGCAGGGGCTGTGCCGGAACGTGCTCCGCGCTGTGACGCAGGGCGCTCCTGACTCGCGCCAGCAGCACCTCGGACTGGAACGGCTTTGTTACGTAGTCATCGCCACCGATATTGAGCCCTTTGATGATCATTTCGTCCGATGACTGGCCGGAAAGAAAAATGATCGGAATGTTGGAGGTGATGCGTATCCGCTTGGCGATCGCAATGCCGTCTTCATCGGGAAGTCCGATATCAAGCAAAATTGCATCGACCGCATCCTCATCCACCAGGCGGCACAGTTGCGCGCCGTTGCCTGGCGTGAGGACCTGAAATTCCTTCTCCAGCAAGAAGCGCAGCAGTCTCAACAGCGCGGCATCATCGTCCAATATGGCGATTCGGAGTTGATTCTCTTTCATGAACGGTCAGGTGGCATGGGGGCGAGCTGGAAAAAAGGCGTTGGGTGTGCGCTAATTCTACGGCACATGGCATAGCGGGATCCGTTCATGAAAGCTCTGAAGGCCTTGCACCGCACTGCCCGGCAACGACCCATTCTTAATCCCGGCATTCAGAGAAAACGTCGAATCAACTGCCGACGGTGTCCGGACTCGCTCGGGTCATTGCGACCATTTTCTGGTAGGCGCGAATGGCGCAGCGTGCATACTGCTGCTGTGTCGGAGAGAGGGCCTTCTCTGACTCCGCCTGCATCGCCGCTGATCTGTCTGCATGCTGCTGAGTCATGTTGAGCAATCCACTTAGCGTGGCCGGGTCTTGCAGGTCCAGATTCAGTGATCGGGCCAAGCTCCGGACTCTTGGGTCGCCCAGCGCTTTGTCGAGCACACCGGTCCTGTCATGCAGCATTGAAGCAAAATAATCGGTTCCCATCACGCCCCCTTCAAGCTTGGTTCGCTTCCTGTACTTCGCGCGCCTGAACCACCCTGATAGAAAAGTTGTTACTTGATCTGGACCCCCTGCAGCATCTGGAGCATTATTGCGATGATCAGTGCCTGAATCAGTTCACCCATGCCTGCTTCGGGTTGCAGCCCATTCTTGGCCAAGGTGTCGCGCGCAGCGCTGGAGATGTTGACTGCGGTGCTCGAGGCAAGCTCCGAGATTGGCGTTGTCCTTGATGGCGTTGTCAGTGGCAGCGCACTGACTTGTGCGGCGGCGTCCAAACCAGCCATTGATCCCATACCCACTGCGCCCATGCCGGCTATTGTTCCCATGCTCATGATGTACTCCTTACTCAGTGATCGCAACACTTGATCGCCTCTGCTTTGGATCTGATCGAATGTTGGAGTAAAGATACTGCGAAATGGGCGCCGTGTCTGTTGAGATTATTTAAGCACGTGATCTTCTGCGCGAAGCGTTTCATCCATCTTGCAGACGGAAGAACATACTCTGGTTGACTGTGTTCAGGAATAGCTGCGCGCGTCCTCAATCACCTTGCCATCATTGGGCAGGCTGCCGGGCAGCAGGAATTCGACAACGCCCCGGAGCTTGGTGACGTCGCGAATCGCCTCGCCAATCTTGGTGGCCAGCGCGTCCGGACCACCGCAGGCAGTTTCGACCTTCAGTGTCATGGCGTCATTGGCCATCTCGCCCGTTACTACCAGGCGGGCGCGTGCCACTTCGGGGAAGCGCTTGACGATGTCGGCAACCTGCCCCGGGTG
>CAITQH010000059.1 GCA_903894475.1 uncultured beta proteobacterium
CCACGCCGCGCACCGGCTTGCCCTGATGGTCAGCGAGCACGCGCTTGACGGTCAGCGCCAGGTTGTTGTAGCCGGGGCGCTCGCCGTTGCGTGGACTGGCGATCGAGTACTGGCGCGCATGGTGCGGACGCCCCTGGGCGTCCAGGCCCGGCGGGATGATGCCGATCGACTGCCCCTCCAGAAACGGAAACGGCATGGCACCAAAGTCCAGCACGACGTGGTGCGTGTCGTAGTCCTGCCCGACCTTGGTCACGCGAACATTGCCGGCCACCGTAGCGGTGACGAACTTTTCTGCGGCCTTGGGGCCATACAGGTTGGTGTAGGGGTGCGCGGCCGACCAGGGTGGCACGATGGCGCCGTACTGGGCAGCGCCGAATTCCTCAGCAACGCCGGTCTCTACCGGCATGGCGATGACAGAGGACGCATCCGCCGCTGCCACAGCGACCGTGTTCAGCCCCTGTTGTGCCAGTTGCTCAGCACTCAGTTCCAGCGGCAGTTCGTCCCAGCCCAACTGCGCCTCCACGCTATAGGCCTGCGCGCGCACGACGGTGCGCCAGTTGTCGATGGAGCCGGTCGGACAGGGCGAAATGCACGCCATGCACAGATTGCACTTGGTCGCATCGACCACATAGTTGCGTGAATCGTGCGTGATCGCGGCCACCGGGCAGGTGGCCTCGCAGGTATTGCAGCGGATGCAAACCTCGGGGTCAATCAGATGCTGGCGCAGGGCCTGGTTGTCCGACATGGCGGCGGTAATCAGTTGAAACGCACGTATTCAAAGTCGGCCGGTTGGCGATTGATGCCGACAATCGGCGGCGCAATCCAGTTGGCGAATTGACCGGGTGCCACCACGCGCCCCATCAGGCTGGCGACAAAAGCCTTGTCGCTGGCGCTCGGCAGCCACTGGTTCACATTGGCTTGCCACTCGGCCTCGGACAGCACGCGGCCATCGGGCGATACCTTGGCATTGGCCAGCGCGCCAATGCTGCGGTGAAAAGCCTTGTGCGGTACGTTCAGGCGCACCGGAATGCCAGCCTTCTCGATGACGCGGTTCCAGCGCTGCACGCCGCCGATCGAGTCCTTGATGTAATCGTCACGCAGCACTTCATTAAGCGCATTGAGCATGGGCACTTCGCGCTCTACCAACTGACCGCCCTGCACCGCCAGCACCTTGTAAGTGCTGCCCTTGAGCACATGGTCGTCGGTGCGCTTGCCTTCTTCGTAGCGGCCTTTCAGACCCGTGCTGTAGAAGGTGGCGGCGTTGCTCGACTCGTCGGAGCCGAACAGGTCGATGGTGACGCTGAAATGGAAATTGAGGTAGCGCTGCAGGGTCGGCAGATCGATCACGCCAGCCGCGCGCAACTTGGTCACATCGTCGGTCTTGAGATCGTTCATGGCCTGGCAGGTGCGTGCTATGACGCGGCTCACGCCCGACTCACCGACGAACATGTGGTGTGCTTCTTCGGTCAGCATGAACTTGGTGGTGCGCGCCAGCGGGTCAAAGCTGCTTTCGGCCAGCGCGCAGAGCTGAAACTTGCCGTCGCGGTCGGTGAAGTAGGTGAACATGAAAAAGCTCAGCCAGTCTGGCGTTTCTTCATTAAAGGCCTGCAGGATACGCGGGTTGTCCTGCTGACCGCTGCGGCGTTCCAGCAGGGCCTCGCCCTCTTCACGGCCGTCACGACCAAAGAACTTGTGCAGCAAATACACCATGGCCCACAGGTGCCTGCCTTCCTCGACGTTGACCTGAAACAGGTTGCGCAGGTCGTACTGGCTGGGTGCCGTCAAGCCGAGATGACGCTGCTGCTCGACCGATGCCGGTTCGGTGTCGCCTTGCGTCACTATGATGCGGCGCAAGTTGGCGCGGTACTCACCGGGAACGTCCTGCCAGGCGTCCTGCCCCATGTGGTCGCCGAAGTGAATCTTGCGTCCGGCCTCTGCCGGGTTCAGGAAGATGCCCCAGCGGTAGTCGGGCATCTTGACATGGCCGAACTGCGCCCAGCCCTGCGGATCCACACTGACTGCGGTACGCAGATAAACGTCAAAATTCTGCGAGTCGTCCGGACCCATGTCGCCCCACCAGCGCAGGTAGTTGGGCTGCCACTGCTCCAGCGCGCGCTGCAGTGTGCGGTCTTCACTCAGGTTGACGTTGTTCGGAATTTTTTCGCTGTAATTGATGGTGGTCATGGTTATCTCCTGGGTAGTGTTCAAGTACTGAATGCGGTTTCGTCATTGCGGGCTTGACCCGCAATCCATGTCGCGCGAGCCACTGGATGCCGGATCAAGTCCGGCATGACAAACCGGGGGATGAGTCGTCACAAAAATAATCAAACGCGGTTCCAGTCAAAAGCGACTTTTTCGCCTTTGCCGTAGACTTTGAGTGCACCCTTTTCACCAACCGCATTGGGTCGCTGAAAGATCCAGTTCTGCCAGGCCGTGAGCCTGCCGAAGATGCGGGTAAACATATTCTCCTGGCTATTGAAGCGCAGATTGGCTTCCATGCCGGTCAGCGCATCGGGCGACATGCTGACGCGCTCCTCGATGGCGAGGCGCACTTCGTCGGCCCAGTCGATGTCATCCGGGCTCGACGTGACCAGCCCGAGTTTCAACGCGGTCGCACCATCCAGCGACTGTCCGACGGCTGCACGTACGGCGGCTAGCGGTGCCTGCTCGTCGTAGAAACGGCGCTGCAAGCGGCTTTGTCCGGTGACCATGGGGTACAGACCGAAATTCGCCTCGGTCAGCGCGATGCGCGGCGCCAGCACGGCTTCGTCGGGCAGTACGAACTGGTAACTGCGGTCGCAGGCCAGGGCCAGTTCCAGCAGCGTGCCGGCAAAGCAGGAGCCGGGCTCGATCAGGGCAAACAGGCTGCGTGATGAGACATCAAGCCGGCTCAGCGTGCGGCGCAGCAAGCCGATGGTCTCGCGCACCAGCCAGTGGCTCTGATGCGCCAGCAGCGTTGCATCCATGGCCAGCACATCGGCCACCACACCCTCGGTCTTGATCAGCCAGATACCGGTGTCGAGTTCGTTGGTGCGCATCGACAAAATGGCGTCATCCAGTTCGCGCGCCATCGCCAGCGGGTACCAGCTGTCGCCGGCCGCCTCAATGGCGGCAATGTCCTTCGGTTGCGGACCGAACGGTGCCTTGACGGTGAAGGTGGCGGCGCGCCGGGCACGATCAATCTCTACCGTCACGTGGGTGTAGCGCAGCGCGTCGGCTTCCAGTACGCGCTGCAACGGATTGAGCATCACACCCCGGGCCTGTGCCGGGCGGTCGCTGCCCTCTGCCAGTTCCAGTGCGCGCTGGCGCACCTTCTGCGCAAAGACTGCGGGCTTGGCGATGGCATCGACCAGACGCCAGGCCACCGCCTTTTCACCACGCACACCCTCGACGTTGGTGCAGAACAGGTCGGCCAGATCGTGGCGCACGTGGCGCTTGTCGGTGACCCGGGTCAGGCCGCCGGTGCCCGGCAATACGCCCAGCAAGGGGACTTCAGGCAGGCTGACGGCGCTGGAGCGATCATCAACCAGAATGATTTCGTCGCAAGCCAGCGCCAACTCGTAGCCACCGCCAGCGCAGGCACCGTTCACGGCAGCCAGGAATTTCAGGCCGCTGTAGCGCGATGAATCTTCCAGGCCGTTGCGGGTTTCGTTGGTGAATTTGCAGAAGTTCACTTTCCAGGAGTGACTGCTGACACCCAGCATGAAGATGTTGGCACCTGAGCAGAAGACCTTTTCCCTGGCGCTGGTCAGGACCACCGTACGCACCTCGGGATGCTCGAAACGGATGCGGCCGATGGCGTCGTTCAGTTCGATGTCCACGCCCAGGTCGTAGCTGTTGAGCTTGAGCTTGTAGCCCGGACGCAGTCCAGCGTTTTCATCAAAGTCGGCTCTCAAAGTGGCCACCGGGCCATCGAACTCAAGCTTCCAGTGCCTGTACTGTGAAGGGTCGGTCTGGTACTCAACTCGGTTGTCAATACTCACGGGCAATTCTCCAAGGCTACACGCATAAAAGTGCATCAATTCAAATCAATACACGCAACATAATGCACACTATAACAAGAAAAGAACTTTCGTGCAGGGCGCTAAAAAGGTTCAGGCCGGCAGTTGCAAAAGGCGCCTGACCTGCTCGCGCAGCATCAGGAAAGTGGCTGCCAGCGGCTGTGCACTGGTGTCGATGCGCAGTTGCGCCTTGGCGTAGAAAGCAGCGCGCCCCGCCAGAATACCCTTCAAGTCAGCCATGGCTTCCTGGCTGGCCGCCATTGGGCGCAGGTCACCCTGCGCCATGACGCGCTTCATGTGGTCCTCGGGGTCGGCCTGCAGCCAGACCGTGGAACAGTGCGACAGCAACTGATTGAAGGTACCGGCGTCCGACACCAGACCACCGGGAACGGCGATCACTGCCTCGGGGTAGATCTGGATTGCTTCCTCAAGCGCCCGGCGTTCATAGCGCCGGTAGGCATTGATGCCATACAGGGCCTGAATTTCAGAAACACTGCAACCAGCAAACTTCTCAATTTCGCGACTCAGTTCGACAAACGGAAAATCCAGATCCTCAGCCAGCATCTGCCCCAGCGTCGACTTGCCGGCGCCGCGCAGGCCAACCAGCGCGACGCAACTGCCCGACCCGGCGTGGGAACCACCGGTTCCCAGTATCTCGCCGATCATCAAACGTACCCGCTGCAGCGTGGCCTCGTCACGCTGACCCAGCAACTCACGGATCAGCAACCACTCGGGCGATGAACTGGTGACGTCACTCACCAGTTCACCCAGTGAGCACTGCAGGGCACCCGCAACCTGCAACAGCACCAGAATCGATGCGTTGCCAACGCCGTATTCCAGGTTGGCCAGGTGCCGTTCGGAAACGTCGGCCACCAGGGCCAGCGCCTTGCGCGTCATGCCGCGGCGCGAGCGCAAAGCCCGCACACGCTCTCCCAGTGCTGACAAAAAAGGATTCTTCTCCTGCAAGGCTGCCTCAGACTGACCTGTCGTTAACCCTGATAAAGGCAATATCGTGCTTGACATGAAGGAATTCAGTCCTTATTGTTCATACCTGCACAATAATTCATATTTGCCGATTGTGCAAGCGATGGCAAAAATAGACTCAGAACTCGTTGACATTGACTGGCGCAAACGCCCGGTACGCATTGAGCATGTCTGGCTCTCGCCCGAGCGCGTCAGCGCGCCCCTGATCGTCTTCCTGCATGAAGGACTGGGCTCGCTTGCCATGTGGAAGGACTTTCCGCAGCAGTTGTGTGACACCGCCGGTTTGCGCGGTCTGGTCTATTCGCGGCCCGGCTATGGCCGTTCGACACCGCGCGCGGCGGATGAAGTCTGGAGCAAGGATTTCATGCACCGTCAAGCGCTGGAGGTACTGCCAGCCCTGTTCGACGCGCTCGGCATCGATACCGCAGCCGAACCGCCCTGGCTCTATGGCCACAGCGACGGCGGCTCGATTGCACTGCTCTTTGCGGCACACTTCCCCGACGCAATAGCCGGTGCCGTGGTCGCCGCACCGCACATCATGGTTGAAGATATTTCTGTCAGCAGCATCGAACTGGCACGCAAGACCTACCTGGAAACCGACCTGCGCGAGCGCTTGGCCAAATACCACGACGAACCCGACTCGCCCTTTTGGGGCTGGAACCGGATCTGGCTAGCTCCTGCCTTTCGCGCCTGGTCGATCGAGGCCGAGATCGTGAGCATCCGCTGCCCACTGCTGGCGCTGCAGGGGCGCGACGACGAATACGGCACGCTGCGCCAGATTCATGGCATTGCCGAACGCTTACCCCAAACCGAGTTGCTGGAGTTGGCCAACTGTGGCCACTCACCGCACCGAGATCAACCTGAAAAAGTCATCAAAGCCGTGACACAATTCATCCACAACCACAACCCAGGAGACATCTCATGAAAGCACATCGCATCGCCCTGATTGCCGCCTGCGCCATGGCCGCATCTTTGAGCCAGGCCCAGGCACCCGCCAAACTGAAGATCGGCTTGATGCTGCCCTATACCGGCACTTATGCCGCACTCGGCATCGCCATCGAAAATGGCTTCCGGCTGCAGATTGCAGAACACGGTGGCAAGCTCGCTGGACGCGAGATCGAGTTCGTCAAGGTCGATGATGAATCGGACCCGTCCAAGGCCACCGACAACGTCAACAAGTTGGTCAAGCGCGACAACGTCGACGTGCTGGTTGGCAGCGTGCACTCCGGCGTTGCGATGGCCATGGCCAAAGTCGCAAAAGACACAGGCACGCTGCTCATCGTTCCGAACGCCGGTGCCGATATCGTGACTGGCGCGATGTGCGCACCGAACATTTTCCGTAGTTCCTTCAGCAACTGGCAGCCGGCTTACGCCATGGGCGAAGTCGCTCTCGCGAAGGGAGCCAAGAAAGCGGTGACCATCACGCACAAGTACGCTGCGGGCGACGAATCCGTGAAGGGTTTCCGCGAAGCGTTCGAAAAGGGTGGCGGCCAGATCGTCAAGGATTTGAGCCTGCCATTCCCAGGCGTTGAATTTCAGGCCCTGCTGACCGAGATTGCCTCTCTCAAGCCTGACGTCGTGTACACGTTCTTCGCTGGCGGCGCTGCGGTCAAGTTCGTGAAGGACTATGCAGCCGCCGGTCTGAAGAAGAACATTCCCCTGTATGGCGCCGGCTTCCTGACCGACGGTACGCTGGACGCCCAGGGTGCCGACGCCGACGGCCTGTTCACCACGCTGCACTATGCCGACAGCCTGGGCACGCCGCGCGACAACGCCTTCCGTCTGGCCTACGCCAAGACCTACAAAATGCAGCCTGACGTTTACGCAGTGCAGGGCTACGACGCGGCACAGATTCTGGCCATTGGCGCAGCGGCAGTCAAAGGCGATCTGAGCAAGAAGGCCGAATTTGCCAGTGCCGTTGAAAAGGCCAAGATCGACAGCCCACGCGGTCCCTTCATGCTGTCCAAGGCGCACAACCCGGTGCAGGACATCTATCTGCGCCAGGTCACCAGCAAGGAGAACAAGCTGGTCAGCGTGGCCATCAAGGGACTGGCCGATCCGGCGCGCGGCTGCAAGATGTAAGGTGGGCAACCGGTGTCACACTGCCACTGGATTGCGGATCAAGTCCGCAATGACAAACCATCAGCGCGCAATGACAAACCAGCAGCGCGCAATGACAAACCAGCAGCGCGCAATGACAAACCAGCAGCGCGCAATGACAAACCAGCAGCGCGCAATGACAAA
>CAITQH010000060.1 GCA_903894475.1 uncultured beta proteobacterium
GATGGCGGCTTCGATGCCGCCGGTGTCGGCCTGCCAACGCTGCGCCGGTCAGTTCCCTGAATCGACCAGCGCCCGCTTGTCAAAGAAAGCCGGTCGAAATCCAGGGCACGGCGGCAATCACCAGCAGCGCCACAAACAGGGCGCCCAGGTGCGGCCAGACGCGCCAGAACGCCTGGTCCGGCGGCACCTTGCCAATCGCGCAGGCAGCATAGAAGCCGACGCCGAAAGGCGGCGCAAACAGGCCCAGTCCCATGGCAAAAATCACCACCATGGCGTAGTGCACTTCATGCACACCCAGGGCGCGCGCCACCGGAAACAGCAGGGGGCCGAACAGCACGATGGCAGGTATGCCTTCGAGCACACTGCCCAGCACCACAAAAGCCAGCAGCGAGACGACCATGAAACCGAATTTGCCGCCAGGAACGTCGGCCATCAGGGCGACCAGCGAATTGGAAAAACCTGACTGCGTCAAGGCCCACGCCATGGCCGTGGCGCAGCCAATGATCAGCAGGATGGCGCCTGACAGGCAGGCCGTATCGACCAGCATCGGATAGACCTTCTTCCAGTCAAACTGGCGATAGATCAGCAGACCGGCAAGCACCGTGTAGGCAATGCCGACGGTGGACACTTCGGTGGCGGTTGCCACGCCTTCCACCACCACCGTGCGAATCACGAACGGCAAGGCCAAAGCCGGCAGGGCAATCAGCAGCGCGCGCCGTACCTGCGCAGCGCTGGCCTTGGCCACCGCGCTCATGTCTTCGTGGCGCGTCTGATAAAACACCACGACACACAGCGCCAGCATGCCGACCACTGCTGGCAGCAAACCGCCGGTGAACAGCGCCGAAATGGAGACGCCGGTCACAGCGCCAATCGTGATCAGAACCAGACTGGGCGGAATGGTTTCGCTCATGGCACCGGAAGCCGACAGCAGCGCCACCAGGTCGCCTCCTTTGGCGCCGCGCTTCAACATTTCCGGAAAAAGCGCCGGCGCCACAGCCGCCATATCGGCCGCCTTCGATCCGGAGATGCCCGACACCAGGTACATGGCGCCCAGCAAGACGTACTGCAGGCCGCCGCGCAGGTGACCGATCAGCGCCGCCAGAAAGTCCACCATCGCGCGTGCCAGACCGGTCATGGCAATCAGCGCGCCCAAAAAGACAAACAGCGGCACCGACAGCAAAATGATGTGCGACATGCCCTCGTCCATGCGACTCACCACAATCGTCAATGGTGCGCTTGTGGTCAAGGCCAGATAGGCCAGCGTGGACAGGCCAAAGGCAAAAGCAATCGGCAGGCCCAAAGCCACGCTCAGGCCGACCAGTCCAACAAAAAATATCAGCAAATTGAGATTGCCAAGATGGGTCAGCGCCGGCTTCATGAACCAGGAGCCGACCGAAATGAGCAGCAGCAGCGCCAGGCTTGCGGCGACATGCCTGATGCTGGCGCGCTCCAGCAAGCGGGCCAGGGAAATAGCCAGCATCAGGAACGCGCCGACACCTATCGCCGCCACCCGCATGCCATCGTGCCACTCCAGCGCCGGCGTCACCACCACCCACTGGTCATCAAAATGCTCGTAGGCCGGCAGCAGCAGCAAGCCGACGAAAAGGATCACCGTGCAGGTGCACAGGGTCTCGACCCGAATGCGCCAGCGCGCCGACATCATGTTGACAAAGGTCGTCAGCCGCATGTGCTCGCCGCGTCGCAGCGCGATCGCGGCGCCCAGCATGGCGAGCCACAGGAACAGGATGGACGCCAGCTCGTCAGACCAGGTCAGCGGCGCATTGAAGACGTAGCGCGAAATCACGCCGGCCAGCAAAATCAGCGTCTCCAGCACCACCAGCGTTGCCGCCGGCAGTTCGGTAAGGAGTTGAATGCCTTTTTCGAAGGCTGCAAAACCGGGGCGGCGCGACGCCGCAAGCGGCTCAGACAAGCTTGCCAGAGTACTTCTCCAGTTTCGCCATCGCCACATCGCCAAACTTGCCGCGCCACTCCTTGTAGAAGCCAGCCTTGGACAAGGCGTCGCGGAAGGAGCCGACTTCCGGGTAATTGAAGATCAGGCCCTTGGCCTTGAGCTGTGCTTCCAGACCATTGTTCAGGCGGCGAATGTCGTCACGCTGCTTGGTGACGGCGTCATCCACGTGCTTGTTGATGACGGTCTTGACTTCCTTGGGCAGGGCGTCCCAGCGTTTGCCGTTCGCCAGAATCCATTGGCCGTCCCACATGTGGCCGGTCATGGAGCAGTATTTCTGCACTTCGTAGAGTTTGGCGATTTCAATGATGGCCAGCGGGTTCTCCTGACCTTCGACCACCTTGGTCTGCAGGGCTGAATAGACCTCGCTGAAATTAATGGCGGCCGGCGCTGAGCCAAAGGCCTTGAACATGGAGGTCCAGAGCGGGCTCACCGGCACGCGGATCTTGAAGCCCTTCAGGTCAGCAGCGGTGGCAATCGGGCGCGACGAACTCGTGATATTTCGGAAACCATTGTCCAGGCAGCGGTCGAAGATGTGCAGATTGACTTTGGCAATGGCTTCGCGGATGTGGGCGCCAAGTTCGCCGTCCATGGCGGCCCAGACTGTCGGATAGTCCTTGAAGGCAAAGGCCAGGCCATTGATGCCGGCCAGCGGCACCAGGGTCTGCAGGATCAGCCCGGACAGCGGAAAGATGTCGATGGCGCCGGATCGTACTTGCGACAGCATGTCGGTATCGCCACCGAGCTGGTTGTTCGGAAACACCTGAATATCGACGCGGCCGTTGGTCTCCTTGCGAATGGCCTCAGCGGCCTCGCGCACGCGAATGCTCGAGGGGTGCGTGGCCGGAATGTTGTTGGCCCACTTGAGACTGAACTCGGCAGTTTGCGCGAACACCGGTTGACCGATGGTGGCAAGCGCGCCGGCAGCGGCTGAACCCTGAATGAAGCCGCGGCGGCTGAGGTTGCTGGTAGAGCTCATGATCAGAGTGTCTCCTGTTGAATTGGATTTTGGTGAATGAAAGGGGTTTGCATTATCGCGTGACTTGCCAGTCTGTCTCAGGCGTCCAGCAAGGAGCGCGCCGCCAGCGCGATCTTCTCGGGCGAGAGCCGGGCTTCGTTTTCCAGCACCTGCGCGTAACCGACTGGAATGCGCGGCGCGCCCAGGCGCTTGATGCGGCAACCCGTGGCCTCGGCGGCACTGGCTGCCACTTCGGCGCCAAAGCCTGCGACCTGTACCGCTTCGTGCACAACAAGCAGGCGCCCGCTGCGCGCGGCGGATTCAAAAACGGTCTGCTTGTCCCAGGGCCACAGTGTGCGCAAGTCGATGACCTCCACGCCAACACCCTGCAGTTCAGGCAGTTCCAGCGCCTGCATGACGGGCGCGACGCCGCGCGACCAGGTCGCGATGGTCAGATCGCTGCCGCTGCACAGCGTGCGCGCCTGACCCAAAGGCACTTCCAGCGCGCTGTCGACCATGCCTTCAAGGCCCCACAATTCCTTGTGCTCCATGTAAATCACCGGGTCGCCAGAAGCCAGTGACGCCTTGAGCAGTGAAAAGTTGTCCTGTGGCGTCGCTGGCGTCGCCACCACCAGACCCGGCAAATGGGCAAACCAGGCTTCGAGCGACTGCGAGTGCTGCGCCGCCGAAGCCGACCAGATACCGATGGGCAGTCGCGCCACCAGCGGAACCCGGCCCTGACCGCCAAACATATAGCGGTTCTTGGCCGCCTGATTGACGATCTCGTCCATCGCACACAGGGCAAAGTCGATCACGCGCATTTCGACGACAGGGCGCAGACCTGCCAGCGCCATGCCAACCGCCGCACCCATGATATTGGCCTCGGAAATCGGCGTGTCGATCACGCGCTCAGTGCCAAATTCCTGCTGCAGCCCGCGGTACTGGCCAAAGACGCCGCCGCGTCCCAGATCCTCACCCAGCGCCACCACATTCGCGTCGGCCTGCATCGCCTGCTGCAGTGCCAGTGCCGCCGCCTGGGCGTAAGTCATGTTGAGGGCGCTCATTGCCACACCCCTGCGCCGGTCGTCATGATGTCCTGGTAGGCGTCAGCCGCCAGCGGCCAGGGCGCCGCCTCGGCCACCTCCAGCGCGTCCCTGATTTCGGCCAGCGCTGCCTGATCGATGGCATCGATCCCGGCTTGCGTGGCACCCATCGCCAGCAACTGGCGCTGCGCTATCAACAGCGGATCATTGCGCTTGGCAGCTTCGACCTCCAATGGATCGCGATAAGTTCCCGGATCAACCGAGACATGTCCCTTGAAGCGGTACGTCACAGCATGCAGCAGACGCGGCCCCTGGCCAGCGCGTATCTCCGCGATCAGGCGCGCCGCCGTTTCATCCACGGCCCGTGCGTCGTTGCCATCGACCTTGATGGCCGGCAGACCCAGCGCCTGCGCCCGCGCCGAGACACCCTCGCCCGCCGTCATGGTTGCGGTCGGGGTCGTCGCTGAAATCCGGTTGTCCTCGCAGACAAACAGCACCGGCAAGTGGTACACCTGCGCCCAGTTCAGCCCTTCCAGAAACGGACCACGGTTGGCCGCGCCGTCGCCAAAAAAACAGGCGACCAGGTTGGCTTGCTTGCGCAGCTTCAAGGCATGTGCAGCACCGGTCGCAATTGGAATGCCGGCAGCCACCACACCATTGGCACCGAGCATGCCAACCGAAAAATCGGCAATATGCATGGAGCCACCTTTGCCCTTGTTGTAGCCGCTGGAGCGGCCAAACAGTTCGCACATCATGGTGGCGGCCACCGCGCCTTTGGCCAGCGTGTGACCATGTCCACGATGGGTCGAAGTCAGCAGGTCTTCGCGCCTCAAATTGATGCAAACCCCGGCGGCCACCGCCTCCTGGCCGGTCGACAGGTGCAGCGGTCCGCGCACCAGTGCGGGCTTGGCTGAAGCGCTCAAGCCCCAGGCCGCCACGCCGCCCTGGCTGGCAATTTCCGCAGCATCTTCAAAAGCGCGTATCCGGCGCATCAAACGATATAGATCAAACAGGCGCGAGACTGGCAAAGTTGGACTCCGATCTGGACAAACCCCGCTAGCCGGGGATGAAGTTGGCGGGTGCGTTAGAGGTAACACTGTTCACTTAATGTCATTGCGTCCCCGGATCAAGTCCGGCATGACAAAGTGACCAGTATTGGCCTTAGAGGCCGGAAGTTTAACGTCAGTCGGGCATGGATCCGCCCAGCGCCTTGATCAGGAACACCGAAGTCACCAGCTCCTGCCCCAGCAGTTGGACACTCTGGCGTTCACTGAGCAACAAGGCCTGCTGCGCCGTGACCAGGTCCGGATAAGGCGCCAAGCCGCCGTCGTAGCGGGCACTTGTCATCTCCAGAACCCGCTGCGCCGCTGCTCTGGCCGTCGCGGCCTGCAGCGAGGCCCGGCGCAGGGCCGCCAGGCCCGTGATGCCGTCCTCAACCTCCTGCATTGCCACAAGCACAACTCGCCGGTAGTTCGCTACCGTAGCGTCGTAGCCGCCGCGTGCGAATTCAAGATTGGCGCGCAAGCGGCCTCCGTCAAAAATCGTCTGCGCGGCCGACCAGCCGAAGGACCACAGCAGACTCGGCGCGTCAAACAAGCTGGCCAGTTCCCGGCTGTCAACGCCCTGCGTCGATCCCAGCGTGATGCTGGGGTAGAAGGCGGCGTTCGCAAGGCCAATCTGTGCATTGGCCGCCGCCATGGCGCGCTCGGCCGCGGCAATGTCAGGGCGGCGCTGCAAAAGATCAGACGGCAGGCCCAGTGGCACCGCCGGCGCGCTGCGCTCACGCGAGTCCGGCGGCAAGCTGAACTGGGGCGCCGCCACACCCGTCAGCGTGGCCAGGGCATGCTCGAACTGGCCGCGCTGGCGGCGCAGCAGTTCGAGCTGCACCAGAGTGGTTTCGAGCAAGGCCTGCTGCTGGGCCAGGTCCAGGCCAGAGGCAGCCCCAAGTTCATAGCGCGCCTGCACCAAATCCAGCGCGCGCCGCTGCCAGGCAATAGCGCGTTCCAGCACCTCGAGTTCGCCGTCAATTTCACGCAGGTTGAAATAGTTGGCAGCCAGGTCCGTGCCAAGCAACAAGCGCGTGTTCTCAAGCTCCGCCGCCGCCTGGCCGGAGGTCGCCTGCGCTGCTGCGATCGACTGCTCAACGCGCCCTGCCAGGTCCAGTTCGTAGCTCACCGTCATTGCCACGCTGAGCTCGTTTTGCACGGTGGAGAAGTTCGGGCTGCTGTAACTGCTGAGCGGACGATTGGCAGAAATCTTCTGCCGTGCGACACGCTCGCTCAGTCCGAGCTGCGGCAGGGCGCTGGCCGAGCTTGCTGCCAGTGTGGCGCGAGCCTGCAGCAGTCGTGCCTGCGCCAGGGCCAGCGTCGGGCTGTTCAGAAGTGCCTGCTGCTGCAGCGCCTCGAGCGTGGGGTCTGCAAAAACTCGCCACCAGGCACCCTTGCTGGCAGTGTCATTGGCTTGGCCGACGCGCCAGGGCGCATCGAGTTTCCAGGCCACTGGCAAGTCCAGCGTTGCTCGCTGATACTCTGGCGCGGTCGCGCAGGCCAGTAGCACGCTGGCGCAGACTGCGATCAGCGCAGCACGAAAAATCACTTGCCGTCCTTGGCCGGTTTCGCCACCACCGTCTGGCCATCGGCGATCCAGTCCGGCGGATTGAGCACCAGGCGATCGGTTTCCGCCAGACCTTCGAGCACTTCGAAATCAGCACCGTAGTTGCGCCCTACGCTGACGCGTCGCAGGCTGACGCGGCCCTTCGCGTCAACCAGCGCGACCATCGTGCCCTGGGCGCGAAACAGCAGCGTGTTGGTTGGCGCCACCAGCGACTGGCTGGTGGGCAGCGTCAGTTCCACCTTGACGTAGGCACCCGGCATCAGGCTGCCATCCGGATTGGGCAGCGCCACTTCCAGTTGCATGGTGCGGGTCGCGGGGTCGATCGCTGCCGATGTGCGCGCCACTTGTCCCGGGAAACGCCGTCCCTGCAACTCGGCCTGGCTCACCACGACCTTTTGCCCGACCTTGACCAACTGCGCATAGGCTTGCGGCAGGTTGACGTAGACGCGCAGCGGGTCGGTCTGTGACAAGGTAAACAGCAGACGTGAACTGTCAATCAGGTCGCCGACGTCCACGTTGCGCCGTGTAATCACTCCGGAAAACGGCGCCAGCACACGCTTGAAATCCTCCAGCTGGCGCAGGCGCCCGACGCCCGCTTCGGCCGCCGCCAGATTGGCCTGCGACTGCGTCGCGGCGCTGCGTCGCTCGTCCAGGTCCTGCTGCGAGACCACGTCTTTTTTGCGCAGTCCTTCCCAGCGCAGCAGCGTGCTGCGGGCCAGTTCCAGACTGGCGGCGGCCTGATCCCGCGCCGCCTGCGCCTGGCTTAACTGCTGGTCGATTTCGGGTGTCTCGATTTCGGCCAGCAGTTCACCCTTGGCAACCTTGCTGCCAATGTCGCGTGTCCAGCGCTTGAGGTAACCGCTGGCGCGCGCGGCAATCGGTGACTGCACAAAGCCCTGCAAGGTGCCGGGCAGCGCCAGCGTCTGAGCGCTGGCACTGCGCCTGGCCTGAACGGTTGTGACGTATTGACGGGATTGCTCGGCGGTGCTGGCGTCCAGCGCCTGGGCATTGGCAACACGACTCAGCACGGTGCGCCCGGCACCCAGCGCGAGCAGCAAGAGCACCACCAAGGCGGAAATCTGGGTCCGGCGCACGATCTGGCGGCGCTTGAGCAGTTCAACGTGGTCCTCCCCCGCTTCGAACTCTATCGGGTGCAAACCCAGGGCCGCATGGCGTTGCTCGGTCATGGTTTAGTTCTCCTGTGAAGACTCGCAAACACCACCGGTACGAAGAACAGTGTGGAGATCGTGGCAAACAGCAGGCCGCCAATCACCGCCCGACCCAGTGGCGCATTCTGCTCGGCACCCTCACCCAGGCCCAGCGCCATCGGAATCATGCCGATGATCATCGCCAGCGCCGTCATCAGCACCGGACGGATGCGCGTCGCGCCCGCTTCCAGCGCCGCCGCCAGCGGTGGTATGCCGGCCTGCAGGCGTTGCCGTGCGAACGAGATCAGCAAGATGCTGTTGGCAGTGGCCACGCCCATCGTCATGATGGCACCGGTCAGCGCCGGCACGCTGAGCGTGGTGCCAGTGATGAACAGCATCCAGGCAATGCCTGCCAGGGCTGCCGGCAAGGCCGCAATGATGATCAGCGCGTCAGTCCAGGACTGGAAGTTGATAACGATCAGCAGATACACCAGCACGATGGCCATGGCCAGCCCCACGCCCAGACCCAGAAAGGACGCCTGCATGGTCTCGATCTGGCCACGCAGAGCAAGCTGACTGCCTCGCGGCAGCCTGGGGCGAATTTGCTCGATCAAGGTCTCGATGCGCGCCGCCACGCTGGCCAGATCGGTGCCCTGAACGCTGACATAGACATCGACCGCCGGCAGGATGTTGTAGCGCGACGCGACGGCCAGCATCCGGCTCGGCGTTACTTGCACCAGGTTGCCCAGCAACTGCGTGCCGCCGCTGGTGCCGGTCGTGCCGACACCGGTTCCGACCGGCATATTGAGCAAGGCGTCGAGCGAATCAATCTGGTACTGCGGCGTCTGCACAGCGATGTTGTAGACCACACCATTTTGCGGATTGAGCCAGAACGCCGGCGCCGTCTGCGAACTGCCCGAAAGCGAGATCAGCACGTTCTGGCCAACGTTGGCGGCGCTCAGCCCGACCTGCTGCAAGCGACTGCGGTCCATCTGCAGATTCAAGGCAGGCGCATCGAGCCGCTGATGCACATGGGCGTCAACCGCGCCCGGAATGTGTCGGATCAGTTCGGTCAGTTCGCCAGCGAGCTGGGCATTGCCAGCCACATCTGCGCCGGTGAACTGGATGTCGATGGCCGCCGGCAATCCGAAATTCAGAATCTGGGTGACGATATCGGCCGGCTGGAAAAAGAACTCGATGCCGGGAAAGCGCTTCGGCAGCTCGGAGCGCAGCCGCGAAACAAAACCCTCGGTGGGATCATGCCCCTCGCGCAGCGAGAGCAGAATTTCGCCGTCCAGCGTTCCAATCGTGCCGGCATTGCTGTACGACAGATTGATGCCGCTGTTGGGCACGCCCAGGTTGTCCAGAATGGTCTCGAGCTGCTCGCGCGGAATAAGCTCGCGGATCACCGTCTCCACCGCATCGGCCAGCCGCGCCGTCTCCTCAATGCGGGTACCGGTCGGTGCGCGCAGGTGCAGACGGATCTGACCGGCATCGACGCTGGGGAAAAAATCGCGACCCAGTACCGGGTACAACAGGCAGGAACCCAGGCAGAAGCCCATGAACAGCAGGGCAAAACCGCGCCGGTGCGACAGCAGTGCCGACAGCGCCAGCGTGTAGGCGCGCCGTACCCGCTCGAAACGGCTGTCGAAGGCACGGTACAGGCGGGTCAGCAGACCACTGCCGGTGGCTGGCCCCTGCTGGCGCGACATCAAAAGCAGCACCAGCGTCGGCACCAGGGTGCGCGACAGCAGGTAAGAGGCAATCATCGCCAGCACCACCGCCTCTGCCATAGGCACAAACAGGAAGCGCGCGACACCCGAGAGGAAGAACATCGGCACAAACACGATGCAGATGCAAAGCGTAGAGACAAACGCAGCAACGCCGATTTCGCCGGCGCCGGTCTCGATGGCTTCAACAATCGGCGTGCCCATGTGCAGATGGCGTTCGATGTTTTCTATGGTCACGATCGCCTGGTCCACCAGAACACCGACCGACAAAGCCAGGCCACCGAGTGTCATCAGGTTGAGCGTCTCGCCAAGCATTTTCAGGACCAGAATCGAGGCCAGGATCGACAGGGGAATGGTCAGCGCAATGATCAAGGTGCTGCGCCAGTTGCCCAAAAAGAGCAGCACCATGGCAGCGGTCAGTGCTGCGGCAATCAAGGCCTCGATGACCACACCCTTGACGGCCGCCTTGACAAACACCGACTGATCAAAAAGCGGCGTGACCTTGATATCTGCCGGCAATACCTGAGCCACCCGCGGCAGCAGGGCCTTCAGGTTGGCCACAATGTCCAGCGTCGAGGCGCCGCCGTTCTTCAGTACCGACAAGAGCACGCCACGAGCGCCGTCCTGGCGCACGATATTGGTTTGCGGCGAGAAGCCATCGCGGACCTGCGCCACGTCGCGCACATAGGTGGTGGCACTGCCAATGGTGCGCACCGGCAGGTCGCCCAGACCCTCAATGGCGTCGGGCGAGCCGTTCATCCTGACGGTGTATTCGGTCGTTCCGAACTTGGCTGTTCCGGAAGGCAGAATCAGGTTCTGCAAATTCACCGCATTGACCACATCGACCGGCGACAGGCCGCGTGCCTGCAGAGCCGGCGTATCGAGATCGATTGAAATCAGGCGGTTCTTGCCGCCGTAGGGAAAAGGCACGGCGGCCCCGGGGATGGTGATGAGCTGCGGCCGCAGCACATTCACGGCGTTGTCAAAGACCGCTTGCTCCGGCAGGGTCGGACTCGACAGCGCGAGTTGCACTACCGGGATGCTGGAGGCCGAATACTTGATCACCAGTGGCGGTGTGATGCCCGGGGGCAACTGGCGCACCTGCGTCTGCATTGCCGCCACGACCTGCGCAATGGCGGTCTGGATGTTGGCAGTGGGCTGAAAAAACACCTTGATGATGGAAACGCTGGCCAGCGACTGCGACTCGATGTGCTCAATATCGCTGACCGTGGTGGTTAGCCCGCGCTCGCTCTGACCGGCAATGCGTTGACCCATTTCCTGTGCCGACAGGCCACCATAGTTCCAGATGATGCTGACAACCGGGATATTGATTTCAGGAAAGATGTCGGTCGCCATGCTGAGCAAGGCAAAGGGCGTTGCCAGAACGATCAGCATCGCCATCACGATGAAAGTGTAGGGACGCCGCAGCGCCAGCTGAACCATGGACATCGGCTACCGTTCTCCTCGTTATGCGGCAAGTGATAGCAAGCAGGCACTTGCCCGAGCCGACAGCGTCATCAAGGAGCAGCCGCGCCGCGACCGAGCCGCTGCGCCAGCGCCTCAAACTTCTCGGGCGGCAGCGGTCGGTTGAACAGGTAACCCTGGTAGGTATGGCAGCCCAGACTGGCCAGAAACTCCCGCTGCGCCTCGGTCTCCACCCCTTCGGCGATCACGCCCAGCCCCATGCTGGTGGCCATCGCGATGACGGCCCGGGAAATCGCCGCGTCATCGGCATCCGTCAGGATATTGCGCACAAAGCCCTGGTCGATCTTGAGCCGCTCCAGTGGCAGGCGCTTCAGGTAGGACAGGGATGAATAGCCGGTGCCAAAGTCGTCAATGGCAAAACCAATACCCACCGCCTTGAGGGCGTTCATCTTCACGATCACCTCCTCGGCGTTGGCTACCAACACCGACTCGGTCAGCTCCAGCTTGAGCCGCTGTGGATTGGCAAGCGTGCGCTGCAGCGTTGCGAGCACTTGCTCGACGAAGTTGCTCTCACGAAATTGCCGGGCGCTGACGTTGACGGCAATGCTCAGCTGCGCCATCGCTGGCTGGCTGGCCCACAGCGCCAACTGCTGGCAGGCGGCCTCCAGCACCCAGGCGCCGATCGGCAGGATCAGGCCGGTTTCCTCGGCCAGGGGGATGAACTCGGCCGGCGAGATCATGCCGCGCTTCGGGTCAAACCAGCGCACCAAAGCTTCAACGCCAACGATGCCTTCGCTGTCCGAGACCTGAGCCTGGTAGTACAGCGTGAACTGCTGCTTTTGGATCGCCTCGTGCAAAGCCTCCTCCAGCAGGACGCGCGCATCGACCGCGGCCTGCATCTGCGGCTCAAAAAAGCGCAGGGTGTTGCGTCCTGCAGACTTGGCCTGGTACATGGCCAGTTCGGCTCGCTTCAATGGTTCAAGGGGTTCCTCGTGCTGCTCGCCAAAGAAGGTGATGCCGATGCTGGCGCTGCACGAGATCGTGGAGCCGGCCAGCTGGTAAGGTGGCTCAAGTGCCGCAAGCATCTTGCTGGCCAAGCTCTCAACCTGCCTGAGCGCCTGCTGCGGGTCGGGGCTCAGAGGGTCGAGAAGCACGGCAAATTCATCAGCGCCCAGGCGCGCCACGGTGTCGCCATCACGCGCCGCTGCGCTCAGTCGCTTGGCAAAGCCTTGCAGTACCGCGTCACCCTGCTCGTGCCCCAGAGAATCGTTGAGGTTCTTGAAATTGTCCAGATCGAGCATCATCAACGCACAAGAGTGCTGTTGGTCCTCTCCTGCCGTGATTGCCTGTTGCAGCCGGATGATCAGCTTTCGGCGATTCGCCAGCCCGGTCAAGAGGTCGGTGTAGGCAAGGTCGTTGATCTGTTCCTCGGCCGCCTTGTAAGAGCTCAGGTCGCTGAAGGTGCCAACGTAGTGGGTCAGCAAACCGGCGTCGTTCTTTACGGCGCTGATGCTCAGGTGCTCGGGGTAGACCGTACCGTTCTTGTGCCGGTTCCAGATTTCACCCTGCCAGTTGCCGGTGACGCTGATGCGTACCCACATCGTTGTGTAAAAGGCTGAGTCCTGACGGCCCGACTTGAGAAGGCTCGGTGTCTGGCCAAGCGCTTCTTCGGCTGTATAGCCGGTGATCTCGGTGAATGCCTTGTTGACCCGCAGGATCACTTTGTTCGCATCGGTGATGAACATGCCCTGCTGGGACTCGAAAGCGGTAGAGGCAATGCGCTGGGCTTCTTCAGCAACCTTGCGTTCGCTGATGTCGCTCAGGGCAAGGCGAATCTGCGCAGCGCCATTGCCGACGGGTCTCTTTTCACCTTCCAGCAGCGCCTGAAACACCGTGCCATCGCCGCGTTGCAGGCTGAGCTCAAGACTGCCCGTGCCGTCGATCTTCTTCAAGCGCAGAAGAAACTCGGCCCAGCGACTCTGGTCTTTGGGGACGACCAGCTGGGTAAAGAAGCGCCGTTGCAGCTTCTTGCGCTGCATGCCCAGCAGCGTGAGGGCTCTCAGGTTGAGCTCCTGGATCAGGCCGTCCAGGCTCAGCGTCAGATAGCCCAGCGGCGCGAACTCGTACAGGTCGACATAGCGGTCGCGCGACTCCTCCAGCGCATGCTGTGTTCGGCGCAGTTCCTCGTTCTGCATTTCCAGTTCGATCTGATGAACCTGCAGATCGTGCAGCAGCTCCGTGGCCGCTCGCCCATCGGTCTGTGGCGCCTTTGCTAGCTGCGCCTCCGCTGCGGCCCGCAGCAGTAGATCTGGCGCTACGTTTTTCCTGGTCGGGTTCACGGCTCTTTCAATGGCTCGATGGCCACCATCGCCAGCAGAATCAGCTCGGCATTGCCCAGAGCGGTGACGATGCGCCTGGCGTTGAGCACCATGCGCCGTTGGCCCAGGCCGGCAAAGTCATGCTCCACCACGTAAGCCTCCATCACCTGGTTGTGCGGCAGAATGTTCTCCAGCAACTCGCGCAAGGCGGCAATGTCCCATTGACCGTTGCCCAGCCTGTAGATTTTGCGCCCCACGGTCTCTTCTGGCGTGACCTTGAAGTGCTCGTAAAAGGAACGGCTGGCCGAGACCACCTCCAGCTTGTTATCGAGCACGATCAGAGGCTCGGCCACCGTGTTGACGATGCCTTCGGCCAGTTCTCTGGCCAGTTGCGTCGCTGCCATCTGCGCCGTTGCGAGTTCGCTGATGGCGCGCTGGGCGGCCTCGCTGGCGAGCTTGAACTCGGTTACCGCGGTGAAGGTCAGCACCACGCCCTCGATCACGTTGTCCAGCGTGCGGTAGGGCTGGATGCGCGCCAGGTACCAGTTGCCGTCCACCGTGTGCACCTCGCGCTCGATGGGGATCAGCGTGTCAAGCACCGACTGCAGATCGGCCCCCAGGTCTACGCCGTCCAGATTGGAGGTGATGTCGCTCAAGGGCCGGCCGACGTCGCTGCCGATCAGGCGGTAGGCCTTGACCGCCGCCGGCGTGTAGCGCCGGATGGCCAACTGGTGGTCCAGGAACAGGGTGCCCGTGCCGACGCTGTCGAGCAGGTTCTTCATGTCGTTCTGCATGCCGGTGAGCTGCTCGATCTTGGCATTGAGTTCGGAGTTGACGGTGATCGTCTCTTCGTTGAGCGACTGCAGCTCTTCCTTCGAGGTTTCCAGTTCTTCATTGGAGGACTGCAGCTCTTCGTTGGTGGACTGCAATTCTTCGTTGGTCGACTTGAGCTCTTCGTTGGAGGCCTGCTGCTCTTCGCTGGTGGCCTGCAGGTTCTCTTTGCTGTAGGCGAGTTCACGCTCGAGCTCCTGGATGCGCGCGGTCTCGGCCGATGTAATTGCGCTGCGCTTGCCGCGGCCTGGTTTGGTGGCGGCCTTGCCGGCGCTCGGCTCGGCGCTGGCGACGTCCTCGAAGCTGACCAGCAGCAGCGGCTCGCCGCTCTTGTCGCGCGTCAGGGAGCGCACGCTGAAGCGCACCAGGGAGAAGCCGCCATTGGTCTTGACCGAGACTTCGCGCTTCAGAGTCGGCTCGGCCTGCACGGCCGCCGTGCTGATGGCGCCGCGCAGTTCAAGCTGCAGGCCCTCGCGCGCCATCTCCACCACGTTGTTGCTGACTGGTCCCGGGGCCGGACGCAGGTAACGCCCGGTCTCACCGTGCACATACAGGATGTTGCCTCTGGCATCGGTGGTCACCGAGGCTGGCGCGTAGGTCTGCAAGAGCGCCTGCGTGCTCAGCGCGGCGATGTTGGCACCAGCGCCAAGGCGGGCTTTGCCGGCTGGGGGCGCAGTCCCTGTTCTTGCTGCCCTGTCAACGCTCCAGCTCTGCTCGGCGCTGCCTTGACGCCAGGGCGAGAGGGGGGCGTGCTTGGCGCGGTAGAACTTCCACTTGCGGTCAATCGTGGCGAACAGGTCGGGATGGCTGGTGATGCTCTCCGAGGTCGACAGGAACAGTGCCCCGGCGCTCTTCAAGGCATAGTGGAAGTTGGGAATCAGGCGGGTTTGCGCTTCGCCTTCAAGATAGATCAACAGGTTGCGGCAGCTCAGCAGGTCGAGCTTGGTGAAGGGTGGGTCCTTGATGACGTTCTGCACGGCGAACACCACCATGTCGCGGATCTCTTTCTTGACCTTGTAGCCGGTGTCGTCCTTGCTGAAGAAGCGGCGCAGCCGCTCGGGCGTGATGTCCTGCGCGATGTTGGGCGGATAGTGTCCGACGCGCGCCACCGCGATGGCCTCGTCGTCGAGGTCGGTGGCGTAGATCTGGATGCCCAGTTCCTGCTCGTGGCGCGAGCGCAGTTCGTCCTGCAACTCCTGCAGCACCATGGCAATCGAGTAGGCCTCTTCGCCGGTGGCGCAGCCAGCCACCCAGACGCGAAAGGCGTAACCGGGCGGCTTGTCTGCCAGCAACTCGGGCAGCACCGTCTTCTTGAGCACGACAAAGGCATCGGGGTCGCGAAAGAAACTGGTGACGTTGATCAGCAGCTCCTTGAACAGCAGTTGCGTCTCGTGGGGGTTTTCGCGCAGGAAGCGCGCGTACACCGACTCGTCCTCGATGCCGTGCTGGGCCATGCGGCGCTGGATGCGCCTGGAGATGGTGCTTTTCTTGTAGAGCGAGAAGTCGTGCCCGGTACTTGAGCGCAGTTGCAGCAGGATCTGGTTGATGCCCGAAAGAACCTTCTCGGGCACAACGGCTGGCACGTTCAGCCGGTAGGCCGCCTGTCGCGTCACTTCGAGCAGCATGGCGGGCATCTGTTCGACCGGCAGGATGTGGGTGGCGTAGCCCGATGAGATGGCGCTTTGCGGCATGCCGTCGTATTTGGCGCTGGAGGGTTCCTGCACCATGCAGACACCGCCAGCGCCCAGGATGGCGCGCAGGCCCAGCGTGCCGTCGGTGGCGGTGCCAGAGAGGATGACGCCGATGGCGCGCTCGCCCTGGTCTTCGGCCAGCGAGCGCAGAAAGCTGTCAATCGGCATGCGCTGGCCGCGTACCATTTCGGGCACCGAGAGTTGCAACAAGCCACGCAGAATGGCCATCTCGCGGTTCGGCGGGATGACGTAGACGCAATTCGCCTGGACCCGCATCAGGTCCTGCGCTTCGAGCACTGCCATGCTGGTGCAGCGCTGCAGGATTTCGGTCAGGAGGCTGACATGGCCGGGGTCAAGATGGGGCACCAGCACAAAGGCCATGCCGGTGTCGGCAGGGCAAGCGCGAAAGAAGGCCTCGAAGGCTTCCAGGCCGCCGGCGGAGGCGCCGATGCCGACAATCGGCAGTTCGGGGGCCAGGCCAGGCACTGCAGCTGCAGCTACGCCCGCCACCTCATCACTTGCTGCGCCGGGCGCACTGGCAGGGGGCGGCGCGGCCGCGTCGGGGGGGCTCGCGAGCGCGCTGGCGCTTGCTGTCTTGGTGGTTTTCTTGGTTGTCATGGCGCTCCAGTCGCCCAGGGTGGGCATTGCTGTGAATGGTACGCCGATTCAAGTCTGGCGCAGGCCACTCTTGTTGCTCAAGTTTCGCAAATCACTGGTTAATGATCTTTCCAGAATTCAAGACACCAACTTTCGTCATCGCGAGCGAAGCGTGGCAATCCATGCCCCCGGACTTGCTGGATTGCCGCGTCGCGGCGCTCCTTTCCATGAACAGTTACTCCCCTGCTTGTCATTGCGGGCCCCGACCCGCAATCCATGGCTCGCGTGGCACTGGATCCCGGATCAAGTCAGGGATGACAATTTCAGGTTCAGAGTCCGTGTGCGGTATCGGGCCGGATACGGGAGGCTCGCAATGACGATCCTGCCCTTGTTGAATTCTGGAAAGATCAATAGAACGGGCCATAACTGGCAATTCAGCGGCTAAGGGCGCTGCTGGGCACGTCTTTCGA
>CAITQH010000061.1 GCA_903894475.1 uncultured beta proteobacterium
GTCTTACAACACAGGGGGAATCATGAACAACTACGCCCGCACCGTGGCGCGGCTCCGCCCGGCAGTCTGGCTGAGCCTGCTGCTACTGACCGGCTGCGCAGCGCAGCGCATGCACACTGAGGGCATGGGGTTTCTGGGTCTGGGCCAATACGAACAAGCCCTTAACAAACTTGAGCAAGCAATGCGCATGGACCCAGGCGACCTGGAAATTCGCAAGGACTTCATTCGGGCGCGCGAGGAGGCAGTCTATCGCCTCGTCGCCACCGGCAACACCGAGCGTTCGGCGGAGCGATTTGATCGTGCTGAGGAATCCTATAAAAAGGCGCTTCAACTGGACGCTGGCAGCGGTCGGGCCCGGGTCGGACTTGACGCCGTCGCCATGGACCGACGCCACGAGGCGCTTCTGACAGAGGCGCAAAGCCTGTTCAAGAAAGGGGACGCCGATGGTGCCGCTGCTCGGCTGAAGGATGTCTTTCTGGAGAATTCAAACCACAGCAACGCGCTCGCACTGCAGCGTCAGATCAGCGAGCGCCTGGCCAAGGACCTCGGCTCCGAACTCTCACTGCGCGCGAATTTTCAAAAACCGGTGACGCTGCAGTTCAGGGACGCCAATCTGAAAATGGTGCTGGAGTCCATCTCCAGGACGACCGGCATCAACATCCTGTTGGACAAGGACGTCAGGCCCGATCTGAAGGCAACCATTTTTGTCAAGGCAACGTCGGTCGAAGACACGATCGATCTGCTACTGATGCAAAACCAGCTGGAAAAGAGGGTGCTGTCGGATAACACGATCTTCATCTATCCGAATGTCCCGGCCAAGACCAAGGATTACCAGGACCTCAAGGTACGCAGCTTCCATTTGGTGAACGCGGATGCCAAACAGATGCAGGCAATGATCAAAACCATACTGAAGACGCGCGACATGTTCATTCACGAAAAGACCAATTCGCTGATCATGCGTGATACCCCGGATGCGATCCGGCTGGCAGAAAAGATTATTGCCGACCAGGATATTGCCGAACCCGAGGTCATGCTGGAAATTGAAGTGCTGGAGATCACCCGCTCGCGCCTGTCTGAACTCGGCATCCAGTATCCGGACAGCCTGAACGTTCAGGTTCCAGGCCTGTCCGGTGGCGGCGGCCTCACCCTGGGCGCATTGCGCAACCTGAGCGCAGACACTCTGCTTGTGTCGCCGAGCCCCAGTGTCACCCTGAACGCCCATCTCGACGATTCGGATGTCAACGTACTTGCCAGCCCACGGATTCGCGCCCGCAACAAGGAAAAGGCGAAGATTCACATCGGTGACCGCTTACCCGTCTTTACCAACTCCGTCACGCCGCTGGCAACCGGTGCCTCGGTAACCACCGGGAGCGTCCAGTACCTCGATGTCGGACTGAAGCTCGAAGTGGAGCCCGACATTCACCCGGATGCCGAAGTGGCCATCAAGATCAGCCTGGAGGTGAGTTCCGCCGGTGCCGCGGTGACCAATGCGGTCTCGGGCACCACTGCATTCCCTATTTCGACACGAACTGCCAGCACCGTGCTGCGGCTCAAAGACGGCGAGACTCAGGTGCTTGCCGGTTTGATCAGAGACAACGAAACCAGTGCCAGGATCATGATCCCGGGGCTCGGTGAGGTGCCAGTGCTTGGCCGCCTGTTCTCGACCCGCCACAACAACAATTTGAAAACCGAGATCGTCCTCTCGATCACACCGCGCATTGTCGGCAGGACCCGACTGCCAGAAGCACAATCGCTCGAATTCTGGAGTGGCACCGAAGGCGCCCTGCGCAGCTCGCCCCCGTCCCTGCGCCAGATGGGCTCGGTCACACTGTCGGGCGCAGCCGCAGTGAACTCCCAGCCGTCAGCGCGCGACGCTTCGCTTCCATCGCGACTCACACCGAGAACCACCATGCCAGACTTTCCTGTGGCGCCGCCAGCGGTGGAGGCGCCACCCGTGCCCTTGCAAGCCAACCCGCCGCCTGCGGGGAGCGCTGTGACTTCACCGCCAGCAAGCCCGGCCAGAGCCGAAACTGCGGCCCCGCCATCGCCTGGCTTGCAGTCCGGTGAGCCCATTCCGTTCAAACCGAATCCATGAAGATGCGTGCGCTCAAGTCATCACACGGATTTACACTGATTGAGCTCGCAGTGACCGTCGCCATCGTCGGCCTGCTGGCCTCCATAGCCGTGCCCACGGTAGAGCTTGCGGTGCAGCGCAACCGGGAGCAGGAACTGCGCCTGGACCTGCGCGAGATTCGCCGAGCCATTGATGCCTACAAGCTGGCTTATGACGAGGGTCGCGTCGTCAAAACGGTAGGGGACTCCGGTTATCCGCCTTCCTTGCGCGTGCTGGTCGACGGCATTGCCGACGCCAGCAGTGCGAATCACAGCAAGATGTATTTTCTGCGGCGCATCCCGCGCGACCCCCTGGCGCTGGATGCAGACATTGCGCCGGAGCAAACCTGGGGCCTGCGCAGCTATGCCAGCGAGCCAGACAATCCGCAAGAGGGCGCGGACGTCTTTGACGTGTATTCCAAATCAAACGCCGTCGCGCTCAATGGCGTGCCGTACCGGGAATGGTAGGTCAAGAAATGCAGGCCCGACGCCAAAGCGGCTTCACGCTGATCGAACTGATGGTGGTCATGGTGATCGTGTCCATCCTGATCGCCGTCGCAGCACCGCGTTATTTCGGCAGTCTGCAAAAGTCCAAAGAGACCGCGCTGCACCAAACGCTCGCGGTGACACGGGATGCGCTGGACAAGTTTTATGGTGACAAGGGCAAGTACCCTGACAGTCTGGACGCCTTGATCACTCAGCGCTACCTGCGCAGTTTGCCGGTTGATCCGATCACCGACAGCAGCGCCAGCTGGATCCTTGTAGCACCTGAGGACGCTGCCAAGGGAGCCGTCAGCGACATCCGCAGCGGCGCTGCGGGTCTGGACCGAAACGGTACGCCCTTTCGCGAGTGGTAAGCAAAGGAAGCATCTTGCAAACACCCAAGAAAACATCGCAGCGAGTCCGCGTTCGGGCGCGCAGGCCAGGCCCGCACAGCGGATTCACCTACATCGGTTTGTTGATCCTGGTTGCCGCCATGGGCCTGGCTTTGACGGTGGTCGCCCAAGTCTGGCAGACCCGGCAGCTGCGCGACAAGGAAGAGGAATTGCTGTTTGTCGGCGCTGAAATCAGAAGCGCGATTGGCCGATTTATTGCCAGCACCGGTCGCTATCCGCAGAGCCTGGAGGATCTGCTGAAAGATCCCGCCTATCCGGGTGTTCGCCGCAGCCTGCGCAAGATTTATCGCGATCCGATGACCGGACGCCCGGATTGGGTTCTGGTCAAGCCCGACGGCAACACCGTGCTTGGTGTGCACAGCATGTCCGACGCGCAGCCACTCAAGCAAAGCGGATTCTCCCTGGCGAACCAGGGCTTTGAGGCCAAGGAGCAATATTCTGAATGGGTATTCCTTGCACATGCAGTGCAGCGCAATGGCGCCGCCACAACACCCGCTGCGACGCAGGAACCGGGCGCAGCAAATAACTTCGATCCGGTCCCCCAGCCGCTTGACGACGGTGGCGCGGGACTCGGCAGAACCGGACCTCGTGTCCGCAGATAAGGAGCAAGCCATGAACGACAAATACCGATTAGTCATCGTTGAGGATCAAATGTTGTTGCGGGCCGGCTTGCGCGCCCTGCTGATGCAGGAGCCCGACATCGAAATTGTGGGCGAGGCGCAAGCCGGTCCGGACGCCGCACACCTGATCGCAACCATGATGCCGGATCTGGTCCTGATGGATTTGACCGTTTCGGGCCTCATCGGCATTGGCACCGTAGCGCAGATAAAGCATGACAATCCAGGCATCAGGATTCTCATCCTCACGCTGCTGCGCGGCGAGGAATACATTCAGCGAAGTCTGCGCGCTGGCGCCGACGGCTACATTCTGAAAGACGCCACGAGTGAGGAACTGCGCGTTGCCATTCGCAGCGTTCTGCAAGGAAAAACCTATCTCAGTCCGGACATTTCCAGCACCGTGATCCATGGCTACTTGGGCAGTCGAAAAAGCTCGGGCATCACATCAAGCTGGGAGACCGTGACGCACCGCGAGCGTCAGGTGCTCAAACTGATTGCCGAGGGTCGTCCTAACAAATCCATTGCCGGATACCTTTGCCTGAGTGTCAAGACGGTTGAAAAACACCGCTCCAACCTCATGAAGAAACTCGACCTGCACAACGCCTCCATGCTGACAGCATTTGCGATTGCCAAGGGCTTGGTGAGCAGCCAGTCCAGCCATTTGGAAAACACCGCATTTGAAGCCTCAGGCGCTTCGATTCACGGCGCCGGGGTGTTGCCGGCGCCGGCCAGGGCCGCTTCATCGATCTAGGTCAGCCTCGGGGATGAAAATCGGAACGGACAGTCGGCCACGCCTGCCCTTGGCACTACGGCCGAGCCATCCGCCTCAGCGCCGCCACAGAAGGACCAGCAGGTACAAGAAACCCTTGACTGGGTGCAAAAACGGGGCTCGTCAATGTCGAGCCTTCGCTGCAGCACCTCACGCCGCTGGCGCCAGCTGGCCATAGCGCCATCGCCGCCCGCAGCGAGTTCTGAAGAGCGTGACTCGGGCTGACTGCGGCGCCTCAGATACCGAAGCGTAGCCGCGCAGAGCAGCCATACCACGCCCATACTGGCGAGCACCACGGTGACTATTTCGTAGCGCATCGATTCATGTACCCGCAACCACACTGCCATCGTCGTTGCGCAGGCACTGTGCCTTGGGCAAACCGCTGGCTCCTACCGCCGGCAAGAGCAGAAACAGGTCGTCGGCCTTGCCATCCTTGTCTTTGTCCTTGACATTGACTTCATCTCCATCGTGACCATTGTGCAGTGACAGCGATGGGTGATCGAACGGAGCCCGCTCGCAGGCTACCCGGGGGTCGGTCAGTCCATTGCGCAGGAAAGCGACCAGGTCGGCGCGCTCCAGGTCTGTCAAGCCCAGCGACATGATCGCCGGATGGACGTTGCTGGTACCGCCGTTGGGTGCGTCCGTAGCGACGTATCCGCTTGTATCGTTATCATCCGGACCTCGTCGGTCACCACCACGGTTATAGAACGCCACCACCTGTTCAAGCGTGAATTGACCACCATTATGAAAATACGGTTGAGTCAGCGCGATGTTACGTAAGGTTGGCGTCTTGAAAGCGCCGTCGGTCACGACCCGGGTACCCCCAGCCTGCGGCGCAATCCAGCACGCGTTGGCATCGGAGAAGACGCTAAACAGGCAGGGATCCACCCATACCGGATCCGCTACCGGCTGCTTCTGCAAGAGCGCGAACCAGTTGCGCGTAAACGAGAGCGCATTGCCCAGGGGGTCCGTGCCGCCGACACCGCGATCTTCAACCGTCGGACGCACGCCTATGTTGTAGAAGCCGTTATCGTAAATGGCCAGTTCACCGGTCTTGAGAAACATGCTCTCGATCACCGTGGCGCCATCCGAGCCAGGCTGCAGTGCAGTTGCGGCACCGGTGAATTCGGCGCCCTTGTGGCAGGAAACACATTGACCTTTGCCGCGAAACACGGTCAGTCCGCGCTGCTGCTGGACAGACAGGGCATTGATGTCGCCCGGGCTTCCGGGATAACCCATGAACTTGTCAAACGGTGTTTCGTCCGACACCAGCGTTGACTCGTACATCATGATCGCCAGACCCCAGAACAGGGAGAAATTATTCTCCATCTGCGTGTAGCCATTGACCTGCCCGGAAGCGTTCCACCAACGTGGATCGAAGGCGGCGCGGATCAAGTCGGGGTAACTCTCTTTCATGCCGCGCCCTTTGGAAGCGCTGTGCGAACCCAGCACACTGTCCTGCGCATGCAGGTCCTGCAAAGCCAGGGGCTGCAGTGCAAGCAGCTTCCTGCCAAGGTCCTTGAAAGTCTTCTTGGCGCATGACATTTCGAATTCGGAAAGCACCGGGCCTACCGCCTGCGATGCCAGACTGGCGTTGCTCAGGGCGATGGCCGTCCAGCCGGTGCTGCCATCGCTGCGCAGCTCAAGAACCAGCGCGCTGCTATCGCGTGGTCCGAAGGGATTGACGCCATTGAACACATTGTTGGCGCGACCGTCCCAGAAGTTGCGATAGTTGTAGACCGCGTTAATGGTGGTCGGTGCATTGCGCCCCGGAACACGCCGGGTCAGCGTGCCTTTGACCTGGAAGCTGTCGGCAGAAGTACGCGCACCGCATTCCTCCACGCCGTTGGAACCGAGCTTCTGGAACACGCCGCCGAAAGCACCCTGCGACGAAACAATGTCGTCCGAATCGAACAGCACATTTGAGTTGCGATCCAGCGGATCGGACAATTGGTGGAAGGGAAAGTCGCTCGGCACCAGTGTGTAATTAGGTCCGCCAGAACCTGTGCGAGTCGTCTTGGAAGGACGATCCGGGGTCAAGGCGGGTTCACGCCTCTGGTCATTCGGAGACGTGAACAGATCCGCGTTGGTGGCCGTGGGCGTTACTGTGGCTGTAGATTTGCCACTGGACCCCGATTGCCCCCCCGGCGTGGACTGATTTGCGCCTGCTGACGGGGTAGTCGACGCAGCCTGACCCGCTGGCGTTCGCTGAAAGATTTGAAAGCCACCAGCATGGCCGGGAGAAAGCTGGTTCTTCATGCGGTTGTCTGCGCCCGCATGAAAGTGGCAACTGGCGCAGGCATTGCCGTCACTGCCAGCTTGCACATCCCAGAACAGCGCCTTGCCCAGAACGATCGCTGCCTGTGTATTGCGAACGAAGCTGGCGAGCCCCGGTACCGGTGGTACACCCACCATTTTCAGCGAACGCATCGCCGGCAAGCCATCGGGACCGAGTTGTCGCGCAACGCCGCCCTGGCGGCCGCTATTGCCAGTGACACTGGGCAGCAGCAGTGTGATGGCCTGGCCGCTTTGCGAAACAATGCCTGGAGAACCCGGTACGAAGACCGGCAGACCGCCAACGCCGGCAATGCCGTCCCCGGGGGAACTGCCCATGGGTGCGAAACCGTTAACCATATTGCCTGGCAAGCCGGTTGTCGTCTGGGTCGGTGGCAGCAGGTCAAAGTCGTCCAGCGCCCCGGCGGCCCCACCACCGGTTCGGCCACGACCAAACCCGCTGCCGCTGCCAAGCAGCAGGGTCATGCTCAAGGTGGCAGCGATGGCACGCCGTCGTCGCAATTCGCGCAGGATATTGAAAAGCATTTAGTTCACCTTGAAGATCGCGCTGTACTGTGTGACCACCGCCGAGCCGCCGTAACTTGATGTCACCTGCACAGCGTCGGGCGGCACGAAAGTTCCTGGGTTGTTCGGATCAATCAGCGTGCCGCGTGTCGCGAATTGCCAGCAGCTTGCTATGCCGATGGGGCAAACCGGTGGACTGCTGGTGGGTGCAAAGAACATCGGCAAGGGCGTCGTCGCCATCTGGACTTCTGATAATTGAAACGTCAGGCCACCCGTTCCGTCGGGAACCAGCGAGGCAACCGTGGCAGTCGCTTGCACATAGAGTTGCAGACCAGCGGGTGGCAAGCCGTTGGCACCCAGTGGCGCACTCGACACCGCCGCCACGTTCAAAGCACCACGGTTCTGCCGCAAACTGGTCCAGTTGACCGTGGTGACAGTGACGGTATCAGCAGCCACGGCAGTGACATTGACTGTCACCGTTGCGGTGGAAGTCAGGCCGGTGGCGGGATTGGTCGCACCCACCGTGAAGACCATCTGCGACGCGGCGTAGGGTGCGGTGAAACTGATCGCATTGGGCTGACTCGGTGGAATGATCGCAACGCTGGACGGCTGCGAACCAGCGGACTGGACCCAGGTGATGGCGATGGCCCGTCCGGTAGAGTCGGTCGCCGAGGCGCTCAAAAGCACCGATGCGCCGGAGTTCACTGTCAGCTTCGGTCCCGGATAGAGAGTGATGACTGGCGGCTTGGGCGGCCCGGTCACCGCAACCCCTCCCACAACCGGCTCGCCAGAACAATGGGTGGCAGCAAAAAGCGGCGTAACCATCGGTGGCCCCCAGGGCGCCGGATCGAGCTGGCGCACCGGCGGCCCATTGGCACCGGCAGTCGGTGTGGCAAGCGGGCCGGAGCCGCAAAACAGGAATTCCAGGTCCTGGAAATTTGCCGAGACAACGGCGTCGCCCAATATCAGGTTCTCGGCAAAAATGAAATTGAAGTTTGGCGCGTGATACTGGCCTGCCACCAGGCCATTCGCCGGCAGCGGGCTGGGCAGTGTGACGCTGGCGAGTGTGCAGGGGTAGAAAGGATCGCCACACAGGGTTCTCGATACAACCCTGACTTCACGCGTGGCGGGCAGGTATGCGCCAGCGTTGGGAACAAAGCGAAAACGCCCCACCACCGGTGGTCCGATCGGATTGGCGGTGCCAAGCAGTCGATCAACAGTGGCTCCGGTCAGAGGATCAATATCCACTGCGAAGATATCAATCAGACTGCTTGGATCGGTGGTAAAGCCCTCCACTTTGATCTTCGACGTCGACTCCTGCGGCAGATTGAGCAGCGGCTGCGACGAGGTCCCCTGGATCAGTGACTCGATCGCAAGATAGGCCGGCAGCGTACCCGGTGATGTGTAGATGCCAACCCGGTTGACGATGGTATGGGCCGAGATATAAGTACCGTTGGCATCGACCTTGAGCGTGCCCTGGAACTCGATGAAGTCGCCGGTTTCGAAGGGTGCCTGGAGGCTTGGATCCGAGGGCGGTGGCGGACAACTGGTACCGACTGAACAGCTTGCTGCAAGGGTTCCCGGGGGCTGCATCACGAAGGTATGGCAGAACTGACCCTCGGCCGGTTGCACAAACGACGGGAAGGGCGCTGGCAATGAGCGGCAGTAAGGGGCACGTGGCCGGTTCGCCTGAGGACACAGCGGATCATCGGCTTCAGTAAATGGATTGGTGCGCGGGATGCACATCGGATAGCCGGTGACAGCGTGAACCGTTGGGCTTTCCTCGTCAACAGAAAAACGCTGGTCGTAGCCGGGCTCGATCAGCGCGGCCCCGCTACCCGCGGCGCCATGAGACTTGCCGAAACGGCCGAGCGGGTCGTTGATGCGTACGCGGATCGTCACCGGTCGCGTGTCTCTGCTCGTCGCGATCTGCAACTCGCCGTTGACGTAATCGATCGCTGTGATGGTGCCCTGTACCAGGTTCAGCGATTGTTGTGAAATAAAGATCAGTCCGGCGATGTATTGGCCGTTCACCACATTGCCCTGCACGTGGATCTCATACGAGGGCAAAGGTCCGCTGTAGGCACTCGCCACCGGTAACTTCACAGTGTCTTTCAGGGCCAGGCCGGTTTGCGTCGGGATGCCGTCTGCACCTGTGGGCAGGCCCATGTCACGTGGCGCCAGACTGAACAATTCCTGCCAGGTAAGCGTGGCTGCAGGCATCTGCAGGATGGTGTTGCAGGGCACGATCACGGTAATGGCATTGACCTTGACTGTGCCACCCGCCAGACGCGGATCGCTGGCCTTGCAGATCAGCCCCGCACTGTCAAGACTCGCCTCCTGAATAAAACCTGTGATGTCGAATTGCGGCGGTACCGGCGGTGCCGGCAGCAGGGGTCCTGGAGTGAACACAGCGCCCCCCCCACCGGCCGCATGGGCAAGCACCGGAAGGCCGGCCAACGCCATGCCCAAGCAAAGCGAGGCGACGCAATTCATCAGGCTCCATCGTCTGATCAAAGCACTTCGTCCACAGCGCACCGGCGCTGAACTGACCAGTCTCATTGGTCCCCCCCAAAAGAGTCACTACACCGCTGACTGCAGGCGCGCATCGTCTTGATGCGTCGCAGTTTGCAGTGCCATCAAGCACTATGTGTGCCATGCTTTGGGGGTCATGGGTCAAATGCCCACGTCATGGGGCAAATCACGCGTTTTCGCCATTTTCATGCGCCGCTTGTGCAGCCGCTTGGGGCTCAACACCTAGTATTGGTGCCCCACTATTGCGCAATGGCAGCCGCCTTGGGAGCAGTTCGGGTTCACACCGGCAGCGCAGCGTCTGCTGTCAATGGAAATACTGAACGGAGTTCGGTTCCAAGGCCAAGGCTGGAGTTGATCACCATGGTTCCGCCGGCCTGTTGGACCCGGCGCTGCATGCCAAACAAACCAAGACTTGCGCCGACGCGCTGACGGCGTTCGCCGATCGGTGTGTGATCGAAGCCCTTTCCGTTGTCGCGTATCACCAGCTCGAGTTTGCCGTCAAGCTGATGTACCTGAATCCAGACCTCGCTGGCCTTGGCGTGCTGGAAAACATTGTTCATTGCTTCCTGCAATACGTGAAAGCCTGCCCTTTCTACCACTTGCGACGCACGCACTTCGCCGTTTGGAGCATCGATATGCAGTTTCCATCCGCACAGCGCAGCTTGCGCGTGGCAATAGCTGCGCACTGCAGCTTGCAAACCGAAAGTTGCCAACTCCGGTGGCTCAAGACGCATGACCAGACGCCGAATGCGCCCGGTTGCGCGCACCACCACCGCCAGGGCATCCTGGTGGTGAGTACCCGCCTGTGAGTCAACGTTTGCCGGCACGAGCATCTGCAGGTGCAGCTTGATCGTGACCAGTTCCTGTGCCAACTCCTCGTGCAACTCGTGGGCAATCCTGCCGCGCTCGGCCTCGTGTGCAGCCGTCAGGTGTTCGCTCAGCGATTCCAGTTGCCCAGTCAAACGTTCCCGCTCCTGCTCGGCTTGCTGGCGCTCGGATATGTCGCGCAGGATCACGGTAACAAGATTTTCAGTCCCGCTCGCGGACTGTGACACAGTGGCCTCCACCGGGAACTCCTCACCGTTTGCGCGCCGCCCGTACACCAGTCCGTACTTTCCCATCGTGCGCGAGCTCTGCCCACTCGCTGCGAATCCGCGAACCAGACTGTCATGCACGGCGCGGTAGCGCTGCGGCAGCAGCACCTGCAGGGGCTGACCCAGCATGTCGGCTGCAGCGTAGCCGAAGATTTTCTCGGCCGCAGCATTGAACAGCACAACACGCTGCTCGCCGTCGACAGTGAGAATTCCATCCCCACAGGAGCTGTAGATGCCTTCAAGCCTTTCCTTGCTCTCCTGCAAGGCCGCGTTCATCTCCTGGCGTTGCTTGATCTCGGCATGCAGCGCCGCCTCCAGACTGCGACGCTCTGCCAGCAGTCGATTGAAACCGGCAATCAAACTGCCAATCTCATCGAGCCTCTTGACCGGTATCGCCTGCATCGCCGTCAATGGTGGCCCCTCAGTCATCCGCCTGATTGCGTCTCCCGCGTCTTTGAGCTGAGCCAACTGACGCTTGAGAAAGTAGCGCAGCACTGTCGCCACGACCAGTGATACAAGCAGGGCCACCGCGTAAATCCAGCGCTTCGTGTCGGCAATCGGCGCGAACACCTCGGCGGTGGGGTCGGATGCGATGACGACCCAACCGGTCGTCGCCAGCCTATGGCCAATCGACAAAACCTCCGCACCCATCGAGGCCATGGTGATGCCGGGACCTTCAAAACCTTCTTCGAAGCGCCGGTCCAGCAGTGGAATGACGCCATGACCCGGCAAGTTCGTCAAGACCCGGTCGCGGTTGCTTGCGCCAAGAATCAGGCGATCCTTGGGTGAGACCAGCAGGAACCAACCGGTCTGGCCAAGTTTGTGCTGCGCCAACTGGCCCAGCAGCATCGGATCGGAAATGCCGACCAATGCACCGACCGTAGCACCGGCGGCGCTGTGCAGGGGAACAGCCATCGGGATGCTGACATCCCCGGGGGTCTTGGAGAAGCTGAGCGGAGCACCCATCGCCAGTTTGGCACCGTCCATGACTTGGCGAAAATAGTCACTGTTCTTGACCGAAGTGCCCGCACCCATCGCACCATCAGGGTAGCTGCCGACAACGACCCCATCGCTGTCGACGACGAAAAAGCCGGCAAAAGCAATCGCGTTGGCGCTGAAGAACTGATTCATCGTCTGCCCGAGAGCCATCGGCTTGGCGCGCACTTCTGGCGTCAGTGCTGCAGCCAAACGGTTCAACACCTGGACGTTCAGTTGGATATCGCGATCCAGATCATCGGCGACGCCTGTCGCTTCAGCTGCGAAATTCGCCGACAGCATTCGCGTCAGGTCACGCTCCAGCACCAGCGTAGCACCAACAGCCAGCGCCCAGACTCCGGCAATGAACATGCAAACAACGAGCAGCACCACGCGTGTACTCAAGCTCATGGTGAATAGCCGCCCCGAGCACCAGAGCGACGCCCGATCAATGACAGAGGCTGATGTCAAGCGCAGTCTTCGAAACAGGGAACCAGGGTCAGTTTGCGGCATTGCATTCACTTGCGAAGTCTCTCGTCAGTTTGGCTGTGTCGCCGACAAGGGATAGATCGGCACAAACGAGTGCTTCACATCAGGTTTTCGGGCGATTCAAGACTACCATTCCAGGCCGCTGGAGACACGGGGGTGTTACCCGCCTTTACGCTAAGCACAAACCCTACCGGGGCCAGCCGTGGCCCTGCCGCTGATGAACAGAATGGGACCTGCCGGCGCGACTTAACGAACCGTGATAGCCGAACCTGTCACCGTAGCGCCGCCTCCGAGGGACGACTTGACGACAATCGAGGTTGGGGCAAGGAACGCAGGTAGCGTATTTGAA
>CAITQH010000062.1 GCA_903894475.1 uncultured beta proteobacterium
TCTGCGTCTGTTTTTTGACGGCGACATCCGCTTTTTGTCCCAGTTCCAATGACAAGAAACATTTAAATCACCATGCAATTTCCTGAATCCTGGCTGCGAGAATTCTGCAACCCACCGCTCAGCACAGAGCAACTGGCCGACACCCTCACGATGGCCGGGCTTGAAGTCGAAGAACTCAAACCGGTTGCGCCACCCTTTTGCAAGGTTGTCGTGGGCGAGATCAAGGAGGCTGTCCAGCATCCGAATGCGGATCGCCTGCGTGTCTGCCAGGTTGACATCGGGCAGGGCGACTGGCTCAACATCGTGTGTGGCGCCCCCAATGCCCGGGTCGGCATCAAGGTACCGGTTGCACTGGTGGGCGCTGAGTTGCCGGCCGGCGACGATGGGCAACCGTTCCTGATCAAGGTGGGCAAGCTGCGCGGCGTTGAGAGCCAGGGCATGTTGTGTTCGGCGCGTGAACTGAAACTCTCCACCGACCATGCGGGTCTGCTTGAACTCGACGGCGGTGCGCTGCTGGGCCAGGACATTCGTGAGCATCTTTCGCTTGACGACACCTTATTTACGCTCAAGTTGACCCCCAATCTGGCGCATTGCCTGAGCGTATTTGGCGTGGCCCGCGAAGTGGCAGCCTTGACCGGTGCCCCTTTGAAGGAACCGGTGTTTGGCACGACCGAGCTTGGCAGCACAGACAAGTTGCCGGTCAAGGTGAGCGCCCCTGATTTGTGCGGACGGTTTTCCGGTCGCGTCATCCGGCACGTCAATACAAAGGCGAGCACGCCACAGTGGATGGTGGACCGTCTGGCACGCTGCGGTCAGCGCAGTGTGACGGCGCTGGTGGACATCTCCAACTATGTGATGTTCGAGTTCGGTCGCCCGTCGCACGTTTTTGATCTGGACAAGATTCATGGCTCACTCGACGTGCGCTGGGGCAGAGCCGGTGAACAGTTAAAGCTCCTCAATGGCAGCACGGTCACGGTGGACGAAAAGGTCGGCGTGATTGCTGACGATCATCAGGTCGAATCCCTGGCCGGCATTATGGGCGGCGACGCCACGGCGGTGTCGGACGATACACAGCACATTTACCTTGAAGCTGCCTTCTGGTGGCCCAAAGCGATTGCCGGGCGCTCGCGCCGCTTCAATTTTTCTACCGATGCGGGCCACCGTTTCGAGCGTGGTGTTGATCCGAGCCTGACGGTGCAACACCTTGAACGTATCACGCAACTGATCGTTGCCATCTGTGGCACTGCCAGCACTGCTTGCGGGCCGATCGATGACTTGCAGGTGAATATGCCCGCTGCCGCCAACGTGACGCTGCGTGTGGCGCGTGCCAGCAAGGTCATCGGCATGCCATTGACGCAGGCACAGTGTGCCGATGCGCTTTCGCGTCTGCAGTTGCCACTGACGCAGGGCGAAGGCACGATCACCGTGATATCACCGCCACACCGCTTTGATCTGCAGATCGAAGAGGATCTGATCGAAGAAGTGATTCGCATGGTCGGCTACAACCAGCTGCCACAGACGCCGCCGCTGGCTCCCATCACTGCGAAGATTCGCCCAGAGGCCGAGCGCAGTTCTTTTGCGGTACGTCGTTCGCTCGCTGCGATGGGATACCAGGAGACCATCAACTTCAGTTTTGTCGAAGAGCGCTGGGAGAACGAGCTCTGCGCCAATCCGACCCCGATCAAACTTCTCAACCCGATTGCCAGTCAGATGAGTGTCATGCGCACCTCTTTGCTCGGATCGCTGCTACAGGTCCTGAAATTCAACCTCGATCGCAAGGCGCAGCGAGTCCGGGTCTTTGAGGTGGGGCGTGTCTTCCTGCGCGACGCGAATGTCCCTAACACGGACGCCACGGTAGAGGGCTTTCACCAACCTCTGCGCATGGCGGGCATGGTTTGCGGCAATGCAGACGTGCCACAGTGGGGGCGCAAAGAGCAGGGCGTGGACTTCTTTGATGTCAAGGGCGACGTTGAGGCTTTGCTGGCGCCGCGCAAGCCGGTATTTGCGCCTGCTGCGCACCCGGCCATGCACCCAGGACGATGCGCCAGCGTTGTGCTCGATGGCGTATCGATCGGCTTTGTAGGCGAACTTCATCCCAAGTGGCGCCAAGCCTACGATTTGGCGCAAGCGCCCGTCATGTTTGAACTGGAACTCGATGCTGTTCTTGATCGCGACGTACCTGCATTCAAGTCGGTAAGCAAGTTCCATGCGGTGGAGCGCGACATTGCGGTGCTGCTGCCTGAGTCGACCAGCCACGATGCTTTGCTGGGCGCGGTCTGGGCTGCGCCGACGGGCGGGTTGCTGCGCGACGCTGCCCTGTTCGACATCTACCGTCCAAAAGCGAGCCAGGATGCAGTCGCTGCATTTGGGGTTAGTGCCGAGAAAAGTATGGCGGTGCGCCTGACGCTCAACAGCGAAGACTCGACCCTGACCGATGACCAGATCGAAGTGGCTGTGCAGACTGTACTGACGGCCCTTAAAGATCGGCTGGGTGCACGGCAGCGCGCCTGAGCCGTTACCATCTGTTCCAACACGAAACGAGGCATGCATGGAAATCTCGGTCGACTCCCTAGAGACGCCGGCGCTGACCAAAGCGCAATTGGCAGAACTCCTCTTCGAACAGATCGGGCTGAACAAGCGCGAATCGAAGGACATGATTGACGCATTTTTTGATTTGATATCGGAAAGCCTGGTGGACGGCAACGACGTGAAAATTTCCGGCTTTGGTAACTTTCAGATCCGAACCAAGGCCCCGCGGCCAGGACGTAATCCACGAACCGGCGAGGCGATTCCCATCGATGCACGTCGGGTCGTGACTTTCCACGCCAGCCACAAGCTCAAGGAACAGATTCAGGACCTCACGCGCAAACCCTGATCGCTTGCAACTATATTTTTTTATTTCGTGTGAAGGGTGCAACTCCCGCTTTACATTCCGTGTCGACCTAGAGTAACCTCAAAGCTTTCTCTCCTAGCGCATTGATTTAAATGGAGAAAGCTCTCCCCCCAATTCCTGCAAAACGATATTTCACGATCGGTGAGGTCGGCGACCTGTGTGGTGTGAAGCCGCACGTGCTACGTTATTGGGAGCAGGAGTTCACGCAGCTGCGGCCCATGAAGCGGCGTGGCAATCGTCGCTACTATCAGCACCACGAGGTTTTGATGATCCGGCGTATTCGCGACTTGCTCTACGATCAGGGATTCACCATCAGCGGTGCCCGCAACAAAATGCAGGAAATTCTGCAGCTTGAACGCGAGAAGAAGCGCAACGGAGAAGTGTTGCTTGATGGCGTGGAGGTCATTGAAACCACAGATTTCGAGTCCGATCGTTCCGACGATGAGGCGGCGGGCACGGCGAGCGGCAGTTTTTCAGACCGATTGCTGGACCTGCGGCGCGAACTGTTCGAGATTCGCAGCCTGCTGTCGCTGGCGCACTGAGTTTACGAGTGACTACCGTCTATAATTGGAAGCGTAGATCGGTGTGTGGCGCAGCCTGGTAGCGCACTTGCATGGGGTGCAAGGGGTCGAAGGTTCGAATCCTTTCACACCGACCAGTAGACAGTACAAGGGCCGCTAAGAAAATACACTTAGCGGTCTTTTTCATTGGGGAATCTGCCTCATACGTTTCAACAACGTACAAAGACCGCTATTGACTGGCAAACGAAAACGGGGGAACATACGGGGGAACAAATCCGAAAAAACCGTATTTTTGTGGACTTGTTCCCCCGTTTACCAGCAACAGACGGGGCTCGCCTACCCTAGGAGAACCGCCCATGCTGACCGATGCTGAATGCAAGAACGCCACCTGCCCTCAGGAAAAGCCCCGTGCGCGGCTGGCTTGCTCCGGGGGGCTGTACTTGGAAATCAGTCCCGCCGGATCGAAACGCTGGTTCTGGAAGTACCGCAAGGATGGCAAGGAAGGCCGCATGGCGTTGGGCAGTTACCCGATGTCGGGCCAAAGGATGCTCGCAAGGCCCGGGACGCGGCCAGGTTGCAAAAATCTGAAGGCCGTGATCCCGTACAGGTACGCCAGATAGAAAAGCTCAAGGCGCTCACCCCGGCAGGAGATACGTTCAAGGCCACGGCAGAGGAGTGGTACGCAATGAAGCTCGATAGTTGGAGCAGCCACTACGCCATTCGTGAGAAGCGCAATCTTGAGAAAGACCTCTTTCCTTTTTTCGGTCAGCGTCACATCGGCGAGATCGAAGCCATTGAGTTACTGGCTGTGGTGCGGCGTGTAGAAGAGCGTGGCGCACTGGATGTCGCACACCGGGTATTGACAACTGCGGGGCAGGTCTGGCGTTATGCGGTAGCAACCGGAAGGGCAGCCCGGGACGTGAGCGCGGATATCAAAGGCGCGTTGAAGCCACACCACGGGAAACA
>CAITQH010000063.1 GCA_903894475.1 uncultured beta proteobacterium
CGCAACCCGCAGGTGCTGACCATGTCGCCGCCACTGTCGATGAAGACGCACTGGTTCCAGGGCCATACCGCCTACAGCATGGCCAAGTACGGCATGAGCATGTGCACACTGGGCCACGCCGGCGAGTTCAAGAAATACGGCATTGGCGTCAACAGCCTGTGGCCGCGCACCGCCATCGCCACCGCGGCCATGCAGATGATTCCCGGTGTCGATATTGCCTTGTGCCGCAAACCGGAAATCCTGTCGGATGCCGCCTACCTGATTCTGACCCGCGACAATTCGGTCAGCGGCAACTTCTACATCGACGACGAGGTGCTCGCAGAACACGGCATCACGGATCTGGAAAAGTATTCGGTCACGCCCGGAACCAAACACTTCATGCCGGACTTTTTTGTCGATTGATCGAGGGTCGCAGCGGTCTCTCGCTAGCGCCGGGGCATATCTTTTTCTGAATAGCCCAGGCTCACCGTGGCGTCCGGTGGAATCGCTGGCATGGTGGCGTTCCACGCTTCCCAGGCAAGGCGCATGGCGGCCAGTCGCGCTGGCTCCTGCGGCCCAAGATTGGCGCGTTCGCGTTCATCGGACGGGAGCCTGAAGAGGTAATCGTTGTCATCGACGCGCAGGTACTTCCAGTCGCCATCGCGCAGCGCACGCTGACTGCGATGCTTCATGCGCCAATGCATGGGACGCTCGAATTTCAGACCTGCGTCCTGCAGCACCGGCAGCAGCGAAATGCCATCGAGCGGATAGGCCGGATCTGGCGCAACGCCCGCGGCAGCCAGCATCGTGGCCGACCAATCCATGGTCATGCAATGCTGTTCGCTGCAGTTTCCCGGCGCAATCACCGCGGGCCAGTGCGCAATCCACGGGACGCGGATGCCGCCTTCGGTCAAGTCCATCTTGCCGCCGACCAGCGGCCAGTTGTCTGAAAAACGCTCGCCGCCGTTGTCGCTGGTAAAGACGACCAGCGTGTTGTCCGTCAAACCATGGGCCTGCAGCGTGGCCATCAGCTTGCCAATCCCCTCGTCCATGTGGTGGATCATGCGCTGGTAGGTGTGGATGTTGCCACCCTGCAAATGAATGATGTTGCTGCGGATCTCCTGTGCCAGTGCTGCGTCATCGCGGGTCTCCCACGGCCAATGTGGCGCCGTGTAGTGCAGACTCAAAAAAAATGGCGTACCGGCTTGGGCACCTGCGGCCATGCGCTGCACGTAGTCCAGCGCATGCTCGGAAATCAGGTCCGTCAGATACCCTTCCTCTGCGTGTTCCTGCTCGACGCCTTCATGGCCGCGCCACAGGTCGTGCGCGCCGGTGAAATTACAGTGAGTGAAATAGTCAACCCCGCCGGCCATCGGCCCGAAGAACTCCTCGTAACCCGATTGCAAAGGTCCAAAGCTCGGCGGATACCCCATGTGCCACTTGCCGATCAGGGCCGTGCGGTAGCCGCTGGCGCGCAACAGCGATGGCAGTGTCGGGTGCTCCGGCGGCAGGCCCAGCGTCGCGCTGCCACGGCTCTTGCTATTGATCGGTTCTTCTGCCGCGCCACGCAGACGGTACTGATAGCGCCCTGTCATCAAGGCAAAACGCGTCGGCGAACACACCGGCGAATTGGCATAACCCTGCGTGAAGCGCAGACCGTGTGCGGCCAGGTCGTCCAGCACCGGCGAGACCGGACCGAATCTGGCGGCGCGACCGCCATAGCAGCCCAGATCCGCAAAGCCGAGGTCATCGCAAACAATGAAGATGATATTGGGGCGCGCTGCAGCAACTGTCATCGGGCGACTCTTCAACGCGCTCAGGCACTGATATTGAAAACCCGCAGCGCGTTCGTTCCCCGAATCGCATCGCACTGGGCCTGCGGCAGGGCAGCCGTGTTGGCGAAAGCGCCTTTCGTGTCGTGCACCTGGTGCGGCCAGTCGGTACCCAGCATCACATGCTCGGCGCCCACGACCGACACCAGATACTGCAATGCGCCCAGGTTGTAGGTAATGCTGTCGTAGTAGATGTGGCGCAGGTAGTCGCTCGGTTTGCGTTTCATCTGGCGGCGCTGCGGTATTTCCACCTCGTCGCCCTTTTCAAAGCGCCCGATCAGGTAGGGCAGCGTGGCGCCGCCGTGCGAGGCGATGATTTTCAGATTCGGATACTGATCGAAGAAGCCCTCGAAGATCATCCGCGTGATGGCCAGCGTGGTGTCGAACATGAAGCCGACCGACCAGCTCAAATCAAACTTGGTCATGTCCATCATGTCCACGCCGGGTGGATCGGTGGGGTGCACCAGCACCGGCAGCGCGCGGCGGTCGATCTCGGCCCAGATCGGTGCAAAAAACGGGTCGGTCAGGCTGCGGCCCGACACATTGGCCAGCACCATCACGCCCACTGCACCCTTGTCGCAGCTGCGTGCCAGCTCTTCCACCGCACGCTGCGGGTATTCCCAGGGCAGGGAAGTGAACCAGCGAATCCGATCAGGGTACGTGGTCTGTGCCTGCGCCATGGTGTCGTTGGATTCCACCGCTGCGCGACAACTGATTTCCTCGTTGCCCCAGTACACATTCGGACAGGTCAGTGAAACAATGGAGATGTCGATGCCGGCCGCGTCCATGTGCTTGATGCGCAGTTCGTAGTCGAAATGGCCGCGCTGCGGAATCACCACCGGCGTGTTGCCCCGGAACACCTCCTGCTGCCCGTCGGGTCGGGTCTTGATGTTGTAGATGCCGCCCTCGCTCTTGAGAAGTTCAAGCCATTTGGGGGTGAACATATGGGTGTGGACGTCTATGACAGGCATGCTTTGTCTCCAGGTTGCTGCCAATAATAGCTGCTGAAAACCCCAATAGAATATTTTCGGCGTTCAAGCAAACTCATAGCCAGTTTATTCACAACTCACTTTTCACAAGGATCCAAGATGCAAAGACGACAATTTCAGACTCTGGCCAGTGCGGCGGCACTGGGCTTGCTGGCGGCTCCTGCATTGCTGCACGCTCAGGACAAACCGGTGATGAAGATTCTTGTCGGTTTCCCGCCCGGCGGCTCGGTCGATGTGGTGGCGCGCCTGCTGGCCGAGCGCATGAAAGTGGCACTGGATCAGAACGTCATCGTTGACAACAAGCCCGGCGCTGCCGGACGTGTTGCACTGGGTGAAGTCAAACGCGCAGCGGTCGACGGCAACACGCTGGTGCTGGCCGCCAGCGGTGCGCTCGTGATCCTGCCCTGGCTGTTAAAGAACCTGGGCTATGACCCGGTGCGCGATTTCACACCGATCGCACGGACAACCAGTTTTGACTTCGCGCTCACCGTGGGGCCGGGCGCGCCCGCTGGCGACATCAAGGCGCTGTTTGCCTGGCTCAAAGCCAATCCAGCCAAGGCCAATTACGCCACTTCAGGTGCCGGCACCGTGCCCCACTTCACC
>CAITQH010000064.1 GCA_903894475.1 uncultured beta proteobacterium
CGCAATCCGGTCTTCGTTGATGACACGCAAGTTGCCCCAGCCCATGTGCTGCGGGTCGTAGTAGCCAGCGAAGGAAAAACTGTGGAACGACTTCAACCAACCGTGGTCGGCGTAGCCTCTTTCATTTGATTTGCGAATTTTCAACATTGTCCTTTTCCTTTTCTCAAGGAAGAACTTTAGGGCTGACCAGGCCTGTGTCAATCCATTGCTTTTGATGGCATCATTCAAATTATCTGAATCAAAAAGACAAACCAATGCAAACTGCACGTGATGTTTTGACCCCGGACGCGCTCTCCATGCTGCAAACCATCGCAGCTACCGGCAGCTTTGCCGCCGCCGCCCGCGAACTGAAACTGGTACCCAGCGCCTTGACCTACCGGGTGCGCCAAATAGAGGACGCGCTGGATGTGCTGCTGTTTGACCGCAGTTCGCGCCAGGCACGTCTCACCGAGGCCGGCGCCGAACTGCTGCGCGAGGGCGCACGCCTGCTGGAAGAAATAGAGGCCGTGGCAAACCGGGTCAAGCGCGTCGCCACTGGCTGGGAGCCGCAACTGACCATCGCAGTGGACAGCATCATTTCCAAAACCACGGTGCTGGAACTGTGCGAGAGCTTTTTTGCACTCAAGCCACCGACGCGCGTCAAACTTCGCGACGAAACGCTGTCCGGGACGCTGGCCTGCCTGACATCGGGTCAAGCCGATCTGGCGCTCGGCGTCGCGGAGTCCGGCACCAACGCCGGCATCCACAGCAAAGCGCTGGGCGATGTGAGCTTTGTCTATGCAGTGGCGCCGCACCATCCGCTGGCCAATGCGCCCGAACCGCTGAAGGACGAATCGGTACGGCAATACCGTGCCGTGGCGGTGGCCGACACCATCGGACGCGGCAGCGGCCTGACGGTCGGTCTGCTTGGCGGGCAGGACGTTTTTACGGTAGCCACCATGAAGGACAAACTCGACGCCCAACTGCGCGGCCTGGGCAGCGGCTTCGTGCCCGAATGCATGGCCCGCGCCTACATCGAAACCGGGCGTCTGGTGGTCAAGCGAATGGAGCGGCCACAGCGCTTTGTGCGCGTCAATTACGCCTGGCGCAGCCTGACAAAAGCAGACCATGGCCGGGCTTTGACATGGTGGCTGGCGCAGCTTGAAAGTCCGACCACACGCTCTGCTTTGCTGGAGCGACACCGAGGCGTGTAAAGTCCAAGCCATACAACAACCCCGGAGTCAGCATTCATGATCCCATCCAAATTCAAAAATGTCGCCATCGTTGGCTCGGGTATGGCCGGTATCGCCTGCGCCCGCACGCTGCTTCAGGCAGGCCACAGCGTGCACGTTTTCGAGAAGAGCCAGACTGTGGGCGGACGCATGGCAACGCGCAACAGTGCCTTCGGCAGCTTTGACCACGGCGCACAGTATTTCACCGTGCGCGACCCCCGTTTTGAGCGCGCCCTGCAAACCGTGCCCGGCCTGTGCAAGCGCTGGAGCGCCAATGCAGTGCAGGTGTTGGACGGACACGGCCAGGTCGCGGCCGCCAGTTTGGCGGCGCGTGAGGCGCACTGGGTCCCGACACCCACCATGGGCGCGCTGGTCAGCCGCTGGGCACGGCCCTTGCTCGAACAAGGCCGCCTGGAACTACAAACCAAAGTCAAGCATCTGGATCGCGACGCGCTGCACCCGCATCAATGGGAACTGCATACCCAAGGTAGCGCCGACAGCCACCACGTGTACTCCGGCTTTGACGCGGTAGTGCTGGCCATTCCGGCCGAGCCAGCGCGTCTGCTGCTCAATACAACACCGCTGGCTGACCATTTGTCGCAGCAACTCGACATGGTGCAGATGGCACCCTGCTGGACCCTGATGCTGGCTTTTCCGCAAGCCATGCAACCGGGACTATCGGCGCTGGGGCCACAGTGGAACGCAGCACGCAGCACGCACCACCGGATCGCCTGGCTGGCGCGCGAATCAAGCAAACCGGGTCGCACAGCCGTGGAGCGCTGGACGGTGCAGGCCAGCGCCGCCTGGTCGCAGGAGCACCTGGAAGACGACGCCCAGCGCGTGCAAGCCAAACTGCTCAAGGCTTTTTCCGAGATCACCGGCATCCGCGCCGAGCCAGCGCACGTTGACAGCCGACGCTGGCGCTTTGCCCAAACAACGCAGCCGCTGGGCCATTCGCACCTGTGGGATGCCCAGACCGGCCTGGGTGTCTGCGGCGACTGGTGCCTGGGACACCGGGTGGAGGACGCGTTTGTCTCGGGCCTTGAACTGGCACTCTCTGTGGCATGAACGGATACCGGGGTCGCTTTGCCCCGTCACCGACCGGTCCGCTGCATGCTGGTTCACTCGTTGCGGCACTGGCCAGTTGGCTCGACGCCAGGGCACATGACGGTGAGTGGTTGCTGCGCATTGAGGACGTCGATCAGCAGCGCTGCTCTGCGGAACTGGCCCATGTCATCCTGCAACAACTCAGCGCCTGCGGTCTGCAATCCGATCTGCCGCCACTGTGGCAATCACGGCGCGACGATCTGTATCAGCAGGCACTCGATCAGCTCGTGGCGCGCCACCTGGCCTACCCCTGTGCCTGCACACGGCGCGAACTTGAAGCGACGCACAGCAATATGGCGGCGCCGCGACCGCGCAACGCCGAACTGATCTATCCGGGCACCTGCCGCAAGGGTCTGCAAGGCAGCGCCAGCAACAAGCCACTGGCCTGGCGAGCGCGCTCCGACTCAGGCAGACCCATCCATTGGAGCGACCGGCGTTTGGGTGCGCAATGGCAGGATGTCGAGCGCGAAGTCGGCGACTTTGTCCTCAAGCGCGCCGATGGCTGCTACAGCTACCAGCTGGCAGTGGTGCTGGATGACGCAGCGCAGGGCATCACCGACGTGGTGCGCGGTGAAGACCTGTGCAACAACACGGCGCGGCAAATCCTGCTGCAACACCAACTTGGCCTGCCGACACCGCGCTACCTGCACACTGCGCTGGTGCTGGGCGCCAACCAGGAAAAGCTGTCCAAGCAGAACGGCGCACTTTCGATTGACAGCACGCAGCCGCTGGCGGCACTCAATCAAGCTGCACTCGTGCTGGGTTTGCCGCAGCGCGAAGGCAAACTGGACGACGCCCTGAACCACTGGGTCGCCGCCTGGCGCGCAGTCTGGCTCCCTCTCTACAATCCAGCCCCGTGAACGACCAATCGATGCGCCCCAGCAATTTCCAGACGCCCGAAGGCGTGCCTCATCCGAAACTCATCAAGAGTTTTGTCCGACGCACCGGCCGCACCACCACCGGTCAGGCCAAGGCCCTTGCCGAGATCGGGCCGCGTTTCATGCTGCCCTACCAGGCCAGTCTGGCCGACTGGCTTGACGCAGCGGCGCCGCCACTGATTCTGGAAATCGGCTTTGGCATGGGTGAAGCCACCGCGCACATTGCAAGCCTGATGCCGGAGAAAAACTTTCTCTGTTGCGAAGTGCATGACCCCGGCGTCGGCGCCCTGCTCAAGCGCATTGGCGAGCAGAGTCTCACCAATATCCGCATCATCGCCCACGACGCGGTCGAGGTAATCGACCAGATGTTGCCGCTGCAGTGTCTGGATGGCGTGCACATTTTCTTTCCCGACCCCTGGCACAAGAAGCGGCACAACAAGCGGCGCCTGATCCAGACACCCCTGGTGACCAAGTTGACCCAGCGCCTGAAGCCTGGCGGCTACCTGCACTGCGCCACCGACTGGCAACCCTATGCCGAACAGATTCTGCAAGTCCTGAGCGAGCAGCCGCTGCTGAAAAACAGCGCCGCACTGGGCCATCCGGAACTGGCCGGTTGCGCGCCCAAGCCGCATTACCGGCCACTCACCAAGTTCGAGAACCGTGGCATCAAGCTCGGGCACGGTGTCTGGGATGTTGTTTTTGAGCGTGTCTAGCACGCGAGGTATTGTCATTGCGGGCCTGACCCGCAATCCAGTGGTGGTGCAGCACTGGATCCCGGATCGGGGTCCGGGATGACAAGGCATCCTTTCGTACCGCCCAGTCGCAATGGCGTAGGGCCAAGTTGCGTCGGACTGCCGCCCGGTCCATGGCACAGCATGCTCGACTTTTTTGAGCAACGCTTCCCGTCCATCAGCAGAGCCTTGTGGCAACAGCGCATGGAGCAAGGTCTGGTCATCGATGAGCGCGGCATCGCGGTCACACCAGAAAGCGCCTACCAGCCGCACCAGCGCGTCTATTACTACCGCGCCGTTCCAGCCGAGCCGCGCATTCCCTTCGATGAGACCGTGCTGTACCAGGACGAACATCTGGTAGTTGCCGACAAGCCGCATTTCTTGCCAGTCGTGCCCTCCGGCAATTACCTCAACGAAACCCTGCTGCTGCGCCTGCGGCAGAAGCTCGGTCTGCCCGCGCTGGTGCCGATTCACCGGATCGATCGCGATACGGCGGGCCTGGTTCTGTTTTCAGTTCAGGCAGGCAGCCGCGCCGCCTACCACGCCCTGTTTGCCGAGCGTCAGGTCAAAAAGACTTACGAAGCCATCGCACCGTGGCGGGACGATCTGAACTTTCCGCTCACGCGCGAGAGCCGGATTGTCGAAGCGGATCACTTCATGCTGCAGCACGAAGTCAGCGGAGAGGCCAATGCCATCACGCACATTGATGTACTCGAAGTGCATGGTGCCTTGGCGCGTTACACGCTCAGCCCCGTCACCGGAAAACGCCACCAACTGCGCGTCCACATGGCGGCACTGGGACTGCCTATCGTCGGCGACGGGCTTTATCCCACGCTGACACCGGAGGGGCAAATTGATTACCAGAGACCACTGCAGTTGCTGGCCCGTTCGATTGAATTTGTTGATCCCGTGAGCGCGCAGCGAAGGCATTTTGAGAGCTCCCACCGGCTCATGCCCTGGTAGTCGCAATTCAGTCGAAGGCGGCGCTCAGAAGTTCGCGCACGCGCGCATAGGCCTGCTCCCGCGCTTCGCGGTTCGGACCGGCGTGCACACCCTGACCGGGATGCACACCGTTTGGCACGTCAGTTCGCAGTTTGACTACGCCCACCGGATTGTCGAAGTCGTGATAGCTGTCGGCGTAAACATGCACTTCCGCCCTTACCTCCTTGGCCAAGGCAACACAGGGTCCGGGTGGCGTCCAGTCGTCCAGCGCGCCAAGCAGCATCACCAGTTGCGTGTTGGGTTGATAGCCGGCCTTGCGCGCGGCGCTGCAACCCGGATAGAAGGCGATGGCAACGCGAGGTTTGACGGTCTGCGCCACCACCTGCGCCTGCTTTGCATCGGTGGCTGCCAGCACCGCGCTGCCGCCATGTGACCAGCCGAGCAAGGCCACTCCGGATGAATTCGCCCAGGGCTGGGCTGCCACCCAGTTCATGCCGGCCAGCGCATCCTGACGCCGCTCGGTCTGCGTGATCGAGCGGCCACCAATTTTCTGCGTACAGATCTGTGTCAAACCGCGTGAGCTCAGGCTGTCCGGAAACAGCACCGCATAGCCTTGTGCCAGCAACATGTCGGCCATGGCCTGATGGCGCGCATTGAGTTGCCCCTGGCGTGTACCGGCTCTGGCATAAAGGCCGCTGCAACCATGCAGTGCCAGTACCGTGCCCCTGGCTTGTTCGGACGGCTGAAACAACCAGGCCTTGATGGGTGTGCCGTCCAGACTGGCGAAGCTGAGCTGCTGCGGCTCGGCTGCGCTGGATGTAATCGCGAGGAGGCTCAAGCAAAGCAGAAAAGCCAGCCGAATGCATGGATTGCCGCCCCTCGCTCGCAATGACAGAAGGGGCGACTGCTTGCCGCGCTTCGCTCGCAACGACGGAAAAACGCGCAATGACGGGAAGCTGCACCATGACTGCAGGCCTTCGTCATCGCGAGGCCGCAGGCCGCGGCGATCCATGCTGGCGGGTATCAGAGCCGCTCGCTTACCCAGGCCATCACACTGGCCAGTGCAGGGTCCAGCCTGGCGGGCTCAGTTCCGCCGGCCATCGCCATATCGGGCTTGCCGCCGCCCTTGCCACCGACCTGTGCCGCGATGAAGTTGACCAGTTCACCCGCCTTGACTCTGGCAACGCTGTCAGGCGTGACACCAGCGGCAATCTGTACCTTCCCGCCGTCCACCACCGCGAGCACGATCACGGCCGTTTTCAGCTTGTCCTTGAGCTTGTCCATGGTCTCGCGCAGGGTCTTGACATCCGCCCCATCCAAGCGCGCCACCAGCACCTTGACGCCCTTCACATCCACCGCCTGCGAGAGCATTTCATCGCCCTGGCTGGACGCCAGTTTGCCCTTGAGTGCGGCGATTTCTTTCTCCAGCGACTTGACGTTATCGAGGACATGCGAGATGCGCTCGCGCAGCTCGGCCACAGGTGCCTTCAGCGCGCCGGCGGCCTGTGTCACCGCGCTCTCCAGTTCCTGCAGATAGACCAGCGCATTCTGTCCAGTCACCGCCTCGATGCGGCGCACCCCAGAGGCAACACCGCCCTCGGACACCACCTTGAACAAACCGATGTCGCCGGTGCGCTGCACGTGCGTGCCACCGCAAAGTTCTCGGCTACCGCCAATGTCCATCACACGCACGGTCTCGCCGTACTTCTCGCCAAACAACATCATGGCACCGGTCTTCTGCGCCGACTCAATGTCCATCACACGGGCCTGGGTGGCGCCGTTGGCCAGAATTTCGGAGTTGACGCGTGCCTCGATTTCGCGAATCTCGGCGTCACTCACCGGCGCGTTGTGGGCAAAATCAAATCGGGTGCGCTCGGCATTGACCAGTGAACCCTTTTGCTGCACATGGCTGCCCAGCACTTCGCGCAGCGCCTTGTGCATCAGGTGCGTCACGCTGTGGTTGCGCTGTGTCGCGTTGCGCCGCGCCGCGTCCACATGCGCCGTGACCGAATCACCCACCTTGATCGAGCCGCTGGCCAGCCGGCCATGGTGGCCAAACACATCGGCCTTGATTTTCTGCGTGTCAAGAACCTCAAACAGCGCGCCGTCACAGAAGATGGCACCGGCATCACCGATCTGGCCACCGCTTTCGCTGTAAAACGGCGTGCTGTCCAGCACCACCGCTCCTGCTTGCCCCGCCGCCAAGGTAGCGACGGCTGCGCCATCGACGTAGAGCGCCAGCACCTTGCTGGCTTGGGTCAAACTCTCGTAACCGACAAAGTCATTGCCTTCACCGCTGTAGTCCAGCGCCTTGTCCATCTTGAACTTACCAGCCGCGCGGCCCTGGGCCTTCTGCTTTTCCATGGCGGCGTGAAAACCGGCCTCGTCCACCGTCAAAGCACGCTCGCGGCAAACGTCGGCCGAAAGATCCAGCGGAAAGCCAAAAGTGTCATGCAGCTTGAAGGCCACTTCGCCCGGCAGCACCTTCACGCCATCGGCCAGTGCCGCATCCAGAATCTCCATACCAATTTCCAGCGTCTCGAAGAAGCGCTCTTCCTCCTGCCGCAGCACCTCACCGATGCGTACCGATTGGGTCGCCAGATTCGGATAGGCCTCTCCCATCAAGGCCACCAGATCGGGCACCAGCTTGTGGAAGAACGGCGTCTTCTTGCCCAGCTTGTAGCCGTGCCGGATGGCGCGGCGGATGATGCGGCGTTGCACGTAACCCCGCCCCTCATTGGACGGATTCACACCGTCGCTCACCAGGAAGGCGGTGGCGCGGATATGGTCGGCAATGACGCGCAGGCTGCTGTTGCCCAGGTCGCTGCAACCGGTTTCGCGTGCGGCGGCCTTGATCAGCGCGGTAAAGATGTCGATCTCGTAATTGCTGTGCACGTGTTGCAGGATGGCCGCCAGACGCTCCAACCCCATGCCGGTATCGACGCAGGGCGCCGGCAGCTTGACCAGACTACCGTCCGCCTGCATGTCGAACTGCATGAAAACATGGTTCCAGATTTCGATGAAGCGGTCGCCGTCTTCGCCGGGACTACCGGGCGGACCGCCGGGGATGTGCTCGCCGTGATCGTAAAAAATTTCCGAACAGGGCCCGCAGGGGCCGGTATCTGCCATCATCCAGAAATTGTCGGAGGCGTACTTCTTGCCCTTGTTGTCGCCAATGCGGATGACGCGCTCGGGCGGCAGCCCAATCTCCCTGGTCCAGATGTCGTAGGCCTCCTGATCGTCAATATAGACCGTGACCAGCAGCCTTTCTGCAGGCAGACCGTACACCCTGGTCAGCAGTTCCCAGCCCCACTGGATCGACTCACGCTTGAAATAATCGCCAAAGCTCCAGTTGCCCAGCATCTCGAAGAAAGTGTGATGGCGTGCGGTGTAGCCCACGTTTTCCAGATCGTTGTGCTTGCCGCCAGCGCGCAGGCAGGCCTGCACCGAGGCGGCACGCACGTAGGAGCGCTTGTCGGTTCCGAGAAAGACGTCCTTGAACTGCACCATGCCCGAGTTGGTGAACATCAGCGTCGGATCGTTGCCGGGCACCAGCGGACTGGAGGCCACCACGGTGTGTCCCTTGGACTCGAAGAAGTCAAGGAATATCTTGCGAATATCGGCAACACTGGCGGGAATAACAGGTGAATTCATAGCGGCGAATTTTAAGTCATGGCCGTCCTTGGCACCGCCCTGCAACCGCAGGCATCAGAAACTTGTCGCCCTCGGTACTCAAAGCCGTCCAAAAATCAGCTACGCTTACCGTTTTGGATTTTCGATCCCCACTGCAAAGACTGAACGCCATGAACCAGAACACCTCCCCTTTGTCCCTGCTCAAAGACCCGAGCCTGCTCAAGACCGATGCGCTGATAAACGGTCAGTGGGTCAAAGGCACCAGCCGCTTCGACGTGATCGATCCCGCCACCGGCCAGAAATTGGTCGACGTAGCCAACCTGGGACCGATGGAGGCGGAACTCGCAATCGCTGCCGCCAACGCCGCCTGGCCAGCCTGGCGCAACAAGACCGCCAAGGAGCGCAGCATCATCCTGCGCAAGTGGTTTGACCTGCTGATGGCCAACCAGGACGACTTGGGACGCATCATGACGGCAGAGCAGGGCAAGCCGCTTCCCGAAGCCAAGGGAGAAATCGCATATGGTGCCAATTTCGTCGAGTGGTTTGCCGAAGAAGCCAAGCGCATCAACGGCGAGACCTTGCCCCAGTTCGACAACACACGGCGCATCCTGGTGCTGCGTCAACCGATTGGCGTCTGTGCCGCCATTACGCCCTGGAATTTCCCCAACGCCATGATCACGCGCAAGGTGGCACCGGCGCTGGCTGCAGGCTGCCCGGTCGTCATCAAACCGGCTGAACTGACGCCCTTGAGCGCGCTCGCGGTTGCCGAACTGGCGATCCGTGCTGGCCTGCCGGCCGGCGTGCTCAATATGCTGACGGCCGACGCTGACAACAGCATTGCCATTGGCAAAGTGCTGTGCGCCAGCGATGTGGTACGCCACATCAGTTTCACCGGGTCCACCGAGGTTGGCCGCATCCTGATGGCGCAGTCGGCCCCGACAATCAATAAGTTGTCCTTGGAACTCGGCGGCAATGCGCCCTTTATCGTCTTTGAAGACGCCGACATCGACTCTGCTGTTGAAGGCGCGTTTGCCAGCAAGTACCGCAATGCCGGCCAGACCTGCGTCTGCTCGAATCGGCTTTACGTGCAGGAAGCCGTGTACGAGGAGTTCGTTACCAAGTTTGCTGCCAAGGTCGCCACCGCCAAGGTCGGCAACGGCTTTGAAGATGGCGTCAACCAGGGACCCCTGATCGAGGAGGCAGCACTGGTCAAGGTGCAGCGCCACGTGGATGATGCCGTAGCCAAGGGCGGTCGTGTGCTGGTTGGTGGCAAGCGCCTGCCGGGTCTGTTTTTTGAGCCAACCGTGCTGGCAGACGCCAGCGCCGACATGCTGTGCGCCAGAGAAGAGACCTTTGGCCCGTTTGCACCGGTCTTCAAGTTCAAGACCGAGCAGGAGGCGATAGCCGCTGCCAACAACACCGAGTTCGGCCTGGCCAGCTACTTTTACAGCCGCGATGTGGGCCGCATCTTTCGCGTCTGCGAAGCGCTGGAGTACGGCATGGTCGGCGTCAACGTCGGCATCATTGCAGCCGAGCATGTTCCCTTTGGCGGCGTCAAGCAATCCGGCCTGGGCCGCGAAGGCTCACACCACGGCATCGACGACTACGTGGAAATCAAGTATGTCTGCCTCGGCGACATCCTGAACTAGTGCCAAGCGCCGGAGTGTCATTGCGAGCGTAGCGCGGCAATCCATTCAGCAATAGCACACCATCATGGATTGCCACGGCCTGCGGCCTCGCAATGACGAAAAAAGCAAAGGAACACTATGACAGCAAAATTCACCAGCGCCGGACAGAGCGACGTCCGGCACCATCTGCATCCCTACACCCAGCTGCGCGACCATGAGCGCGATGGGCCGCTGGTGATTGTGCGCGGCGAAGGCGTGCACGTTTTCGACGAGCATGGCAAAGCCTACATCGAAGGCATGGCCGGGCTCTGGTGCGCTTCGCTCGGCTTCTCCGAACAGCGTCTGGCCGACGCTGCCTTCCGCCAGATGAGCACCCTGCCCTACTACCACTCGTTCTCGGGCAAGGTGCCAGGACCGGTGACCGAACTGGTGGAGGCGATGATCAAGTGGGCTCCGGTGCCGATGGCGCGTGTACTGTTTGCCAACTCGGGCTCCGAGTCCAACGACACGGCCTTCAAGCTGGTGCGTTACTACAACAACGCCAAGGGCCGCCCGCTGAAGAAGAAAATCATTGCGCGCAACAAGGGCTACCACGGCGTCACGGCTGCGGCCGCCTCGATGTCGGGTCTGGCCAGCATGCACCAGAACTTCGATCTGCCGCTGCCAGGCATTGTGCGCGTCAGCTGCCCGCACTTCTACCAGTTCAGCCTGCCGGGCGAGACCGAAGCCCAGTTCGTGGATCGTCTGGCCCGGGAACTGGAGGACACGATCCTGCGCGAAGGCCCCGACACGGTGGCCGCTTTCATCGCCGAGCCGGTGCAGGGCGCCGGCGGCGTCATCATTCCTCCGGCGGGCTACTTTGCGAAGGTTCAGGCGATCCTGAAAAAGTACGACATCCTGTTTCTGGTCGATGAAGTCATCACAGGTTTCGGCCGGCTGGGCCAGGCTTTTGGTACCCAGGTGTTTGACCTGAAACCCGACATGATCACGGTGGCCAAGATGTTGACCTCGGCCTACGTTCCGATGTCGGCGCTCTACCTCACGGACGAGATCTATCAGACGATTGCGGATGCCAGCGCCAGCATCGGTGTCTTCGGCCACGGCTACACCTACAGCGGGCATCCGCTGGCCTGCGCCGTGGCACTGGAAACCCTGCGCATTTACGAAGCTGACCAGGTTCTCTCGCATGTGCAAAAAGTGGCGCCCCGGCTGCAGCAGGGCTTGCAGAAATTCAAGGACCATCCGCTGGTCGGCGCGGTGCGCGGTCTGGGTTTGATTGGCGCCATCGAACTGGCCGCCGACCCGGCGCAGCGCAAACCCTTCGACCCCAAGCGCGGCGTCGGCGCCTACCTGGTCAGTCGCGCGCAGGCGCACGGGCTGATCCTGCGCGTGCTGATGGGCGACGTGATCGCGTTTTCGCCGCCACTGATCATTACGGAGTCCGAGATCGACGCGCTGCTGGAGCGCACCCGACTGGCGCTGGACGAGACCTTGGCCTGGGTACGGAACTGACAAGCGGTCTGCGCCTGAATGGGGCGGGACCGCTATAGTGTCGGAAATTCCTAAAGTTGATGCAGCATGGCCTTGATTGAATTTGAACGCGTCTTCAAGCACTACCCCGGCAGCCCGAGCGCCGCAGTGGATGACTTGAACCTGCACATCCAGGCCGGTGAGTTCCTGACCCTGCTCGGTCCTTCTGGTTCCGGCAAGACCACGACCCTGATGCTTTTGGCCGGCTTCGAGGCGCCCAGCGCCGGCGCCATCCGCCTTGACGGCGCGTCGATTGAATCCCTGCCACCGCACCAGCGCAACATGGGCGTGGTGTTTCAGAGCTATTCGCTGTTCCCGCACATGACGGTGGCCGAGAACGTGGCCTTCCCGCTGTCAGTGCGCAAGATGGCGGCACCCGTCATTGCCGAAAAGGTCAAGGCGGCACTGACCAAGGTGCATCTGGAAAACCTCACGCATCGCAAGCCCAATCAGCTCTCGGGTGGACAGCAGCAGCGCGTGGCGCTGGCGCGGGCCCTGGTGTTCGAGCCGCGACTGGTGTTGATGGACGAACCGCTGTCGGCGCTGGACAAGAAACTGCGCGAAGAAATGCAACTTGAGATTCGCCGCCTGCACCGTGAACTCGGCGTCACCATGGTCTTTGTCACGCACGATCAATCCGAAGCCATGACGCTGTCTGACCGGGTAGCGGTTTTCAATCAGGGTCGCATCGAACAACTCGCCTCGCCAAAAGATTTGTACGACGCGCCGGCCAATCCTTTTGTCGCCAATTTTCTGGGCGACAACAACATGCTGGACTGCACAATGGAAGAGGGGCTGCCCACTGGCGCCAGTTCCGGCACCGGCCGCGTCAGTACCACGTCTGGACAGACCGTGCAATCGCGTATTTGCGCGACCCAGGCCCTGAAAAGGAATGACGCAGTCAAACTCTGTGTACGGCCGGAGTTCCTGCAGGTTGCGTCGGATGCCGCAGCACTGGCAACGCCGAACTGTCTGAACGCGACCCTGCTCGACCTGATTCATCAGGGCGACCACTGGCGTCTGGTGGCACGGCTTGAGGGTGCGGGGCGCAGCGCAGCCAGCGAGGCGCCTCAATGGTTTGCAAAGATCAGCCCGGGTGCTTTGCCCGCAGGCCTGGTCGTGGGGCAAAACCTGTGCCTCGGGTTCCGGCCCGAAGACGCATGGGTGTTTTGATGTTTTGGTGTTAGTTCTTATTTTTACAACGGAGAGCAGATATGAAAAAGCAAGTATTGGCAGCGGTCACAGTTGCCACCACCCTGGCCTGTCTGGGCACGCAGGTGTTGGCGCAGTCGCGTGATCTGAACGTCGTCTCATGGGGCGGCGCCTACCAGGATGGGCAGAAGGAAGTGTTCTTCAAGCCCTTCAACGCTAGCGGCACCAAACTGACCGACGAAGCCTGGGACGGAGGCCTCGGTGTGCTGCGCACCAAGATCAAGGGTGGCAACAACAACTGGGACGTGGTGCAGGTCGAAGCCGATGAACTCGAAGTGGGTTGCGACGAAGGCCTTTACGAAAAGCTTGACGTGAGCAAGATTGGCGGCGCTGCGCGCTACCTGCCGGGCACGGTGCACGCCTGCGGCGTCGGCGCCATCATCTACAACCTGGTGCTGGCGTATGACGGCGACAAGATCAAGAGTACCCCGAACGGCTGGCATGACTTCTTCGACACCAAGAAGATCCCCGGCAAGCGCTCCATCCGCAATGGGGCCAAATGGAATCTGGAAGTGGCCCTGATCGCCGACGGCGTCTCCTCCAAGGACGTTTACAAGGTGCTGCGCACGCCCGAAGGCATTGAGCGCGCATTCAAGAAGCTCGACACCATCAAGGCCGATCTGGTGTTCTGGAAGAGTGGCGCACAGCCACCACAGATGCTGGCCGCCGGCGACGTTGCCATGACCACGGCCTACAACGGGCGTATCACGGCCGCCAACGAGAAAGACAAGAAGAACTTCAAGATGGTCTGGAAAGACACACCCTATACGATGGACAGCTGGGTCATCATGAAGGGCACGCCGCAAAAGGCCAACGCCGAAAAACTGGTCGAGTTCATGGGCCGTCCCGACAACCAGGCCAAGCTGCCGAAGTTTGTACGTTACGGCGTGACCGCCGCTGCTGCCGCACCGCTGATCGACAAATCGCTGATGGGCGACCTGCCCACCAATCCGGATAACCTGAAATTGGCCTTTGCCGAAGACGTGAAGTTCTGGATCGACAACGGCGACAAGCTGGCCGAGCGCTGGACCAAGTGGGCCGGCACGAAGTAGGAAATAGTGAATTCGTCATTGCGTCCCCAGGCTTGTCATTGCGAGCCTCCCGTATCCGGCCCAATACCGCACACGGACCTTGAACCTGAAATTGTCCTTGGCTCGGTAGCTGTCATCCCGGGCTCGACCCGGGATCCAGTGCCACGCGAGCCATGGATTGCGGGTCGGGGCCCGCAATGACAAGCAGGCGGGAACTGTTCATGGAAAGCGAAGCGCGGCAGTCCACGCATGGATCGCCACGCTACGCTCGCGATGACGAAAACGGCACCCTCGCGATGACGACAACGATATCTGAATAGTCACACCATGCTGCTACGCCACCGAAGTGCCCTGCTGTTGCCCCTCACCGGGTTTCTGCTGGTGTTCTTCGTGGCGCCGCTGGTCTGGCTGCTCTCACTCGCGGTGCGCGAGGCCGAAGTGCCGCGCGCCTTGCCGCGAACCCTGACTGCACTGCAAAGCTGGCACAGCGGCCAGCCCCTGCCGGCACCACTGTTTTCCGGCTTTGCTCAGGATCTGGCGGATGCACGCGCTGCAAGCACGCTGGCTGACGCCGCAAGGCGCCTCAATTACGAAGTCAATGGTGTACGCAGCACCTTGATGCGCGCCGCCCGTGAAGTCTCCTCGGCCCCAGCCGGGACGGTTTTTGGCAGCGAGTTTTTCAGCGCCGTCGATCCGACCCTGGCCAGCCCCGAATTTTTCGCTGCCGTGCAACGCGCCAAAGGCCCGGCGTCAAGCTATTACCTGCTGGCCGCTTTTGACCTGGCGCGCAATGCCAGCGGCGAGATTGAACGCGCCACCGAAGCCAACCGGATTTACGTCGACGTGCTGCTGCGCACCCTGGGCATCAGTGCCAGTGTCACCTTGCTGTGCCTGCTGCTGGGCTTCCCGGTGGCCATGCTGCTGACGCAGGTGAAGGAAAGAACCGCCGACTGGTTGATGATTCTGGTACTGCTGCCGTTCTGGACTTCCCTGCTGGTGCGTACCGCCGCCTGGGTCGTGGTGCTGCAGCGCGAGGGCATGGTCAACACCGTGCTGATGCGTCTGGGCGTGATCACCGAGCCGCTGACCCTGATCTACAACCGCACCGGCGTGCTGATTGCCATGACGCACGTGCTGCTGCCCTTCATGATCCTGCCGCTGTACAGCGTACTCAAGGGCATTGCGCCGCACTACATGCGCGCGGCCGCCAGTCTGGGCGCGCCGCCCGTGGTGGCATTTTTCCGGGTCTATCTGCCGATGGCTGCGCCGGCCATTGCCGCGGGCTCGGTGATGGTTTTCATCCTGGCCATGGGCTACTACATTACACCGGCGCTGGTTGGCGGCGGCTCGGACCAGATGCTCTCGTATTTTGTCGCCACTTACACCACCGACACCGGCAACTGGGGTCTGGCCTCGGCGCTGGGTCTGATGATGCTGGTCACCACGCTGGCTCTGTACAGCGTGGCGCACAAGCTCTCAGGTGGCCGCGCACTTTCCATGGGATAACTATTGAGGCCATCACAACTCATGACACACAGGAAGCAGACGCTGTCATCGCGGACTCAGTCACTGTCATCCCGGCCCCGGATCAGAGCTTGCCCCGGGCTCGATCCGGGGTCCGGGGTTTCAACATCCGGGATCCAGGGCTACGCCACGGCTGGATTGCGGGTCGTGGCCAGCAATGACAACGCATTATTCAGTCTTACGCAGCGCAGCATCCCTTCTCGCACAACGGTGTCTTGAATTCCGGAAACATCCTTCGATGACCCACTTCAAGTTCCCCTGGAAGCCGCTTTACTGGTCGCTCTGCGCCGTCATATTGATGTTTTTGCTGGTGCCCATCGCCGCCATCATTCCGCTGTCATTCTCCAGCGGATCCTTTCTGACTTACCCGCTGCCGGGTCTCTCGCTGCGCTGGTATCAGGAGGTGCTGGGCGGCGGCAAATGGCTTACGGCGCTGGGCAACTCGCTCTACGTTGGCGTGCTTGCGACCGTCATCTCGGTCATTCTGGGAACACTCGCTGCGCTGGGTCTGATGCGGCTCAAAGCCTGGTGGGCCAGCCTGCTCAAGCTGGTGATGCTCTCGCCGATGATCGTGCCAGTGATCCTGATTGCCGTGGCCTGCTATTTTTTCCTTGCGCCGCTCTCGCTGACCAGCAGCTACAGCGGCCTGATCATCGCCCACACGGTTATTGCCGTGCCCTTTGTCGTGGTGCCGGTTCTGACGGCGCTGGAAATGCTGGACCCGAATCTGGCCCGCGCTGCTGCCGCCTGTGGCGCAACACCGCGCGTCGCCTTCATGCGCGTGACGCTACCGGGAATCATGCCGGCGATGGCGTCGGGCGCCTTGTTCGCCTTCGCCGCCTCCTTTGACGACGTGGTGATCGCCCTCCTGATTGCCGGACCGGACCAGCGCACCTTGCCGCGCGAAATGTTTTCCGGTCTGCGCGACAGCATGACACCGGCGCTGACGGCTGTGGCCACCATCATGATTGTTTTTTCCACCACCCTGTTCCTGTTGATGCAGATGCTGCAACGCAGAGCACGCAAGACAACACGAGCCCATTGAACTCTCCATGACAGAGCAACAAACAGCCATCGTCACGGGGGCCAGCCGCGGCATTGGCCATGGTGTCGCACAGCGCTTTCGCGACCTGGGCTGGCGCGTGATCACGGTCTCGCGCCAGGCACTGCCACCGGAATGTCCCTGGCATGCCGAGCAGAACACCCACGTTGAACTTGATCTGGCCAATCTGGACGAGATCCTCAAGACCGTCGATGCACTGCGACCCCTGCTCGGCGGCTCCAAGCTGCACGCGCTGATCAACAATGCCGGCGTCTCGCCGAAAGGCCCCGGCGGCGAGCGCGTCAACTCCCTTACCACCGACCTCAAGGTCTGGCAGGAGATGTACAACACCAATTTTTACGCGCCGCTGATCCTGACCCGTGGCTTTGCCCAGGAACTCTCCAACGCCAAGGGCTCGGTCGTGAACCTGTGCTCGATTGCGGGCTACCGCGTGCACCCTTTCGCGGGTGCCGCCTATGCCACGTCCAAAGCGGCGCTGGCGGCACTGACACGCGAGATGGCAGCCGACATGGCAGGCATGGGCGTGCGCGTGAATGCCATCGCGCCGGGTGAAATCAATACTTCCATCCTGTCACCGGGGACGCACAGGATTGTGGAAAATGACATCCCCATGCATCGACTGGGCGAAGTCAGTGAGGTGGTGGACCTGATCGAGTTTCTGTGCAGTGGCAAGGCCTCGTACATCACCGGTGCTGAAATCGCGATCGACGGCGGACAGCGTGTTTAGTCTTGTCATGCCGGACCTGAGGAGCCTGCCCCGGACTCCGATCCGGGGGCATCCATGGATTGCGGGTCAAGCCCGCAATGACAGATATTGATTGAAAGGAAACGGATATGCAATACCGACGTGTCGGAAAAAGTGGTCTGCGCCTGAGCGAACTCTCGCTGGGCTCCTGGGTCACCTACCACAACCAGGTGGACAGCGCGGCAGCGCGTGAAATGATGGCGGCAGCGATGGACGCAGGCGTCAACTTCTTTGACAACGCAGAGGCCTACGCCCTTGGCCAGAGCGAGGTCGTGATGGGTGAGGCGATCAAGGCGCTGAAATGGCCGCGCCTGAATTACGTCGTGTCGACCAAGTTTTTCTGGGGCCTGGACCGCGAGGGCGCGTCGATTAACCGCAAGGACACGCTGAACCGCAAGTACCTGACGCAGGCCATCGACGGCTCGCTGCAACGCATGGGCCTGGACTTCATCGACCTGGTCTATTGCCACCGACCCGACCCGCACACGCCGATTGAAGAAACGGTGTGGGCCATGAGCGACATGATCACCCGCGGCAAGGCGCTTTACTGGGGTACCAGCGAATGGTCGGCTGACGAAATTCGCACGGCATGGACTGTTGCCGAGCGCCATCACTTGCACAAACCCATCGTGGAGCAACCACAGTACCACCTGTTTTACCGCAAGCGCGTCGAGCAGGAATACAAGCGCCTGTATGAAGACATTGGCCTGGGCCTGACCACCTGGAGCCCGCTGGCCAGTGGCCTTCTGACCGGCAAGTACCGCAACGGCATCCCGGCCGGCAGTCGTGGTTCGCGACAGGACATGAGTTTTCTGGTCAAGGGCCTGACCGACGCCGCCAGGAACGCAGCCGTGACGCAACTCGAACTGATAGCCACAGAACTCGGATGCAGCCTGAACCAGCTGGCCATTGCCTGGGCCGCACACAACCCGCGTGTCAGCAGCGTCATTACGGGCGCATCGAACCTGTCGCAGTTGCAGAGCAACCTGGGCGCAGTCAAGGTGATCGCCCAATTGACGCCCGATGTGATGGCCAGGATAGAGCAGATCAGTTCAGCGCTGACAAGTTGAACCGGCACTCGATCAGCCGCGCTGCGCTCGCAATGACGGATTGGCAATCTTGCGATGAACAGACTGGAAAGCCTTTTGCGTAGCCCTTACTTGGTCGTATACATCGCCATCAAGCCGGCAAAACTGCTGGTCAGACCGGTCTGAGTGCTCCGGATCTGACCGACCATGCTGTCCATTGCTGCAAACTGCTTGGTGTAACTTTGAAGAAGCCGGGTCATGCGGTCGTTCAGTGCGCTTAGATCATCCTGATATTTGGTGATGCGAGTTGTTGCGTTGGCGCTTTCAGTGCTCACGGTCCCGGCTTTGCCAAGCATGGTGGTCAGCGCCTTGCTGGCATCGCCGGCCAAGCCGGAAAGTGAGGTGTCGTAGCTTGACTGATTTTCCTGGTTACCCGAGAGTAGCGTCACCGTGTTGCTGAAGTTGAAGTTCAGCGCGAGATCAAGTTTGACGGTATTGGTGGTGAGCTTGCCGGTTGAATCGATTTCAATGCCGATGTCCCGCAAAGCGCTCAGACTGCCCGATGAACTCTTGGTCGATGAGTCGCCGGTGACCATGGCGCGAATCTGGTCGCGAATCGCGCGCACACTGGAGTTACCCACCAAAGTAGCGCCATAAGTCGCAAGCGTGGATGATGGATTGGTTACCTCATCGAGTAGGCCGGTGGCGTCGTTGTAGGCGGTGACCAGCGCCAGAACGTTCGTCTTGGCAGCACTGGTGTCGCTGGCCAGATTAACGCTTGCCGGCGCGCCCGTAAAGCTTGTGTTGCCGTTGCTGGTGACGGAAGTTCCGTTGGTTGACAGCAGGTTCAATTTCACACCGGGTATTGCATCGGTCACAGAGTTGCTGCTGCTGGTAATGGCAATGCCATCCACACTGAGCGCCGCGTCGCTGGCAGTCTGCAGCTTGCTGTCAAAGAAGCCGGCTCCAGTGGACCATATAGCAATGTCCGTGACATTTGAATTTGTGGTGCTGCTGGTTACCGTCACGGTGTTTCCGCTGGCCGAACCGGTTGAGAAATTCGCCAATGAACCAGTGAAGGTTCCAGTGCTGAGATCAGCGGGTTTGCCACCGGCGGCCACCGAAGCAAAAGCCGCGGCCAACTGCGCGGCGCTTGTATCCGTCTTCGCGGTGTAAGTCAAACCGCCGATGGTCACCGACTTACCTGCTCTCAAGGTATCCGTAAAGGTGAGCGCAGTGGACTCGGTGACGCCCGCCACACCTGTGGTGGGCGCGACACCTTGCGTGCTCACAGCCGTAAGCGGCGCATTGCTGAGTGTAAAACTGTTGGCAGCACCGGTGCTGCCGGTAACCATGATCTTGTAGGCACTACCGGTGTTGATCAAGCTCGCGCTGATGCCCAGACCGGCGCCGTTGATGGCGGCCACGATGCCGGGCGGCGTGTCATCGGTGACTGTTATGTTCTGCGCCGTACCGCTGCCCACCGTGAGCGACAAACTGAAAGCTTTCCCGCCATTGAGTTTGTCGGTAGTGGCGTAACCGGCGCTGACGCTGCGTTGTTCCGCCGCCAGTTGCGCAATGAGTACCGTGTGATTGCCTGCGCTTGCACTGCTGGTGGCAGTTGCGGTGAATGCGCTGGTCTGGCTGTTGGTAGCGGTAATGTTGTTAAAGCTGCTTTTGTTCTTAAGTGCATCAAACGCCGCCTGCAGGTTGCTCAGCGCATATTTGACCGCCGCATATCCCGATATCACCGCCTGGCTCTTGCTGATGCTCTTGTTGATCGCATCGGCGCGCGGTGCCCGCTCAGCAGCAACCAGACTCGCGGCCAGCGCCTGAGTGTCAACACCCGTACCGGCACCCAGTTTGTTGACGATATCGCCGGCCGCTGAAGCAGCAGAAGTAGTGCCCGACCCATTCGAAGAGGCAGACGTCGTCGCGCTCGGCGTCGTCGTTGATGTGGACGTAGCCGCAGGCGTTGACGTGGACGAGACAGAGGTGACCATAGGGCGTCTTTATGCGATGCTCAAGTCAAGGTGTCGGACGATGCGCCAGGAACTTGAGTTCTTTTGTCATCGCGAGGCCCTGAGCAGAAGGTCACTGCGAGCGAAGCGCGGCAGGCCATGCCCCCAGACTTCCTGGATTGCCGCGCTTCGCTCGCAATGACGGAACAAAGGCTGCTTGCCATCTGCCTCTCCCTCACTTGATGTAGTTGAACAGAGTGAGTTGCGACACCTTGGCAAAACTGGCCTGCGCAGCCTCCAGCGACAACAGCTGCTTTTGCATCTGCGTGATTGCCGTCGCCATGTCCAGGTCTTCCACATTCGAGAGCGCGGTTTTCAGGGAGAGCTTGGTGTCATCCAAAACGGCTCGTTGCTGATCGATCACCTTCATGTCGGTACCGGACTGTGCCTGCGCCAGCACCACGCCCTGGTGCAGGGCGTCCATTTCGGTCAGGCCGCGCTGCATGGCGGCGCTACCGCTTCCGTCTTTTGCATTGACCCCGGCAATCAAGTCATTAATGGCCTGAAAGAAGCCGGTGCCGGAGGTCGTACCGTCCGAGGCGGTGCGTACCACGCGCACAAAAGCCGTGGTGCCCGATCGGTTGATAGCAATCGTGCGTTGGTCACCCACCGCCACTTGCATGTGGGTCTGGTCGCCCTGATAGCTCACCTCTCCGGCGGCATCGGTCGCAAACGCGGGCGTCTTGACCTTGCTGCCGGAAAATAGGTAGTTGCCTGTGGTATCGGTGCTGTTGGCCAGGCTCAGAAGTTGGTCACGCAGGCCTTTCATTTCGGTCGCAATCGCCGCACGGCTGGTACTGCCCTGGGTGCCGTTGTTGGCCTGGATCGCCAACTCTTTAATTCGGATCAGTACGTCACTGGCGCTCGAAAGCGTGGTGCTTTCGGTATCGAGTCGTGCCTGGATCGTGTCCAGGGCTTTGCCGTAGCCGTCGTTGCGGCCAATCACCGATTTCAGCCTTGTGATGGCGGCTGCCTGGTCGGGCGCGTCGCTCGGATTGAGCACCTGCTTTTGCGCAGCGATTTGCGCCTGCGACTTGGCCAGATCGTTCTGCAACTGGCTCATCTGCGCGCTGGCTCGGTCAAACAGGTAGTTGGTGGAAATTTGCATGGGTCACCCGGGTTTCATCGAACTTGCAGGATGCTGTCAAACAACTGGCCAGCCACCTGCAGAATCTTGGCCGAGGCCTGGTAGGCCTGCTGAAAGCGGATCAGATCGGCCGCCTCCTGGTCCAGGCTGACGCCCGAAATCTGGTCGCGTGTGCTGACAGCCTGGTCGTGCACCACGGTCAGCGCTGCCTTGGCAATGGTGGCCTGGCGGGCAATATTGCCCATCTCGTTGACGTGATCGATGTAGGCGTTGGTCAGCGTCTTGCTGCCAATCACCGGCCTGCTCTCCAGCGCGGCGAGGGCCAGCATGTTGTCGTTGTTGCCGGTACCGTCGGCGTTGCCGTCCAGAGTAAACACATCGCCCTGATTGGGCGCTGAGGTCAGGGAAAGTTGCAGGCCCTGGTAGCTGATGGCAGGGTTCAGTTTGCTTGGGTCCAGCGTGCGCTC
>CAITQH010000065.1 GCA_903894475.1 uncultured beta proteobacterium
ACGTGGCTGTCGCGGTCATGCGCCAGACCGGTCAGCGTGTGCATGCCGCCAGGTTGACCCGGAATAAAGCGCCGCGCCAGACCGGTCGTGTCGTCCCAATCGTAGGGCCGCGCGCCCTTGGGCACCGGGCTCTGGTCAATTGGTGGCGCCAACCAGGATTCGTGGAACTGCGGACGCGGGAACGGTTGCTGAGAGGTAGCGAGACCCGAGTCGGTCAGAATCACCACGACCATATTGAAGGTTTCGGCAATCTTGCGCGCTGTCATGATGGAGTAAAAACACTCCTCAATGGTTCCCGGAGCCATCACCACCTTGGGTGCGTCGCCATGACTGCCATAGATCGCAGTCAGCAAGTCGCCCTGTTCCATCTTGGTTGGCTGCCCGGTGCTGGGGCCGCCGCGCATCACGTTCACCACCACCAGCGGAATCTCGCCCATGACGGCCAGGCCAATGGCCTCCTGCTTCAGGGAATAGCCCGGGCCGGAAGTGATGGTGATGGTGCACTTGCCAGCGTAAGAGGCACCAATGGCGAAGGCGCAGGCGGCGATTTCGTCTTCTGCCTGATGCACCATGCCGCCTACGTTCTCGAACACTTCGGACAGGTAGTGCGAAGCCGAGGTGGCTGGCGTGATCGGGTACATGGCGCAAATTTCCATGCCGGAGCCGAGTACGCCCAGCGCCAGGGCGGTATTGCCGTTGACCACGATTTGCGGCTCGGTGGCGCGCTTGGCCGGAATGCTGTAGCAAAAATCAAGATTGGCTGCCGCCCATTTTTGCCCGGCTTCGAGCAGCATGATGTTGGCGTCGACCACGCTGCGGTCCTTCTTGCCAAAAGCCAGTTCGATCTGGTCAATGGCCAGTTTCACTTCAAGGCTGTAGATGTAGCACAGCATGCCCAGAGCGAACATGTTCTTGCCGCGCTTGGCGTCGGCCACCATGGTGCGGCAGACCTGCTCCATCGGAATTTCGTAGACCCGGTAGCCAGCAGCCACCAGTTTGTCATGGGTCTCGACGTAAGACGCGACAATCTTCGCATCCTTGTGCGTGCGCCACATGCTTTCGAGCAAAATGATGCAGTCCGGTTTGAGTTCCTTGGCGCGCACCCGCCCGAGCAGCACCTGCTCATTGAAGGCCACCACCAGGTCGGTCTCATCGCCGCCGTTGGTGATGTACTCCGAGCCAATGCGAATCCGGTTGCCGCTGGCACCGGCCACGCTGCGCGCTGGCGGGCGAATTTCAGCCGGAATGATTTCGGTGGTCCAGATGCCGTTGCCCATCTGCGCCGCAATCGAGCCCAGTGACTGGCCGCACTTCTGTGCGCCTTCGCCGGAATCACTGATGATCTCGACGATGTGCTCTTTCAGGATGAGGGGCTTCTTGGCGCCGGCGGGGGCCGGAGCTTTGCTGCTGGACTTCTTGGCCGGCTTCTCTTTGGTCGTTTGGTTCATGGTTTTTCCGTAGACGCTGGTAAGCGGGATTCAGGCAACCCGTACACGGGCGAAATTGCGCTCTTTGGTGTCGATGCCGAACAAGGTGCTGTTATCGGTGTCGCTGTAGGGCAGGGCTGCATCCCGGATGCCCAGATAGGCCTTCATGCCGCGCGCCGCCTTGCGGCCTGCGCCCATGGCTTCGATCACGGTAGCCGCACCGGTTACGATGTCGCCACCGGCAAAGACACCCGCGATGGAAGTCGCGAGCGTGTCGTCGGTGCCGATGTAGCCCCACTTATTGAGCTTGAGCTTGGAGGTCTGGCCCATGATCGGGTTGGCGTTGGTGCCGATGGCATAGACGATCAGATCGGCCTCGAAATCGAATTCGCTGCCCTTCACCTGAACTGGCCGGCGCCGCCCCGAGTCGTCGGGCTCGCCGAGTTCCATGCGCACGCAGCGCATGCCGCGCACGCTGCCCTTGCCGTCGTCGAGCACGGCCACCGGTGCCGTGAGCCAGTGAAATTCCACACCCTCCTGCTCGGCGTGGTGCACTTCTTCAGCGCGCGCTGGCGCTTCCGTGCGTGAGCGCCGGTAAATGCAATAAACCTTCTCAGCGCCAAGACGCAGCGAGACGCGCACGGCGTCCATCGCGGTATTGCCGGCGCCGACCACGGCGACCCGTTTGCCAATGGGCAGTGGGGTGTCGAAGTTCGGAAAATCGCGTGCCCGCATCAGGTTGCAGCGCGTCAGCAACTCATTGGCGGAGAGCACGCCGTTCAGTGAATCGCCGGGGATGTTGAGCATGGTCGGGTAGCCGGCACCGACACCGACGAACACCGCGTGAAAACCCATCTCGTCAATCATCTGCTCGATCGTGAAGAGTCGTCCGACCAGTGTGTTGCATTCAAACTTGACGCCAAATTTCTTCAGGTTGTTGATCTCGGCGTCGATCACCTCGTTGGGCAGGCGGAAATCCGGAATGCCGTACTTCAAAACACCACCTGCCTGGTGGAAGGCCTCGTACACCGTGACGTCGCAACCGGCCTTGGCCATGTCGGCAGCGCAAGCCATGCCGGCCGGCCCGGAGCCAACGATGCCGACCCGAAAGCGGTTCGGTTCGATGTGCGGAATATTGACCCAGCCTTCCTTGATGGCGGTGTCGCCAACAAAGCGTTCCATCCGTCCGATGGCCACCGCTTCCAGCGAGTCGCCCACGGTGCAGACGCCTTCGCACTGGTTTTCCTGCGGGCAGACGCGCCCGCAGATCGACGGCAGCAAATTGGTGTTGGTCAGGATGTCATAGGCGCCGCGAAGATTCTTTTCGCTGATCTTCTGGATGAAGCCCGGGATGTTGATGCCCACCGGGCAGCCCGAAATACAGGGCTCATCCGGGCACATCAGGCAACGGTCGGATTCGCGCAGCGCTTCTTCGAGGTTGTAGCCGCAAGCCACCTCCTCGAAATTGGTGGCGCGCACCTTGGCGTCAAGCTCGCGCATCGGTGTGCGTTCCTGCGGAATCGAGCGTATTGTCTTTTTCTTGGCCATCTGTTATTCCTCTAGCGGCTATTCAAATTTGGGGTGGTTTGGCCATGCGGCAACTCTCGGACCAGCGCTCGTGTGCCTCTTTCTCGACCACGGTGTAGCGCTGCAGGCGCAGCATCAGGTCATCAAAATCGACCAGGTGGCCATCAAAATCGGGGCCGTCAACGCAGGCAAACTTGACCTCGTCGCCGACCTTGACGCGGCAGCCGCCGCACATGCCGGTGCCGTCCACCATGATCGGATTGACGCTCACCATGGTCTTGATCTTGGCCGCGCGTGTCGCATCGGCACAGGCTTTCATCATGACCGGCGGGCCGATGGCAACCACCTCTTCGATGTCGTCGTGTTTGGCCAGCGCCACCTTGATGCCGTCGGTGATCATGCCCTTCATGCCGGCCGAGCCGTCGTTGGTGCACAAAATCAGTTCGTCGCAGCAGTCGCGGAACTTCTTCTCCCAGAACACCAGATCCTTGTTGCGGAAGCCCAGAATGGCGACGACGTAGGCGCCCGCCTCCTTGAAGCCGCGCGCCTGCGGAAAGATCGGGGCCACACCCAGACCACCACCAACACAAACCACTTTTTTGGCGTGGCTCATGGGGCTGGGAATGCCCATCGGTCCCACCATGCCGTACAGCGTGGTGCCGACCTTGCACTCCTGCTGCATCTGCCGCGTGGTCTTGCCAACCGCCTGGATTACCAGGGTGATGGTGCCCTTGTTGCGATCAAAATCGGCAATGGTCAGCGGGATGCGTTCGCCGTGTTCGTTGAGCATGACGATGACGAATTGGCCTGGCTTGGCGGCTCTTGCCATCATCGGATGGCGTACTTCAAGCAGGTAAGTGACGTCCGAGAAGTCCTCCCGGGTCACGATCTCAAAATTGGACATTGATTTGGCCTTCTAGGTTGAGCTATCTGTTGACCCTTGGGCGGGCCCGGGCCAGTATCTTCGCGATAGTCAATTTGGGTTTTGATCCAAATCAAAGGGCCACCAGTGCAGCGCCCGTGTTAACCCGATGCCGGCGCGATGCTCGGGGACTGACTACTTTCCAGTTGCGCTCTTGAGTACGCCGCGCACCAGGTTGCGGCTGTGCGCGCCAAAGTTGCCCAGCAATTCGGTCACCATGGTGTCGAATCTGGCGCGCTTTGCGCTGTCCTGTTTGTCCAACTCTGCCAACAGGTCAATGCCTGACTCCTTGACACCAAAGTCAAAGCGCGGGTCTGAAACATACGCGGCCGGCAGCGTATCGACCAGAAGTTCGGTTAACCGGCCGCCCAGTGCGTGCGACTCGCGGCTCACCACGTCGCGCGCATACATGTCGGACCAGGGCGCATAGCTGCTGTCTTTGTCGGCGCTGCGCAGGGCGGTCTCGATGGCAGTCTCGACCTTGCTTTGCGCCGCGTTATAGAGCATCTGATTCTGGTATTTTTCCAGTGCCAGGTGACGGTTCGAGAGCAACACAATCATCTCGTCTTTCAGACGCGGAAAGCCCGCCATGGCCAGCAGGTTGATGCCAATCAGTTTGGCTGATGCGTTGCCTGGCGACAGGCTGGCATGGTAGGGCTGCGTCAGGTCTTGCACATAGTGCAATGCCAGACCGCTGAAGCGCCAGCCCCAATAGGCGTGGCCGCTGCGAAAAGCCAGCGTCGCCAGCGTGCTGTACTGCTGCACGCGCAGCAGCGGCAAGGTCTTTTTGACGAAGGGTGCGGCCAGGTAAATAACACGGTCTTCGTGATAAAAACCCATGTGAAAAGGCGCTTGCGTCGAGAAGTACAGCGCCGGGTTGCCAAAGGGCAGTGCATCAAAGCCGTACACCTTGCCCCACTCGGAGGGGCTGTCGGACCACAGGTTGATGTCCAGGCCGTAGTCCGGTTCGTCCGACCCGGAGGCCAGCACGGCCAGCGGCGCAACGCTGTCTCCGGCCTTCAAAGCGACAAAGCGCAATTTCGAGTTGGCTTGCTCGGGCAGAGTGTCGACGGCGGAGTGGGCCAGCAGCGTCGCCGGGTCTGGCGTTGCAAGCCACGGGTCGGGCTGGACGTAAAGCGCGAACCTGCTATTTTGTGCGACGCGCAAGGCCATCAGAAAGGACAGCCGCCGAGTTGCGTCGGATTGGGCCGGATTCGCCTTGAAGGCCAGTTGGGCCGGGCGTGGCGGGTAAAAATCGAGCTGGCTTTTGGCCCAGCTTTCCTGGCTCGCGAGCAAGTCCTGTATCGCTTTTTCCTGGTCTTTCAGGAACGCCTCCAGCGGTTCCACCGTCACCACCTGGGCATTCGCCACTTCCGGCATTTTTTCGAAGGCACGGTAGGCCGCAAAGCTGTGGTTGCTCCATGCCAGCACCTTGCCCGTAGCCAGACACAGCATGGCGGCAACAATCAAAACAAAGCGTTTCATGCGAGGATCCTCTGAAGAACGTGCTGCCATCATAGCCAACCCACTCTGTCCGAATTGACCCATCTGCCGATATGGCTTTGTCCGCTGCCAAATTTCTGGCAACTTGAGAATGCGTTAAGGTCCGTTCCGTTCATTGAAATTCAAAGCGCCCCAGAAGGAGTTGTTCATGCATCCGGTCAAGATAATTGTCCTCGCAAGTGCTGCTGCAAGCGTACTGGCTTTGCTCGCGTGCTCGACCCAGGCGTCGATCCCCGTCAGCCCGATGAGTTTTTTCGTCACCAGCGTCAATCCGGGCAAAGGCGCCGATTTTGGCGGCCTGGCCGGTGCCGATGCCTACTGCGATTCCCTTGCCGCCAGTGCCGGGGCGCCGGGGCGCAACTGGCGCGCTTATTTGAGCACAAGCGCCAGCGCCGGCGCAGCGGCCGTCAACGCACGCGACCGCATTGGCAAAGGACCCTGGAAAAACAGCAGGGGAGAACTGCTTGCCAGCAGCGTGGAGGAACTCCATGCCAGCAACAATCTGGGCAAGCTGACGGCTTTGACTGAAAAGGGCGAAGTCATCAGTGGCCGTGGTGACGCGGTCAACCTGCATGACATCCTGACCGGCTCCACGCCCGAAGGCCGTGCTCTGGAGGCTGGCAAAGACAGCACCTGCGGCAACTGGACCCAAAGCGGCGAAGGCTCAGCCATCGTTGGTCACCACGACCGCACCGGTCTGGACGAATCGGCACCAGCAAAGTCCTGGAACTCATCGCACGCAACCCGCGGTTGCGGCCTGGATCAATTGAAGACGACCGGCGGTGCCGGGCTTCTTTATTGTTTTGCGGCGAAGTAGCGGTTCACCAGAGCTCAGAAGCCGCTCTCGCGAATGAGGACTGATGTCAAACGCCTGGCCGCTTCCCATCCTGCGCTTAGTCGATTTCCTTCAATGTTGGCTTGGCCACGGGTTTCATGGAGCCCGGCAAGCGGTTCTGCCAAGGCCATGCGAACGCGGTACAGGGTTTCTATTGGCAGTCCCTGGCGCTGCTCCCCGGTCTGTGTGGCAATCGGGCCGCCATGGCGCGCGTCGAGCATGGGATAAGAAAGCTTGTTGTTGCGAGTAGTGTCAATGTCAATCACTTTAGCCTCGATCGAGAACCAATGGCGATCAGGACGAAAGTGGGCATTCGCGCCAATCTGAATTCGATCAACCTGGCGTTGCTCCACGTAGACATCGACTATCCAAGTGCCGGGGTCAACCAGAATACCGACCTGATTCTTGGAGCTGACCCAACTGCCGGACTCAATGTTTGGGTCTACATCCAGCCAGACACCAGCAAATTCTGCCGTGACCCTCAGCCGGTCACCCTCTTCCCGGGTTGCCTGAGTTTCGGCGATTTGTTCGCTGAGTTGTTCAGTGGTGGTCCGTCGCAAGTCAATGCCACTGTCTACAACCGCAAGACCCATCAGACGCTGCTTCAGTGCGTCGATGGTGGCGAAAGTGCGCAGGTCCCTGGCCTGTAGGTCAGGTGCGTCAAATTGAGCCAGCGTTGCGCCGACCTTCACCGCGCCCGCTGCGTGCAGCTCAGATACGCGCGAGGAAAATGGGGCAAAAATGTTTTGTTGCCTCTGTGGATGGGCTACGCCAGGGCCGGAGATGTCAAAGTGCCAGGGAATGGCAACAAAGATCAACAGCGCAAGACCAAGGCCCCTGCCCCAGTTACGTCGGATTTTCGATATTTCGCTCGCGCGGATCCGCCAGACCGAGAATTCTGACCATAGCGGGCGCAGGATGAACCAGACCACTTCAACCCCGAACAGAAAAATGCCGAGTGCCTTGAAGAATATGAAGTAAACGGCAACGGCTATGCCAAGAAAAACCACGGCTCTGTAAACCCAGGTGGCAAAAGCAAAGGCGATCAGGGCGTGGCGCAAATCAGTGTTCAGGAGTTCCGGATCCGGCTCGGACCAGCCCAGCAGTGTGCGTCGCATCCAAGCCCGGGCGGCAGCGCCAGACCGGTCATGGAGGTTTGGAAAATCGAGCAAATCCGACAGGATGAAATAGCCGTCAAAGCGCATGAAAGGACTGGCATTCAGGGCTAGGGAAAGGACCCATCCGGTGGTTGCCAGATATAGCATAGATTGGCGCAGCGGCCCGTCGTCGAGCAGCGCCCATGCCAGGGTTGCGAGACCGGCCAAGGCCATTTCCACCATCATGCCGGAGGCCGACACGGCTAAGCGTTGGCGATGCGAGCGCAACTTCCAGGTTTCGCTTGTGTCGGTGTAGAGCATCGGCCACAGCACCACGAAGGCTACCCCCATGTGGGAGACCCGAACGCCGAAATTGGTGGCGACCAGCGCGTGGCCAAGCTCGTGGCAGGTCTTTGAAATGATCAGCGCCAACAGAAAGCCGCTGAGCCCAGCCAGCGTGAGGCTTTCGACCACTCCGTGCGTGAAGGTATCCCACTGGCGGGCGACGAGGATCATGCCCAACAGGCTGGCGCTGACGATCAGCGCCGAACCGGCCGTGGATATCAGTGGACGCACTAGTGGCAGCACTGCAGCCAGCCAGCGTGCCGGGCGGACCAGCGGAATTCGGATGAAGAGATAGTGGTGCAACCACCAGCGCCAGTGCTGCCAACCCGGTTGGCTGGCCTCCGCTACGAGGCGGTCGACACCTTCCGGCGTCGGGCGTAACAGCCGGTGACGTTCCAGAAAGCGGGCAAACACTTCAACCTGCTCCTGGCCAGCCGCCAGCGTAGTGGTGTTAGCTATGTCTTCGGCAATGCTGGCTGGATTACCGGGCCAGCGCAATAAGCACTCGAACTCGAGCCAGCCGATGCGAAAGAACCGGTTGGTCACCGGGTCCTGAATTGACCAGGCCGGGGAGCCGTCCTTGTCCGGCGCTGCTTCGTGCAGGCGAAGATCTTCGCGCAGCGGTGGCAGGCTGGTCATTGTCGTGCTCACCAACCGCTCCATTCCCGAAGCGTGGCTAAAGGACGTCGAATCAGGTGGTAGCCCAGGCAGACCCAGCCGCCATATACCTTTGCTGTGCCCCTGATACCGATGCGCGCCTGGCTATCGGGGTCTTCAAATGCGGCCCGCAACCTATAACTGGCAACGCCATCTGGCGACAGAACGGCCTGGTAGCTGGTTTCAGTTATTTTGGCGTCCAACGGCGACAGTGGCCGGATCGTGAGAAAGAGCTTCACCGGTGCCCCGATCTCCAGTGCGATGGCGTCGGCCACCGGGAGATGGATGAGAACTCCGGGCTTGGCCGGATTGGCTAGCAGCATGATGCGCTCCCCGGTGCTGACCGGGCGTCCGAGCCAGTCGTCGGGGTCCCCAAAAACGGCTATGCCAGCGTGGCTGGCAACTACGTCGATTCTCGTCAACTGGGCTTGCACTGCGGCCAACTCGGCGCGCTTCTCGTGGGCCCTACCACCGAGCAGGGCAAGATCGCCCTTGCTCTGGGCGTTATCGAAGGCCTTCTGACTGGTCGCCAGCAACTCGGCGTCGGCCACGGCAATCGATTTCATGGCCACCTCCAGGCGGTTGCGCAGGGTGGTGTCGTCCAGCGAGAAAAGAACCTGGCCCACTTTGACGGCCTGATTCGGCCGTACATGGATCGTCTTGATTACCCCGTCAAGAGGCGATGAGACAGTCACAGAGTCGAGGGCAAGCACTTCGGCTGGTGCCAGCGCCGTCTGATGGATGGGCAGGAGAAGAAACAAGCCCAATAAGAAAGCACCCAGGACGCGCTGTCGGTTACTCAGTCTGCGCCAACGGTTGATCCAGGAAGACTTGGGCTTTCCACCCAACATCTCCCAGCAGTAACTCCAGGTAAGTGCTATTTGCGTCAGCGCCCGCGTCTGGTATTCCTGCGGCGATTGATCCAGCAGAAAACATATCCACGCTGCAGTTTCCCCGGATCGGCGTCGCAGCGGTACTGCAAAGACTCCGATCGGCCACCACTCATCCCAACCGTCCAACACACCTTTGGGTATGTCGGTGGTGTCGAAAGGAGGCACAAACCAACCGGGATTGGCCTCGAACTGCCGTCGAAGCCATGGCCATGTGCGGTGCAACCAGACTAGATAAGGGCTGTCCTCCGTGGGGCGAGCCAAGCCGGAAACCGTTAGCAAACGACTGTCTTCGCCGCCACCGTCGAACACCAGCGCCTGGCGGAAGCCAAGCAGCCCGTAGGCATCGTTGGCAATGGAGAAACTGAGTTCTGCAACGTTGTTGCTGGCGCGGGCTCGGGCTTCCAGCGTAGCGATCAGGCTACCCAGTGAAACTTCAGCGTCGACGTTCATGAAAACGGATTCAGGGAGTCGAGAACCGAGCAATGCCTGTCATCCCAGCCAGCAGACCCGCCGGGCGGCCGTCAATTCGTGCCTCCAACTCCAGGGTTTGCGACACCGCATCAACGCGCGCGTTGATGGCAGTGACTTTGGCCGGATAGGTTTTGCCCGTTTCATCAATATCGACCTCGAAAGGAGTTCCAACGTGCAAGCTGCGCAGCAATTTGGAGGGGACATTGAGTCGGACCTTGAGCGGACCATCGCTGACCATTTCTACCAGTGGACTACCCGTGGTAACGCCTTGGTAAGGTTTCACATGCAACTTCACGATGTGCCCGGAAAATGGAGCCAGCACAGTGCATTGAGCGATCTGGACGCGAGCCACTGCGATAGCCGCCTTGGCCCGGTCGGCAGTGGCGGCTGCGAGTGTGACCTCCATATCGCCCGCGGCCTCCAGCTTGCGCAAATTGCTCTTGGTTTCAAGCGTTTCCCTGGCAATCGCGTACTCTGCGTCAGCCATTTGCTGTTTGGCGTTGGCCTCACTGCAATCGAAAGAAACCAGGATTCTTCCTCTGACTACGGCGATGCCAAGTGAGACATTCATGGCTGAGATTCGCCCCATCATCTGCGATGCCAGGGTGGTCTCCAACTCGGGGCTGAGCAAGACGCGGATAGCGTTGGGGTCAGCAGTTGCCGCAGTCCGCGGCAGCGTACTCTGTGCCGATGCCAAATGGGAAGTCAGCAGGAGGGCGCCCGAGAGCAGCCTGAATCCATAAGAAAAGCTCATTTCTTGAACGTCGCAGCTTCCCATTCCGCCATCGTCCTCTCCATACTGCTGCTCAAGGTTTTGATGTCGTGTCCGTCCACAGTTTGCGGCAACACATCCAGGCCAACCGAGTTGTACAAACGGCCCCAGGCGGCCTGGGCGTTGGAGTAGGAGGCGTAACGCTGATACTCGGCCAGCAGGGCGCGGGCCTCACTGCGAATCACTTCCAGTTCGGAGTCAAACTGGGTCTTGGCGGCGGCTTGGGCAAAGCTCAAGAGACTCTGGTCCACGCGAAGGCTTTCTTCGGCAAATTTCAGTTCGGACAAGGCCAGACCGTAACGCTGAACACCGACGCGAACCTGCGTCAGTACCGCCATCGAGAGCGCCATCCGGCGCATGTCGTCGGTCTTGTTCTGGTTTGTCTGGGCCTTTTCCAGTGCCGGCAACTGAGTCAGCTTGAGCATATTCCAGGACAGGCGAACCCCCGCATCTACCCAATGGCTGTTGTAGTTGTACTGGTTCGAGTCGTACTGCGGACCGATATCGACACTGACGTTGGGCCACAGCAAAATCTTGGCCGCCTTGATATCGTTTTCGGTGACGCGCTTGCGGTACCACTCTTCCATGATTTCGGGTCGCTTTTCAAGCGCCATGCGTTCCAGAGCGTCAAAATTGGTCGGAACCGCGGGCAGGGCTTGCTCCTTTTCATCCGCCAGCGTGTAGCGGGTCCCAGGCTGCACCGACATGAGGGCGCTGAGTTCCGCACGGGCCAGTTCCAGGTCCTGGCGACGCAGAGTCAGGAGGTTGACCGCATCGAGCAAGGCTCGCTGGTATGCCAACACTTGGGGCTGAGGCATCAGGCCGTCTCGCTGCACCCGTTTGGCGCGTTCCAGAGCCTGATTCACGCGCAGTAGCAGCACATCTACCCGGCCAATGAGCCGTTGGGAACCCAGGGCGCGCCAGTAACTGTTGCGCACATCCTGGAGAACATTTTGGACAACCTTGCGTCGACGCTCTTCGCTCATCAGGACCTGGTCTGCTTTCTGCTGTGCCCGGTAGTAAGACACGCCGAAATCGAGCGCATTCCAGGAAAAGGTCAGGTTGGACAGGGTCCGCTCTCGATCCTGGGAGGTCGAGGGACGCAGAGATTCAATCCGGTCTTCGATACCAATGGAGCGTCCACCGGAATCATTGTTGCGATTCACGTAGCCCGCTCCAGCCACGAGTCGTGGCAGCATCTCGTAGCTGGCCACATCGTTGAGGCTCTTGCTCAACGCGTCTTCCATCAGTTTGAGGCGGTAGTCCAGGTTGTACTTGAGCGCCCGAGCCGAAGCTTCATGGAAAGTAATGGGCCCAGCCATGGGTTCCTGATCTGCATACATGGTCTGCAGGTCCTGTACCACTCTTTCCTGAATTTCCGTGTTTGAAAACGGCACAGGCGTGACCGTTCCGCAACCGGCTAGCAGCACCGCGGTACTGCAACAGACCAGTTGGCGAGCAGAAAAGGAGAACGGTTTTTTGGTGGAAGTCATGGTCATATCTTTATGAAGTAATGGCGCGGGTGCTATGGGTGTCACGGTTGGCAACGGAGGTTCTAGCTCCGACGCCCCGCAACTGCTCCGAGAAGGACGGTGCCGTGCGACGAGGTGTAGCCGGCTTGTCGCGGTTCGCGACCAATTTGTCGTGGACAAAATCTGTTTCTGATTGGGTGTCGCTTGCCGCAGATCGATGCGGGTCAAGGCCAAGGTCTGCGATCGGAAGCGCAGGGATGAATTGGGGGGTGTCAGATTGGAAGAGCTCTGGTGCAGGGAGCATTCGGTCGCTGCTCAAGTTGATTCGGCTCAAGCGACCATTAACCTCGTTATCAAGCACTTCGGCCTGCGCACGCGAGGCTCGCACTGCGTACTGCACATGCAATGAGATGTCAGTGCCCAAGCCAGTACCGATCGATTGACTTTGGATGTCACTGTGACTCACAGCGCCGGGATTGCTGAAAAGAACTGAATCACTCGCCGCGCGGTCCTTCTGAAAATTCTCTACCACGTTATTGACAAACACAGCCAGGTTCAGGGGGACCGGAACCCTGACAACGCGATCAGCAGAGTTTCCGGCAAAGAAGACGTTGGGGTCGGGCGCCTGATCGCCTCCAAGCGGCGGTGAGAAATTCGATATTTGGAGCGGCGTATTCGGTGACACGATCTCAGACACGACAACAACTGGCGCTACCACGACCGGGGCGGCAATTACCTTGATGCTGACAATTGCGCTGGAGTGATCGCCATCGTTATCGACATCCGTGATGGTGTAGCTAAAGGCGTCGGTGCCGTTGAAGCCGGCATCTGGCTTGTAGGTGTAGCTGCCGTCCGGGTGGACAACAGCCGTGCCGTGCAAGGCGCCGGTTGTCAATGTCCAGACATTGACGCTATCGCCCGATGGTATGTCGTTGGTCGCCAGATTGGCACTGGTGGCGCCGCTGCTCTCGGCTACTGTCAGACTGTCGGAGACGGCCAGTGGTTCGTCTTTGTCGGTCACCGTGATGCTCACTGTGGCAGCGGACTTGCTGCCATCGACATCGGTGATGGTGTAGCTAAAGCTGTCGGCACCGGTGTAGCCGGTAGTGGGGGTGTAGCTGTAACTGCCGCTGGAGCC
>CAITQH010000066.1 GCA_903894475.1 uncultured beta proteobacterium
CAGGCAAGGCCTGTCACTGCAACAGTGGCAATGGCGCTGTGCTGGCAAGCATCAGAAGAGGTAGCTGGCGGCAACGCCGAGCAGCCAGTTGCGTCCAGGTTCCGGTTCAAAGTAGCGCTTGTTTCCTTCATTCACAATCACCGAGCCGACAGCCGTTTGGTTGCCCAGATTGTCGATGCGCAAAAATTCCTTCAGCTTCCAGCCGCTGGCAATCTGTTCGAAACCCAGTCGCAGATTCATCATGGTCTTGGCCTCTGCGGCATCGCTATTGGCGTCATCGACCCAGATCTTGCCGATGCTGCGCAACTCAAACCCGACGTTGAAGCCGCTGGGCTTGTGTTTCCAGGTGGCTTCGGCGGTCAGGGTCGAGCGCGGAATGCCGGGAATGTAGTTGCCGGCGAGTATGGTTGAACCCAGCACCGTGTCGCTGTAAACCGCACTCAGATTGGTATAGGCGAGCGCCAGGTTGACGCCGTTATCCCAGCTTGTCGATAGTGCCGCTTCCAGGCCGGAGCGTTCGGTACGGCCACCGTTTCGGTAGTAGGTGCGTCCGAACAGGCTGGTGTCAACGACGATTTCGTTTTCCGTACGGACTTCGAACAAGGCCAGGTTGAACAGGGTTTTTTTGCTCAGGATGGTTTTGATACCAAATTCAAGGTTGTTGCTCTTGGCCGCCTGCAGGCTCAGGTTCATGCCGGGTGCGCCATTGCGGTAGGCCAGTTCGTTCATGGTGGGCGTCTCAAAGCCTTTACCAAAAGTGGCATAGAGGTTCAAGGCTTCGCTGGCACGCCAGGTCGCGCCCAGCACCGGCGTGGTGTCGGAGAAGTTGACACTGCCACTGTCGTCAAGATTGGTGCCGGTGATGTACTTGTCCTTCGATGAAAACTGAACTGCGTTGCGTCGCAGCCCGGCCATCAGCAACCAGGCCTTGGTAGGCTCCCACTGTGCTTGCAGGTACTGGTCGAAGTTGTAAAGCTGGTTGTCCTCGTCCCGGCGCAGGGCGCCCAGTACACCCAATTGGCTACCGATGAAGTTCAGATAGCCCTTGCGAGCCTCATCGAGATTGTCGTAGTTGAGGCCGGCGCTGAGGCTCAGCGGTGCCTGCGCCAGCTCGCCCTTGTGGGTCCAGCGAAGATCAATGCCCCCGTATTCCCGGGCCAGCGCGGAGACGCCGCCCGGGCTGGTGTCGGGCGTCTGCGAAGCCGCTGGAATGGACTGAAAGGTGATGTTGTTCCGATGCCCGAGGTAGAGCGTGGAGTTCAGCGTGTCCTGAGTGCCGAATTTTCTCTCATAGGCCAGTCCTGCCTGTTGCTGGTCGCTGCTCTTGCGCGTGTTGTAGCTGTAAGCGCCGGCCAGCGCCTGGGTCGGGTTGGCCTCATAGCTGCGACGATCCAGCCCCATCGGGTCCTGAAGATTTGGCATGTTCACCGCATTGAGGACCAGCGTGAGCGAGGAGTCAGCGTCCGGATTCCAGCGAAGCTTGCCGTTTTGCAGCTCGCGCCTGCCGGCGCTATGGTCGCGGTAACCATCGGTCGTGTAGGAGGAAACGTCGGCCACATAATTGAGGCTGCCCGTGTCGCCCGAAACCTTGTTGCCCAGACGCCGACCGCCGTAACTGCCATACGCGATAGAGGGCTCGATCTTGGCGCCGGGGTCACCGTCCTCGGTAAAGACCGAAATCACGCCACCCGAGGAACTTCCATAGAGCACGGAAAACGGTCCGCGCAGGACTTCCACCCGGGCCGCCGAGCCAAGATCAAAGTGCGAGACCTGCCCCTGGCCGTCGGGCATGGTGGCCGGAATGCCGTCAGAATACAGACGCAGGCCGCGCACCCCAAAGCCCGCCCGCGCGCCAAAGCCACGCGAGGAGATCTGTGTGTCTCCGGCCAGATAACTGCGGTTGTTGACCACGATGCCAGGTACGCGTCCCATCGATTCGGCCAGATTGATCTGCAGTCGACCGTCCTGCAACTGCTCCTTGTTCAGTCGGTCGATCGACAAAGGCAGTTCGAAAGCGGTCTGATCGATGCGGGTGGCGGTCACCACCACCGGCTTCAGATCCAGCGCCGCGCTCTCGGCGCTTGCCTGTGCAACGCTAACTTCAGTGCCGGCAGCCGACATTGCCAACGGTGTAAACAGCGCCCAAAGCAAGGCTGCTGGCAGGTATCTGACAGGCAACGGGTTAACAGAAATGGGCATGGCAAAAATCCTTGTAAGACGAGAGCAGTCTAGATTGCTCTCTTGCACGTCACATCAGGAAATGCCTGAACATGTCCTCATGATTTTCATGAATTGTGGCTCCGGCGCCCGGTTGCTGGCGCTGTCAGTCATGGCACAGGGTTTGCTCAGTATGATCAATCATCTGGCTGACTGTGAAACTTTCCATTCCGGGAAACCGGCCTAACTACCAAGCTATGAGCCTTCGACTGCAGGTGAACTTGATCATCACGGCATTGATGGCTGTGTTCGCGTCCGTGCTCATTGGTCTGCAGATTGACAACACGCGGCGCAGCGTGCATGACGAGGTGCTGGGTGCCAATGTCGTGGCGACCCAGTTGCTCTCGCGCATGCAGTGGGTCTATGGCACCAGCGGACTGGCGGGCATGGCCGAGTTCCTGAAGCAGGTCGGCCGCATTCGTGCCAACGAAGTCGAATTGCGGGACGATCAGAACAAGCTGATCTTCAGTTCCCCACCGTCTGTTTACAAGGTAGGCCGCGAGGCGCCGGGGTGGTACACGAACATCGTGGCACCGCCGCTGGCACCCAAGGAAATCAGTCTGCCAACAGGGCGCCTGTTATTGCAGGCCGATGCCTCGCGCGCAGTGCTCGACGGCTGGGACGACCTGCGCCCTATGCTCTGGATGGTTCTGGCGGGTTTTGTTCTGGGTAACGTCGTGGTGTATGCCTTGATGGGACGCGCCTTGAAGCCTTTGCACAAGGTGGTCCAGGGCTTGCGTGATATGGCAGGCGGCGACTACAGCACACGCCTGAGCGATTTGTCCGGACGCGAAGGACGCCAGATTGGCGCCGCTTTCAACCACATGGCGCAATCGGTTCAGGACAGCATTGAAGCCAAGCGACAGGCCAGGGAGGCGGCGCTGGCGCTGGCCGAAAACCGGGAGCTTACGCAGACTATTCAGAAGCGCATTGAAGCGGAACGGGGCGCCATTTCACGCGAGTTGCATGATGAGCTCGGACAGCAGGTGACGGCCATCAAGAGCGTGAGTTTGGTGATTGCCCGGCGCGCCGCCGGCAAGGATCCGTCGATCGAACAGTCGGCGCGTCTGGTGATGCAGTGCGCTGATCAGATTTATGACGGAATGCACAGGCTGATCTCGAAACTGCGGCCGCTCGCACTGGATCATTTTGGCTTGCATGACGCGCTGCGTGATCTGCTCGGCGAGTGTCGGCTGCAGCACCCCGATCTTGCTGTGAACGCCAGCCTGCCCGAAGGGCTCGACGCCCTGGATGACGAACTGGCCACTGCGGTGTTTCGGATCGTTCAGGAGGCCGTCACCAATGCAGTGCGGCACGCCCATGCCAATAAGCTTGAGGTTCGGCTGTCGGTCTCGGCGCAGTCATTGCAACTGGAAATTGTCGACGATGGCATGGGCCGGGTAACGCACTTTCAAAGCGCCGGTCATTACGGTCTGTCAGGTATGCGCGAGCGAGCGCAGGCACTGGGCGGCAGTTTCAAGCTGACACAGCTGGAACCAAGCGGTGTCGGGATTCAAGTCAAGCTGCCCCTCACGCAAGAAGCAAAAGAATGCCCAAATTAAAAGTCATGCTGGTCGATGACCATGCGGTGGTGCGCATGGGCTTCAAGCTCCTGCTGGAGGCCAGTGATGATATTGAAGTGGTGGCCGAAGCTGACAGCGGCGAAGCGGTTTGCCAGGCCATCGAGGTGCTCGCGGTTGATGTGGTCGTGATGGACATTGCCATGCCTGGAATGGGCGGTATCGAAGCGATCAAGCGCTTGACTGCCAAAGACAGCCAGGTGCGAATTCTGGCCTTGTCGGCGCACGAGGACATCAGCCACCCGATGCGCGCACTGCAGGCTGGTGCGATGGGCTACCTGTCAAAACGCAGCGCGCCCGAAGTCCTGCTTGATGCGATTCGTGCACTTGCCAAAGGTCAGCGCTATGTTGATGCACAAATTGCGCAGCGCATTGCCCTGCAGGCGATCAGCGGTGACAGGAGTCCGGTAGAAAAACTCTCGGCGCGTGAGTTTGAGGTGTTTGTACAACTTGCGCGCGGGCAGTCGGTGGTGCAAATCTCGGACACCCTGAAGTTGTCAGGCTCGACGGTCGGAACCCACCTCTACAACATCAAACAAAAGCTCGGCCTGAGCAACCAGGCCGAGATCACCCTGCTGGCGCTACGCCACGGGCTGATTCACCTCGCAGCGTAGTGCCGCTTTCGCCCAATCACTCCTTGGTCATTGCGGCGCCCCAGCGTGCCGAGATCAGGCCAAACACGGTGCCGGCAATCAGGGACAGCGAAATCACGACGAGGGAGTTTTTCAGGCTGGCTGACAGCAGCACGTCAAGTTTGAGCACGTCAGGGGTTTGCAGCAAAAAGGCAAAGCTGGCGGCAAAACCGAAGACCGTCGCTGGAATGGTTGACAGCGCTGGCACATTGGCTGCCAGCACCACCGCCACCACACCGACGCCGACAACAATAGCTGCCCAAAGCGGCAAGCCCAGCGCGCCGGCCATCGGAACCGCCAGAATGACGACCGCCACCAGCCAGGCCACCAGCGCGCCAAAGATGCCACAGACAATCACTTTTTGCAGCGCTGCCATGTCGGCACCGAGTGCAAAGAATGCGCCCCAGGCCACGAAGGCCGCCCAAATCAGATATACGCCGCTGAGTGGCCCGAGCGCGAGAAAGGTCGCAATAGCACCCAATACCGAGATGCTGATGGCCAGCGCGTTCAAATTTTTCATCGTAGTCTCCATCCATTGTTGAGTTAAGGATCAATTCACTTTCAGGAACGACGCTGGCTGCTGATCCGCATGCATCAGACCGGGTAAACCCTCAAAACTTGACACCTGATTCTTCTAAAAGGGAACATCAGTGACAAATTCTTGAACACTTGCTTCAGCCAGTACCGCTCCGGGTATTGCAAGCGCAAGTTGCATGCCACTCATGTCGGACCAGCATCGGCACGTTTCGTGCATCTCTTTTCACAACTGTCACATTTCGGTTCAGGCAGATGACACAGCTTGCGCCTGCACATTGCCGCAGCGCTTATCAAAAAGGAACGATGAGAACGGATTTACTCAACAATGCCACTTTGATGCTCGCGTTCGCCGCGGCAGGCAGTTTCAATGCAGGCGCACAGCAGACGCAGACCTTGCCAAGTGTTGAAGTTATCGCCAGCATGCCGTTGCCCGGCATGGGTCAGTCGCGCAACGAGATTGCGGCGCCTGTGCAAAGTGCCAGTAGCCACGACATCGAACGCAGTGGTGCGCTCGAGCTCGGCGACTTCATGAACCGAAGGCTTGGCAGCGTCCACGTCAACGAGATGCAGGGCAACCCCTTTCAGATGGATGTGAACTACCGCGGCTACACTGCCTCGCCGCTGCTGGGGACACCGCAGGGCTTGTCGGTCTACATGGATGGCGTGCGCATGAATCAGCCGTTTGGCGACGTCGTGAGTTGGGACCTGATTCCGCGCTCGGCGATCTCCTGCCTCACCTTGATGCCAGGCTCCAATCCGCTGTTTGGCCTCAACACCCTGGGTGGCGCCTTGTCGGTCCAGACCAAGAATGGCAGCAGTGACCCGGGTACCTCGCTACGGGGAACTGCGGGCAGTCATGCCCGGCGCAGCGCCGAGTTTGAGCATGGCAGCTCCAACGAGCAGGGGCTGAACTGGTATTTCAACGCCAACCTGTTCCGGGAGGAGGGGTGGCGCAAGGATTCGCCTTCGGACGTGCGTCAGTTCTTCGGCAAGTTGGGCTGGCGAAGCGGTGAAACCGATCTCAAACTGACGCTTTCACATGCCGACAATCAATTGAGCGGTAACGGTTTGCAGGAGCAGGGATTGCTGGCGCGTGACCGCACCAGTGTCTAC
>CAITQH010000067.1 GCA_903894475.1 uncultured beta proteobacterium
CAGCACCAGGCTGAAATCTGCCAGACCGGCTTCAACATCAGAAAGGAGCTTTTGCAGGGAAGCCCGACCGCCCAGGGACAGACCACTTTTACCCTCATCGGCGTAGGTTCGAACAATCTCGATGTTGCGGCGCTGGGCGTATTCCAGAATCTTGTCGGATTGATTGTTGGTGGAGTACTGCTGATGCTCAGTCGACATGCGCACGTACTGCGCGGCCCGGTAGCTTGTTTGATCCGTCTCTAAAACCATGTGCCCTCATTCCTTTTGCGGTTCAGGCATGTTGGCTCTACTGGGGAGGAGCTATCAAGTCAAATTTTTGAGAATGGGAAGATAAAGTTGCTGGGTGGTGACTGGGGGGACGATGTGACGGTGTATTGAAAAATAGCCTTGGCCTATACGCTTTAAGCGTATAATCTGGCGCATGCGATACGAATTCATCGAGTCTGGTCTGTTCACCAAGATGGTGTACGACTACCTCAGTGAAGCCGACTACATAGCCTTTCAGCAGTTTTTGCTGGAGCAGCCCGAAGCTGGCGATGTGGTCAAAGGTTCTGGTGGCGTGCGCAAGGTCCGCTGGGCGCGCGGCGGAACAGGCAAGTCGGGCGGCGTACGCGTCTGTTACTACACGCGCAATGCTGCAGGGCAGATATTGCTGCTGGTGATTTATGCCAAGAGCGTGCGCACCAGCATTTCCGCAGCGGTGCTGAAACAATTGAAGGAGTTGCTGGACCATGATGACTGATGCACAACTAAAAGCGCGTGACGCCAATCGCAATATTGGGGCAGAACTACTCGAAGCGGTGCGGGAGTTGCAGGCCAACAAAGCGGCACGTACCACCACGTTTGAGCCGTTGACTGATGGCAGTGTGCGCCGAACGGTGACCTTGGCCAACGGCACGGTGCAGACCCAAGAGACATTGGTGGGCCCACAGTGGCAACTTTTGGCGGCACGCACGCAGGCGGGCTTGTCGCAGTCCGAGTTTGCACGAGCTACTGGCGTGTCGGTGCGCACTTTGCAGGAGTGGGAGCAGGGCCGCAAGGTGCCCAGCGGTGCCGCGCAAAGTCTGCTCAAACTTGTCAGTCGGCACCCAGAGTTGCTTGCTGAGTTGGCGTAGCTGGGCAAGAAGGCGTTCCACTCAATCGGAAACGGTAAGTCACCCTGCCTTGCGCAGGCAAGCTGTCTCAATGCGCATCGCCACCGGCTTACTCAGCATGTCCAGCAGAATCATGGACCGGCTCTGCGCATCGGCCGTCTTAAAAATGGCCTCGATGCCGGCAAACGGACCATCGGCCACAACGACCTTTTCTCCGGATTTGAAAAGCCGCTCAGGCTGGCCCACTTGCTCGCGTGTGCGAAGAAGCTCGATTAGTTTGGAATCAACCAACGCCGGCTGACCGCCAAACCGGACCAACTGGCTGACACCCAGGTTGGAGCGGATCGGCGACCAGCTTGGGCCTGATCCGCCGCTGTCCAGCCGGATGAAGAGGTAACGCGGGAACATCGGCTCTTCAACCAGCGTCGCCTTGTGCCGGCGCAGCTTCTCCATTTTGATCATCGGTATGTAGCACTCAAAGCCTTGTCGGTTCAGATTGGTCATGGCCAGTGCCTCTTGGCGTATCTTGGTGTGGACCACGTACCAAGACAGAGTGGCCGACGATGCTGATGGGGTGACGGGGGAGGGCGCTGCCGGTTTACCTGAGCGGACAGGCTCGGCATCCGGTGTCACAGACTGCCGCGCTGGAGTTGGCTCGCTATCGGTCTTGGCAATCGGCAGCCGATGGATGTTCGACGTCCAGGCAGTGCCAGCGCCAGACGCTGAAGTCGGGACGGACGATGACTTGCTGGCATCACTGACCGGCGGCGCCATTACCAACTTGGCGATGGCACGAATCAGTGGCAACGGGCGATCGGCCGCCAACACCTGCTTCACGATGGCAAATAGCTCGCGCTGCTCGAACGCCTGGATGTCCTCCAACTGGTAGCCCACCAACAGACCTTTTTGCACAATCGGCAAACCATCGTCTTTACACCGCAGATCGTGCAAACTGGTGGTTGTTAAACCAAGCCGGCCAGCGGCTTCTCTGGTGGTGAGGAGGGCGGGCGCTGTGGGGTGCTGATCGCTGAACATGACGAGGCCATGTTGGCTTCGAAATGTGAGATCTATCAAGTCAATTTCGGTAAATGGCGTGAAGAAATCGTTTTTCAGTGAACGGCGATATGGGCGACCGATGGGGATCCGGACCCATCGGCGGGGAAGTTCGTCGTTTTGCGGAAATCATTGCCGATGCAACACGAATTCAGTGCCAAAGCCTGCCCCCACTTGCACAACCCCATGCGCGGTGGCGATCAACAGATCAGGCGACTTGCAACTCGATCTTTCCAGTGCGCCGGCGCACCTGGGCGACGAAGATCCTGACGTCGTGCCCTACCGACCCTCAAAGAACTGGAGCAATCTGTCGAGCTCTGCAATCCTTTGTCGTGCTGCTTCCAGAACCGTCTTGGAAAAATGCTCGGTGTAGCTCAGTCGATCGGTGAGGTCGACGCCGATGGCTTGCTTGATGGATCTTTTGCATTCGAGCGAGAGTTCAGGTGGATTCATCCCCAAGATCGATAAGAGTAGGCCTTCCAGGCATGGCGAAGATCCGACCATTTCAATTCTGGATTTACGCGCGTCTTTCTTGAGCTTGTCCGTCCAGGCAATGTCGGTATTCAGCAAAGCTACTCGGCGGTCATAACCATAGGTCCTGGCTTGGCGCGCTGTGTGGTCAATGACATTGAACGGACCCTTGCCATGAGCGTTGTTGATCGTTGCGGAGACCCCTAAATGGCCCGAGCAATAGAGAGTCTTGAGATGCTTTAGAAAAGCCACTTCCGAGTCGCCTTCTCCGACGACCAGTAGCGTCCTGCGAACTTGTCGTAGCGACTTTGCCATGCGCCGCTTCTACAACTGCGGAATGGCGCCATAGGCGCCAGCCATATATTTTGCGTAGAGGTTGTCATCTGCACGCACGCCCTTGACACTGTCCAATCTCCAGGCGTTGCTCTCGGACTTGGAATCTTTCTCTACCAGGACTACCTGGGCCTTGTGCAGCAGGCTCAGCACTTCAATTGAATGGCAAGTGAAAATGATTTGTGCCGCGTGTGGATTTGTCTTTGGTGAAAAAAGCAAATCCAGTATCGGCGTGAGCATGTGAGGATGCAAATCTGCCTCCAACTCGTCTATCACGACAAGTCCACCATGCTGCAATGCGGGCAAGATCTTGGAAAGCAACAAAAATGCGCCTTGCGTGCCGCTTGACTCATGAAGAAACATCAAGGGGTGCTCTTTGTCGCCGACACGGTGAATGCCGAACGGAATATGAATATCTTCCGTCCTACCATCCTCACGGGTGACGGTGTGTTTCTCGAGACGAACATCGGCCAGGCCAAAGTCCCATCGATGCAGCAGATCAGCCATTTGCGCCCGAATATCAAAATTCCTTGCGTAGTACTCGGAAGCCCGAAAGATTTGCTCATGATCCATAGTGTTGCGGCCCATGACGTTGAAATTACTGAGCAAGGGGCTTGAGGTAAGTTTCAACGCCAATTCGACCTCGTATTGCGAGGCGGTCGAAATCAGCGAGGCGTTTTCACGCACTTTTTCCGCTTCTTTCGGCAATAGGCCAAACTGCTGTTGCTTGACGGTATAGCTTTTTCGCGCTGGATCCCAGTCGCGTGTAAATACGTATGAGTAGACGCGACTTTGCTTGACGTGCAGCGACTCCGAATACACGCGGTCACGAGACGCCACCAATCGGTAGCGCCACTCTTTGGCATCCATCTCGAATTCCATTTCAAATTCGCTGGCTTCGTTTTCCGCGGTGAAATGGGCAGCCAATGGGATCGGTTCGTCCGGCTTTGCGTGAAACGAATGTTTAATGAACCAGTCAACAAAGGCCAGTGATTTGATCAGTGTCGTCTTGCCGCTTGCGTTGGCTCCAATCACTGCAATGGCCTTCGACAGGCGTGCGCCAGTGACAGACGTGTGCGATCGATGGTCATCCGGCGTGTGCCGGTTCAGTTCCAGCGAAATTCGAACTGGCTCGCGGAAGGATTGAAAATTCTGTAGTGTGAAGGCGCGAAGCATACATTCTTCCAAGTTAGGATATCAACAGTTTTTTGCATGATACGCCTCTACACGTCCATCTCAAGACATCAAGACTGCAAAATCAACAAAAAAATGTTCAAAATAGAGTTTCTTAGATGAAAATTGGCTAGCGTTGGTTCCTGAGCATTTGTAACGCCCAACTCGGGTGGGAGGTTTTGGGTCCGACACAAGAAAGAAAGACCGAACGGTCCACTGCAGAGTGTTGTGCCAATCATCATCATGATCGCGGTCCCAACCTCGCGCACGCGTACGTATCAAGGCAGAGAGCGCCCGGGATTGATCTAATTTCACGATATGAAACAGACAATCTCCGCAAACAGGGGACAAACACCAGAATCTTTCCTCACCTGTTCTGAGAGCGAGTTTGAACCCAGGTCCGCATTGCACCACCATACACAAAATCCAACCCTTCATCCGGTTGGATTTTTTTTGCCTACACCCGCGTATTCATTGGCGTTCCCGAGGGTTCTTGCGGACTTCGACACTTTTGCTGGAGCCAAAAATTTGGGTGATTTTGCTCTCTCCGGGCCAATAATCTCCGCAACGGAGAGAACTCAAGGAGGTGCGAAGTCCGCAAAGGAAATTTGATATGCCTATAAATATCAATAGGTTGCGCGCGGACTAATCAAGCGAGTTGGTTTTCAGCATTGGTAGGCAAACGGAACAGTTCGTGCCAGCTGAGAACAGCGAGAAAATTTAGCCATCTCTATTGATGGTTTGTAGCGATAAGGCAAGAAAGTCCACCTAATATTCGTTCGGCTCTCCACTACGCCGGTACCGATCTGTTGGTCAAGAACGTTTGCCCGGCGGCATTTCTGCTGGCCAGCAATGGAAAAAAATCACGAGACAATTAATAGTACGATTTATCGTAAGATACGGAAATCAGTAAGATGATCTAAAGCCAAAAATAGAACTCATGCTCGTTGACCAGAACCACCGCTTCGCGTTACTCAAGACCATTCTCAAGTGGGAAGGGCGGCTCAACAATGCGCGGCTGCGTGAAGTGTTCGACCTCAGCGGTACCCGCAGTAGCGAGTGGATCAAAGAATTCAGAAATCTGTATCCGGCCTGGGTCAACTGGGACGCCACCTCACGCAGCTATCTCGCCACTGCCGAGCTATACCAGCTCAGTAGCGAGATTGGTGCCACCCAAGAAGAGGCAGCATCACTCGCTCAGTACTTGTCCTTGGTCGGGATTTCCCATGTCACCAACCCCGCGATTGCAAATCCGTCCGTCTGGAGCGCCTTTCCCGATCTGTCCATCCCGTCGGTGCACACCTTTGCACAGATTGCCGAGGCAATTCGCCTTCGGCGCCAGCTTCAGATTATTTATCGCTCAATGCGTGAGCCCGCGCCCCACCAGAGAATCATTTCACCTCACAGTCTGGTACGCGCTGGCCGGCGCTGGCATGTGCGCGCTTTTTGCTCTGCCACCCAACAATTCCGCGACTATGCGCTCGGACGCATGGAGAAACCGGTCATCCTCAAAGTTAGCAGTGAAGGCCCGGTCAGCGAGGACGCTGGATGGAACACAATGCTCAAGGTTCGGCTGATCGCACACCCCGGGCTCAACGAGCAACAGCGCGCACTTGTGAAGTTCGAGTACTTTGCCGGCACATCCGCCCGTGCTGACAGCTGCCGCGCCGCGCTACTGTCCTACTACATTCAAGACGTGCGCGCGGCCACAGACCAGAACCTGCACCGCCCACCTGAATACCAACTAGCAGTTGAAAACATAGAGGAGTTGCGCTCATGGCTGTTTTAGCGGTAACTGCGTCAGTGGCGCTGTTTCAGCGCATACCCGATCGCTTGTTCAGTCCGCTGGCCTCCGCAAACCGCTACGGATACTGGGCGCTGCTGTGTCAACTGCACCGCCGGCGCTTCGGCCCCGATGCACCGCTACCGCCGAGCTACGGGTTCTTGCAACGCGAGATAACCCAAGAGATTGAGGATCACCTGAAATATGCCGATGAGTGGCAACCCGAAGAAGGTGAGCAGCACGACACGCCGCTCAACATTCGGGCTATCGGTGTTTTCAACCGCCTGATCGAGACAGGTTGGTTCCGACTGGAAAAGTACGGCGTCGAGAAGACCATCAACATGGCGCCGGCGGTGGGCCAGCTGCTGACCAACCTCATCAGCTTTGCCGAGACCGGCCCTGTCTTCGTTTCGGGCAAGATCCGATCCATTGATGCGGCAGTCTCGCAGGTACTCAAGGGTGAGGCCAGCGGCGACTTGTTACGTGAAGCGGCCGAGCAGTGCCGTAACCTGTTGGTATACATCCGCAACACCGGCACCAACGTGCGCGACCTTATGTCCGTTATTGGAAACCAGGTCAACACGGCCCAGTACGTTCGCAGTTTCTTTCAGGATTACATCCAGCAAGTCTTCATCGGCGACTACCAGGAGTTGCGAACGCGGGAGCACCCGCTGGCCAAGCGTCAACAGATACTGGAGGCAGTCGAGGAGATTGACACCCAACCCGAACACCGCCAGCGTCTCCTGGAGTGGTACGTCAACCGGCTGGCCGGAGGCGATGCGACCCGTGCCCAAGCGGCCTTTCAGCGCGACTTGCAACGTCTGTACGAGCTCAGTCGGATCGAGGAATACCTGGATCGTCTGGATGATGAAATCCGCAATGCCAACAAGCGTGCGTTGGCCTTTCTGGAATACAAACTGCGTGCGATCCGTCCCATCGACAATCTGCTGCGCCAAGCCATGGATGGACTCTTGGCCAGTCCGCTGGCGCACATCCCGCCGGTTTTTGGGCCGGATGTGCTTATCGGTGGTCAGCGCCTAGCCCAACCACGCAAGGAAACCCCGCGACTTGACCCATCACCGCTGCGTCAGATCATCATCTCCGAGCGTACCCGCGCCATTGGCAACCTAATGCGCCGTGCCCGCGAGCGCCGAACCATCACGCCGGCCAAGCTGAGGGACTATGCGGCAAATGCGCTCGAGGGTAAGACCACGGTACTCAGTGCAGTTCTGCCTATGACCAGCATTGAAGAGTCGCGCGCCTACCAGGTGCTGACCAGCACCGTCATGGCCATGAACTCCAGCAGCACGCGCCTGGTGCTGGAAGCGCGTAGCGCCGCACCGGGGGTAGAACTACGTTACAGCGAGACGATGGACTACGAACATCCCCTCCTGATCAGCAAACCCTTCGAGATGAGCTGGCGCAAACGACCCAACAAGACAAAGGAATCGTCATGAGCAACTACTGGGAGGATTTGGCTAGCCGACTCGATGGCATCTACACATCTGAGGATTTTGAGGCAGCGGCTTACCGGCTTGTGGCCGAGCAGGTGATCTATCACGCCGAACGCAACAGCCGTGTCAGTTATGCCGTCATCGAACAGTATGAGCGGGAGTTTGACAAGGTGCTCTCCCCCATGGGAGTGAGTATTAACGTCAACCGCCAGCTTCGCTATATCGCTGCCATCCCGCGCCACGCTCGGGCCAGTACAGCCACTGTCGCGCAGACGCTGTTTGCCCTGGTGTTGCGAGGCCTGTATGAGGAGGGGGCGAGGTCTGGTCAATTTACCGAGGATGGGGAGGTGATGTGCGACTACATCGAGTTGCAGGAGAAATATCGCCTAATGACGGGGCGTGACCTGCCAGCCAAAGGTGAGTTCGATGCACTGTTGCGAACCGCGCGGCGCTGGGGCATCGCCCGACGCCTTGAAGAAGACGAGGGCATGGAGATCACGCCTTTGCAGGAGCAATCAGGCGGTGGCATCGCCATTCGTCCCGCCATAGTGGACGTACTGGGTGAAACCGCACTGATGCGACTCGCCCAATGGGGCTCCAGCAAGGCAGATGCAGTTACCGACACAACAGAACAAATGACAACCAGTCAGCAGGAGGGGCAGGACCATGAAGAAGCTTGAGAGTGTGAAGCTCGTGCAGTTCCTGCTCTACGAGCAGCAAGAATTCGTGCTCGATGAGGTCACGGGCTTATTCGGGCGCAACGGAAGCGGAAAAAGCGCTGTACTTGATGCCATCCAGATAGCCATCTTCGGGGCCAACAAGAACCTGCTGGCATTCAACGCGCAGGCTGATTCAGGCACGAGGCAGCAAAACCGCACACTGCGCTCCTACAGCCTTGGCCAGTTCGGAGACGACGCCGATCAGTGCGCGCGCAACCTGGCCACTACCTACATCACCCTTGTGTGGCGCGACATGAACACGCTTGAGCCTGTGTCCATGGGTGTGTGTATCGAAGCATCCAGTGACAACGAGGTCGAACGCGTGCTGGGGCGCTATGTCATTCGTGGGGTCGAACTTGCCATGGCCGACCACCTGCAGACGGTCGATGGGATCACGGCACCGTTACCCTGGAGCAGTTTTCGCCATCGGCTACTCGATCGGTCTAACGTGACAGGAGAAGTTCCGCTGTTCGACGACGCTTCAAGCTACGTGAAGCAGGTGTTGTTCATGCTGCGGGGCCGGGCAGGACAGGCATCCTACGACGCCTTTGCGCGAGCGTTCCGCTTCGCGCTGCGCATGCGGTTTGACAAGTCTGTGGACCAGATCGTACGACAGGACGTGCTGGAGGACAGGCCCACCAACATTCAGAAGTTCAAATCCATTGTCGAGACGTTTAAGCGCCTGAACATGTTGGTCGAATCTGTCGAGAAAAAGATCTCGCAGGGGCGGAAAGTGGCCGACAGTTATCAATCGGCCATGGTCGAAGCACGCCGTTCAGCCACCTGGAAGGGGCTCAAAGAGAGCGCCCTGCACGAACATCAGAACGTGCAGCACGAGGTCCTGACGCAGCGTAAAGGAGAGGCGGAGGTAAACGAGGGCCAGCTTCGTGACAAGAGCGAACTTGCCCAGGAACGCGTGGTCGCCATGAAAGGTGAAATCGAGCACCAGACGACTCTGCAGCAAGCGCATGCCGACCACAAGGAGAACGCTCAGGCCCAGCAAGAGCGCCAGTCCGCCGAAGGCAGGGTATCCAGTAGAGCGAACGAGTTCGGAAGTGAATTAAAAAACCTGGGTCTCATACTTCAGAACACCAGAGACAACAAGAATCTTGCCAAGTGGCGAGACCGCCTCCAGGACGCATCAGATAGGCTGCAGCAATGCGCACAGACGCAGGGCGAACCCGACATCGAAGCGTTGCAGAAGGTGATGCGCGAGATGGGAACGATCGCCAGTGCGGCCACGAAGGATCTCGAAGCCACGCTGCTTGATTTGGCGAACAAAAGCGAAGAGGCAGGAAAGCAGATCAATATGATTGCGGCGAGCCTGGAGCGGGCCAACTCCGGGCGAGCGCAGCTGAGCGATGCAACCCAGTACCTGATCAATGAGCTGCGTGAGCATGGGCTGGATCCCACGCCGGTATGTGACCTGGTGCGTGTCACGGACCCCGAGTGGCAGCCGGCCATCGAGGCCTATCTGGGCAGGAACGTGGAGGCGCTGCTTATGCGCGATTCCGAGGAGGAAAAGGCCTTCGAGATCTACCGCGGGCTGCAGGGGCGCCGGGCCATCTACGGCGTGAAGATAGTGCGTGCTTCGCGGATGCGCCCGGGAGCGACGCCTCCCGCCGACTCGGTAGCCAACCTGATTGAGGGCTCCGGCCAGGGTGCTGTCGCCTACCTTCGAGGCAAGCTGGGCAACCTAAAGCGCGCGGAACGCAGCGGTGAGGCCCTTCGTAGTGAGCGAACTCTGACGCGAGACGGTATGCTCGTCGGACCGGGCGACTTCGAGCGCCTGGAGCCGGTCCCTGCAAACCGACTTCGCATCGGTGCGGGGGCGAAAACGCAGGTCGACAGCCTGAGGACAGACCTAAAGCGATTGCGCCTGGAGGCCCAGGCCTGGGCGGACCAGTCCGCGGCGCTTGTCACGCTGCGCACGGCGCTTCAGACGCTTTCGGCCAACGGGACGGAGCGTCTGCTTTTAAGCAACGCGCGCAATCTTAAAGAAGCCCTGCAAGAACGTGAGGTCGCCCGCCAACGAGTGGCCCTTACGGCCGATGCCGAGTATCTGGCCCTTTGCGACCGGCTGATTGAATTGAAAAGGAAACTTCCGACGCTGGAAGGCGAGGAGCGATCGGCCCAAGCTGATGCAGTACGAGCCGACCAGGTGATGGGTCAACTCCAAGAGCAATACAAGGAGAGCGAAGCGACGCTCAAGGCGTCTGCCGAACGTCAGGAGCGCTGCCGCAAGGAGGCTGACTACGATGCAACCTTCGCATCGGACCAGTGGGACAAATTGCTGGAGCAGTTCGCCGAGAACTACCAGGGCATGGAAGATCACTGCGCATCCCTGGCTGAACGCTGCAACAAAGCCGTGGAGCGGCATTCCACCCAAGCGGGAAACCTACTGGGAGCTTATCTGAGTGAGTACCGAGAGGCGGTCAGCGAAGACGTGAGCTCAGAATGGCGCAAAGGAAAGGACTGGATCGAGCAACAGGTCGCACGACTACAGGACACCGAACTCCCGCTGCACAAGGAACACGCGCAGGAAGCATACAAAGCCTCGCAAGACACGTTCCGACAGGATGTGGCATTGGCGCTCAACGCGAATCTGAAACTAATGCACGAGACCTTTGGCAGGCTGAACAAGTCGCTCACGGCGACGCCGGCGTTCACCAATGGTGAGCGTTATCAGTTCATCGCCAAGCTACGCCCTGACCTTGAGCCGTTGCACAAGTTCGTTAAGAACGTGGCAGACTTCGGCGCCGATGGTGGTTTGTTCGGGGAGCCGGGCAACCTGCCGCCTCAGTTCGAGGATTTGTTGCGAGAAAAGAGCGCCAGTGGCAATGCAGCCGTCAAGAGCCCGCTGGACGATTATCGGGAGTTCTACGAGTTCGACATCCGTATCGATCGCGAAGACCCGCTGACCGGCGAGACCAAGACAGCGGGACATCTGAGCAAACGCATCGGACCTGGATCAGGAGGCGAGCACCGCGCACCCCTGTACGTCATTGCTGGCGCGGCGCTGTCATCAGCCTACCGCATGGACAAGGACAACCGCGATGGCCTGAGGCTCATCTTGCTGGACGAGGCTTTCGACAAGATGGACCCCTCCAATATCGTGGCAACCATGAAATACCTGGATGAGTTGGGGCTACAGGTGCTTATGGCCAGTCCGGGTGAGAACCTCGGGACATTGACGGCTTTCCTGCACCGTTACTATGAGATTCAGAAAGATCCTGATCGCCACATCATCCAGGTGGAAGAGCGCCGCGTGAGCGAAGCGATGCGCCAGCAGTTTCGCGAGGACCTGTGGGAGTTTCACCATGAATTGCTGGAGCAGGAGCTCATCGCGGTGCGACAGCAGTCCGTCATCGCGCCAGTGACGTCGGATGTCCGGGCTGCAAACGTTTCTGCCGCATGAACACCATCGCGAGGGACCTCTTGGTTAGGCTGCTGGCCGCTGGCAACAAGGCAACTGCCGGCGTGCGGATACGCGCTCCAGCCCTGACGGCTGCACAGATGAAGCCCTACCGGGAGTTGCGCAACTGGCACCAAAAGCAGGAATGCGAAGAAACATTACTGGCAGCCCGTGACGCCAATGCCATCAGCCTGGTGCGGGATAAACTCAACCCGGTCGATGGACTGTTCGAGCGCATCAACCTGCTCGACGTGCAGGGGCTGGCCCGTTTTCTGGGGCAGAGCAGCCACGCCGACCTTATGGGCCAGGCCACCGCTCAACTCGATCCCCTCAAGGCAGCCTTCCCGGTGATTGAAGAGGTATTGCAGCGCTGGGCCGTCATGGGCAAGGTAAGGGGCCTGGGCCCGCAGAAGACAACAGACTGGCTGGACGCGGTTCGAGTGATCGAGTCTTGTGCTAAGCGCAGCACAGAGAGCATATCGGCGCCCATCAGGGAATTCAGCGCCCGCCTGTTTCGCGACAGCAAGCGTATCGAGAAGTTGACCGCACATCTCGACGTACTGCTCGCTGGCAGTGTCGGGGCGAATCCAAGGCCAGCAGTCGAGGTTTGGCAGGAAATCGGACTCTTCAGGGAGGAGCAGCCGGTCCTGCTGGCTGGGCGGGTGCAGATTGAGCGCGAGCGCGTCACCTCTGTCCTGGACATGCCATTCACAGGCCTACCAGCCTCAACTATCGGCAGGGTTGCGGGGCCGCTGGACGCGGTGATGACGATTGAGAACCTGACCACGTTTCACAGCGAGGCCAAGCGCCGTGCAGGGGAGGCGACCTTGCTGATCTACACCGCCGGCATGCCTTCGCCCGCTTGGCGAACCATGTACCGGCGGCTACTGGCCAGCATCCCGGCGACTACACCCGTTAGCCACTGGGGCGACGTCGATGAAGGGGGCTTTCGCATCGCGGCCACCATCGCAGCAGCGGCTTGTTCAGTTGGGCATCGCCTGTTGCCACACGCCATGAGCCCTCAAGACGTGCCCAATGACATGCGCGTGGACGCATCTCCTCGCACATTGGAGCGTATCCGCCACTTCGCGGCAGCGGCGGGGTGGCCCGAACTCGGGCAGTCTGTAGCGGATGCAGGCTTCACATCGGAGCAAGAGGCGCTGTAACTGTCGCATAGATTTTTTGATCGCATCTGAACCACGACAAATCGATGTCCAACAAAAAATGGACGCCAGCGATCGGCTTTATGGTGCCCTTTGCAGCCATTGAAGATGAAAGCCTGCGAGACTGCACTGCCTCTAGTTCCGTCCCAAAAATGGACTGGTAGGCAACGCCGATCGCTAGATCACGGATTGCGCGGTTGGATACGATGTGTATTTGAACAAATTCAACGATAGGGAGAAGTGCATGTCGCTTGCAAGAACAAAGGAACAATTGGTCACGCTGCTTGGGCAAGCTGACAATAGCGTGATCGCGCTTTCCGGAAAATGGGGCACCGGCAAGACCCATCTCTGGAACGAGGTTGAGAGCAGCTCAAACGATGATAAGGTCAAAAAGGCCCTCTACGTTTCACTGTTCGGCTTGTCGAGCATCGACCAGGTCAAGCGCAAGCTCATCGAAACTGCCATCCCAGGTGTGGAGTCGCACGGGGGCATGTTCGACGGTTTGAAGAACCTATTCAGGGTCGGAGTCAAAGTCGGTTCGGAACATTACAAGGCGCTGGCTGCCATCAATGACCTGAACGTCTTGCTGATGGCACCGGTGGTTTTGAGGAACGGTGTGATCGTCATTGACGACATCGAGCGCAAGCATGAAAAGCTCGGCATCGACGAAGTGCTGGGCTTCATCGACGAATACTCCAAGCAGCACGGAGCGCGATTTGTCCTTGTGCTCAATGATGACCAGCTATCGAACAAGGGCGACCAAGAAAAACTATGGGCGACATTCCGCGAGAAGGTGATAGACCAGGAGATCAGACTGTCGATTACCGCCGATGAGGCGTTCTCAATTGCCAAAGGGATTGCCAATTCGAAATATGCCGATGCCATCAAGAAGGCGTGTATTGCTTGTTCTCTGACCAACATTCGCATCGTCGTGAAGGTCATCCGAGTGGCAAATCAGATCCTTGACGGCCACGAGTTGGAAGAGGCGATCCAGGCGCGCGTGATCCCTTCGATCGTTCTGTTCTCCGCCATCCACTATCGAGGGTTGGAAGATGGCCCGGATTTTAAATTCGCATTGAACGCTGGCAATCCTGATTGGCTGGGGCTCGGGCGCGACAGGAACAATGAGCCGACTCCCGAGGAAAAGCGTGAGGATGAATGGCGGATGCTCATGCAAGACCTAGGCATCCATGGTTGTGACGAATTTGAAAAGCGTTTAGTTGAGTTCCTGGAATCAGGCCTGTTCGATGCTGCGAGCATCAAAACCGTCATCAGTGGCTATGACGCTGAGAAGGAAGCGATGGAGGCAAGGGAGGGGGCCCACCAGTTCCTCAAACGAGTCTTCTGGGATCACCGAGTGGGCGAAGCGCAGTTAGTCGAGGAGGCAGCCGTTTTTCCCGCGAGAGCCGGCCTACTGGATCCGTTCGTCGCAACACAGCTAGAGTCCGCGCTCTTGAAGATGCCGGGAGGTGCAGCGATTGGCGAGGCGATCGTCGATAGTTGGATTGAAGCATTCAGAGCGACCAATCCGAATGATGTAAACGATG
>CAITQH010000068.1 GCA_903894475.1 uncultured beta proteobacterium
ATGTCGGCGGCCATGGTTTCGCGGATCGGCTTGCCGTTGTCCACGGTTTCAGCATAGGCTAGCAGTTCCAGATTGGCTTCGATGCGGTCGGCAATCTTCAGCAGCACATTGGCGCGGCTGGCGGCATCGGTCTTGCCCCAGGCGTCGGCTGCAGCGTGGGCAGCGTCCAGTGCCAGGTCAATGTCTTCGGCTGTCGAGCGTGCTGCCTGGGTGTAGACCTTGCCGCTGATGGGCGTGATGACGTCAAAGTACTGGCCTTTGACCGGCGCTACAAACTTGCCGCCGATGAAGTTGTTGTACTGGGCCTTGTAGGCAATTTTGGCGCCGGCGGCGCCGGGGGCTGCATAAGTCATGGTGTGTCCTGGTTGTGGGCAATTGTGAAAAGCTTTTCCCTTGCGGGCCATGCCTTCTATCAAGACCCGTGCCAACCTCGAAGGTGTGCTCAAGAGCATTGATTTAACTCGGGATTTTGGTATGTCCCGAGAGTGAGCGATGGATTGGAGCGGGCGTTGAAATGATCCAGAATTGGACAACTGTCACATAACGCAACAGTGCATCAGGCAGCGCTCTATGCAAGGCTCTTCATATCTCGCACAAGAGGTTCGCCAGTCGAAACGACTGCGCATCAAGAGAGCGGTTGAAACAGCAGCGTGAGCAGCAGCAACAAGGCGTAGAAGGCAATCTCGATGGTTTCGGTCATCGGCTGGATCCTGCGCCAGGCGCCATAGACGTGTACCACAATCATGCTGATGGATACGAAGTACAAGACTTCAAAAATGGCTTGCTGCCTCTGCGGATAGAAGGCGCCCAGGAATCCCATGAGGTCAACACCGACGACGAACGCTCCCAGGCAGCGGCCAAAATAAACTGCAAGATCAGTGTCCTCGGGTATCTTCCATTGCATCAAACGGGCCCAGGTCAGTGGCACCAGCAGAAGCGGCAGTGCAAAGACCAGGCTGGTGATGCTGGCCAGAACCAGCAGGTAGAGCTGGCTGTGTGATGAATACATTCCAATCATGCGGTACTCCTTGCGTGGGTTGATCTCTCTTGGCTTGGTGTGAGCTGGCCTGCCAGCAGTTGCGGGTGCTGGCCCATCAGCGATTCATGCAACTTTTGAACCGACAGATCCTCGATGCTGCGCGGGTGCGCCAGATCAACAGCAAGGTCCAGGATCACGCGCGATGGTTGGCCCGACAGGAACAAAATCCGGTCGGCCAGACTGATTGCTTCGCGCAAGCTGTGAGTGACGAATAGCACGGTTGGGTGCGTGCGCTGCCACAGGCCCTGCAAGAGGACCCTGAGCTGGTCGGCGGTTGGCGCATCGAGTGACTGGAAGGGTTCATCCATCAGCAGAAGAGTGGGCTCGATGATGAAAGCACGCAGCAAGGCGACGCGGCGCTGCATGCCGCCGGAGAGTTGACCCGGGAACAGGGCAGCGCAACCGGTCAACCCAACCTGTGCCAACAGATCCGGCACGGGTGTAGTGGGATGGGCGCGCTGTTGTGGCGTCAGAACCAGTTCCAGGTTTTGCTGCACCGTCAGCCAGGGCAGCAGGCGCGGCTCCTGAAACATGAAACTGGTGCGGGGATGGGCGCGTCTTTCCTGCCCAGTGTGAAAACTGATGCTGCCCTCCATCTCAGTATCGAGCCCTGCAATCAGGTTGAGCAGCGTCGTCTTGCCGGCGCCGGAGGGGCCGACGATGGCGACGAACTCGCCCGGTTGGGCTGTAAATGTCAGGTTTTCGATTGCGCAGCAATCGTTGGCATAGATCTTCTTGCGGATAGCAACGCTCAGGACGGTCATGCGCGCCACCGGTTCAAGTGCGTTTCCAGAGGGCGCAGCAGCAGTGCTTCGACACCGAAGATCACCAGCGAAAAGGCCAGCGTGTAAGCCAGAATGCCGGTGATGTCGAAGAAGTGGAAGAAGCTGCCGATTTGAAAGCCCACACCATTGCTGCGCCCCAGCAGTTCCACCACCAGTACGATCTTCCAGATGATGGACAAGCCGTTGCGCGCGGAGCCGAACAGATAGGGCGTGAGTTGCGGCAGGTAGACCTTGAAGAAGGTGTCGCGCCGCGACAACCGGTAGACCTGCGCCACCTGCAACAGCTTCTTGTCCACGGCGCGCGCACCTTCGCGCAGGCTGATTGCGACCATCGGAATCTTGTTCACTGTCACGGCGATCACGGCCGCTGCTTCGCTCAGGCCAAACCAGATGTAGCAC
>CAITQH010000069.1 GCA_903894475.1 uncultured beta proteobacterium
CAAGTGTGCCAGCCTGAGCGACTTTTTAAAGCTGGAGAAAAGGTCATTGTGGCCGATGGTCCGTTTGCCGGGATCGAGGCCATCTTCAAGACAGCTGATGCCGAGAGCCGGTCGATGATTTTGCTGGAGATGCTGAGCACGCCGGTGGCGATGCGTATTGAGACTGCCAGTTTGCGAAAGACTGGTTAACCACCCCCGCAACTTTGGGCACGAGCCTTTGCAGCGCGCAATTTTCTGCCCTAAGCTTTGATGGCTTCAATAATTTCAGCGGTGCCACGCGGCCTGCACGCTTGTCGGCTTGGCCCTGTTCAATGTCCACCTTCTCGAGACGCCCCCCAAGTCACCCCGCCGCAACTGTATCTTGGCACCAAACCTGGACACTTCGTAGTTTCAGGGCTCGGCCGACAGCTCATCAGCCGCTAAAACAAGTCGCTATGCGTCCCGGTTCGAACGAGCTTGAGGGCGCCGGCTTCTACACTTCCCTGCTTGTCGTAAATGAGGAGCCAGTCTGACTCGATGTGGCACTCACGAACGCCCTCGTATTCGCCGGACAGCTCGTGATCGAGGTGCTTCTTGTCCAGTGGCCGATCATTGAGCAGTTCCTTTACGACCGCACGCATCTTTTCCCAATCGTATCGACCAGACCCCTTGATTCGCTTCTTGTCTGTCTTGAACTGGCCGGTTTCCTTGAGCGCCCTGGGCATGCTTAAAACTCAAAGGTCGTCAAGAGAAACGTCGGTCACCTTGCCGGCCTTCGCCGCCTTGATGGCCGCCAGCGTTGTCGCGTTGGGACGAGGCACGTCTATAGGTAGCCCGCCCTTTTCGACAACACTGCGCAGGAACAGCCGAATGGCGGTACTCACGTCTAAGCCAGCAGCATTGAGAACGGCGGCGGCCTCGCGCTTGAGCTCTGGCTCGACCCTGGAACGAACATCTACGGTCAACATGGTGGACTCCTTTGCCTAGCTTCTGAATGCGTTGTGTAGCTACATTGTAGCGCAGTGAGGGCGCCAGTCCCCACCCAGCAACTTTATCTTCCCATTCTCAAGAATTTGACTTGATAGCCCCTCCCCTCTAGAGCCAACATGCCTGAACCGCAAAAGGAATGAGGCCACATGGTTTTAGAGACGGATCAAACAAGCTACCGGGCTGCGCAGTACGTGCGCATGTCTACTGAGCATCAGCAGTATTCCACCAACAATCAATCCGACAAGATTCTGGAATACGCCCAGCGCCGAAACATCGAGATTGTTCAAACCTATGCCAATTGACCAAATCACGCATCCATACATTCACGTTGACACAGTAATGCAATTGCATTACCATCTGCCTGAATCACCAAAAAGAGGGAACGCTATGGTCGCCATTCTTGAAGCTGAATCCAAACTCACTGAGCGCTACCAAACCACCGTACCGGAAAGCGTTCGCCGGGCTCTCCGGCTGGGTAAGCGCGACAAAATCCGCTTTACGATTCGTCCAGATGGCGATGTCGTGCTGACGCGTGCTCTTCAAACCGAGGGTGAAGACCCTGTCATGGGACACTTTTTGAATTTCCTGGCCCATGACATTGCCACTCATCCGGAGCGACTGGCATCCATTGATGCCAGCTTGATTCATCGCATCAAGTCCCTGGTCGGCGATTCAGAAATCGATCTCAGTGCCCCACTGTCGGCAGAAGATGAATGAGCAAAGCCCAACCGGATCCGCTGGTCGTCAATGGCTGGACAATCTTCGCCCATCCTTTGTTCCTCGATCAGTTTGAAGAGTTGGCCCGGCAGGTTGAAGCTCACAAGCAAAAAGACCCTGCTGGATTTGTCAAGAAGAATGCTACAAAACGCCTGGCAGCTATCGCCAAACTGGCATTCGAAGTAATTCCGCAGGATCCGTCCCGGACCGAGTATCGCCAGGGCAACACGCTCGGCGAAGACCATAGGCATTGGTTTCGCGCCAAGTTCTTTCAACAGTACAGGCTCTTCTTTCGTTACCACGCCCAGAGCAAGGTGATCGTCTTTGCCTGGGTAAACGACGAGGACACCAAGCGTGCCTATGAAAGTGGAGACGATGCGTATCGAGTTTTCCGCAAGATGCTCGACAGCGGCCAACCGCCCGGCGATTGGGATCAACTGCTAAGTCAGGCACGGGCCGCATCAGTCCGTTTGGAAAAGGGCACGGCCGTTGACATTGCGTTAAAGCAATGAGTGAATGAATCAGCCGACGACCGTAGCGTCTTAGGCTACTTTGAGCGCCACTTGGCCAGTAATCGTACTTGTAGCGTTTGGCAAAGTTGTGAACTCTGCTGATCGCTCCCCCTCTCCACAGGTCCGTCAAATCGCCAGTCGCCCAAGAGTGCGACTTCCTCACGCCATTTTCCAGAATTGACTTGATAGATCTGGCATTTCCAAGCCAACATGGTTTCGTCATGTTCAGCGATCAGCACCCCACAACACCCGCCCTCCTCACCACCCAGCAAGCCGCTGACCGGCTTGGTTTGACGACGAGCGCGCTGCACGACCTGCGCTGCCGCGACGATGGCCTGCCCATTGTGCAAAAAGGGTTGCTGGTGGGCTACCAGTTAGAAGACATCCAGGCCTTCGAGCAGCGCGAGCTATTTGCCATCGTGAAACAGGTGCTGGCGGCCGATCGTCCGCTGCCACTGATCCGTGCCATCGACAAGGTGGTGATGACGCCGCCGATCAGTGATTCCATCACGTCATCGTCCGTCCTGACTTCAGCGTCTGTTGGTGCCATGGCTTTGCCGTCGAACATTCATCGGCTGCCGATTGCCAAGACGGATAGCGAGCCAACTCCAGTGCTTCAGACTGTGGTGCCGGATGCCGAGCCTGTCCGGTCAGCCAAACCGGCAACGCCCTCCCCTGTCTCCTCATCAGCATCGCCAGCCACTCTGTCTTGGTACGTGGTCCACACCAAGATACACCAAGAAGCACTGGCCATGACCAATCTGAACCGCCAAGGCTTCGAGTGCTACATACCGATGATCAAAATGGAGAAGCTGCGCCGGCATAAGGCGACGCTGGTTGAAGAGCCAATGTTCCCGCGTTACCTCTTCATTCGGCTCGACACCAGTGGCTCAGGACCAAGCTGGTCGCCGATCCGATCTACATTGGGGGTGAGTCAGTTGGTCCGGTTTGGTGGTCAGCCAGCAGTGGTCGATTCCAAACTGATCGAACTTCTTCGCACGCGCGAGCAAGTGGGCCAGCCTGAACGGCTTTTCAAATCCGGAGAGAAGGTTGTTGTGGCCGATGGTCCGTTTGCCGGAATCGAGGCGATTTTTAAGACGGCAGATGCCGAGAGCCGGTCGATGATTTTGCTGGAGATGCTGAGCAAACCGGTGGCGATGCGCATTGAGACGGCCAGTTTACGAAAGACTGGCTGAACAGGTCACTGACGATTTAGGCTGGCGGGTGCTTTTTGGAAGCGTCGTGCATTTCCGCCAGCGTTGCCTTGACCCCGCGGCCGTGCGTCGCAATAGCTTTTGCCCAGACGTCTTTGTCTGGAGTTTTGCCTTCGGGTGCCGCAGCCAATGCTGCGCTCATTTGTTGCTGGCTAAATATGGGTTTTAAAGTAGTGCTCGGTGTCATGTGTTTCTGGTCGGCGGCCTACGCGCCACTACGCAGGATCGCTTGCAGAGCAACATCCATCGTCAACACCTCCAGCCCATGGCACAGTGCCGTAGCCGCAATCAGCGCGTCAGGCAGCTTAACCCTGTGAGACCGGCGCAGCTCAATAGCCTTGTCTTCGATGAAGGCGGAAATTGGAAGGTATGTGAATTGTGCCAACCGCTGTCGGATCAGTGCATCTTCTCCCGCCGTGATGCCGGGGTAGCCCAGCATTTCCATGCGCGTGACCGCGCTGAAGGCGCATTGACGTGCCATCAAACCCTTATTGCCGACGACTGCCAATACCTCTGGGGTTGATTTCAGCATCCCCAGAATGAAATTGGTATCCAGTAAGTAATTAATGCCACTCATCGCGCAACTGCTGCTGGATAGCCAGAGGCGACCCGCTGAAAGTTTTTGTGTCCTCCAAGCCGCCGCACAAGCCCGCAAGGCTAATGTCGCCAAGTTGGCTGGTCACGCTTGCTTGCCTGGTTCGCAAGAAATCGGCAAAGTCCACGACCTCGGCCAACAAGGGCTCTGGCAAGACCTTGGCAACCTCAACGAGACGCTCTGACATTGTTGACATCGTACTCATCCTGTTCATTTGACGAAAGTAGTTTACGTCTTTGCGCCTGATCTGTGTAGGGCGTCCCAACACAATCTTGCCATGGCCTCGGACGCCGGAGCAATCCGCCCGCCACCGAGATCAGTCGCTGTTGTGCGACTTCTTCCCATATGTGGCCAGAATTGACTTGATAGCCCCTCCCCAGTAGAGCCAACATGCCTCAACCGCAAAAGGAATGAGGCCACATGGTTTTAGAGACGGATCAAACAAGCTACCGGGCGGCGCAGTACGTGCGCATGTCGACTGAGCATCAACAGTATTCCACCAACAACCAGGCTGACAAGATTGCCGAGTACGCCCAGCGCCGCAACATCGAGATTGTTCGAACCTACGCCGATGAGGGTAAAAGTGGTCTGTCCCTGGGCGGTCGGGCTTCCCTGCAAAAGCTCCTTTCTGATGTTGAAGCCGGTCTGGCAGATTTCAGCCTGGTGCTG
>CAITQH010000070.1 GCA_903894475.1 uncultured beta proteobacterium
GCCGGATTGAAATTGCGCGCAGTGCGCCGGAAGATCAGATTGCCGCTCTTGTCGGCCTTCCAGGCCTTGACCAGCGAAACCTCGGGCACCAGGGCCTTCTCCATGATGTACTGGTGGCCGTCGAACTCGCGGGTTTCCTTGCCTTCGGCGATCAAAGTACCCACCCCGGTACGTACGTAAAACGCGGGGATGCCAGCGCCACCGGCGCGCAGCTTTTCAGCCAAGGTTCCTTGCGGCGTGAATTCCAGTTTCAGTTCACCGGCCAGGAACTGTCGCTCGAACTCCTTGTTTTCACCAACGTAGCTCGAAATCATCTTGGTGATCTGGCGCGTCTCGAGCAACTTGCCCAGACCGAAACCGTCAACGCCGGCGTTATTGGAAATGACCGTCAGATCTTTCACACCCGACGCACACAGCGCATCGATCAGGGCCTCGGGGATGCCGCACAGACCAAAGCCGCCCACAGCCAGCAACTGGCCATCCTTGACGATGCCTTGCAGCGCTGCGGCCGCACTGGGGTAAATTTTGTTCACTTGATGAGCTCCTTTGAAACAAGCATTGGCGTAGGATACTACCTATTTAGATACGTAGTTCTTCGTAAAGTACAAACCCTAGCTTAACCGTTCGCGCCATCATGGACATCGATTACCGTGTCGCCTTCGATCTGGCACCCGTCGGCCTGATTCTCTCCCGCAACCGTGCCATCGTGGATTGCAACCGGCACGTCTGCGAGATGTTTGGCGCCTCCCGCGAGTTGCTGATCGGCGCATCGTTTCAGGTGCTGTATCCGAGCGCCATCGAATTTGAACGCACCGGGTCGCGCATTGCGCCCATTCTCAACCGCAGTGGCACTTACGCCGATGACCGCATCATGAAACGCGCCAGTGGTGAAACCTTCTGGTGTCATGTCACTGGCAGGACACTGAATCAGAGCACACCCCACGAGGCCGGCATCTGGAGCTTTGAAGACTTGAGTTCGCGACGCCCCGTCAAGGCAGAACTCACGGCGCGGGAGCGCGAGGTCGCTGCGCATCTGATGGACGGGATGACCTCCAAGGAAATTGGCAAAGCCCTGACTATCAGCCATCGCACGGTTGAAATTTACCGTGCCCGCTTGATGCGCAAGTACAGGGCCTCCAACACGGTCGACCTGGTGCACCGACTGATGGCGGGCGGCTAGGCTGATGCCAAAAGGCATTAAACTCTGCCATCAAATTTTGCATCACCGTTTTAGCCCTTACCAACAAACCCCGGAGAGATTTATGACCAACCGTCGCGAATTCATCGTTCAATTCAGCGTGGGCAGCAGCATGCTGGCCGCCGGCAACACTTTTGCGCAAGGCGCCCTGGTCGTCGAAACCGACGCACAGGCAGCAGCGCTGGGTTACAAGGCCGACGCCAGCAAAGCCGACAAAGCCAAGTACCCGAAGTATGCCGCTGACCAGAAATGCAGTACCTGTGCCCTGTACCAAGGTAAGGCCGCCGATGCTTCCGGTGCCTGCCCACTGTTCGCCGGCAAGCAGGTAACAGCCAAGGGCTGGTGCAGCGCCTGGGCCAAGAAGGCCTGATCACGAGTTACAGAAACAACTTTTCAACCTTCAGAAGGGTTAGCAAGCCCATCAAGGCAAAAATACCAGCTGCCACGCTGTGCACCAGCTGCATCGGTATTTTTGCTGCGAACTTGTTGCCGACAAAGACCGCTGGAACGTCAGCTAACAGCATCCCCAGCGTCGTACCCGCCACCACCAGCCAGGGCTGGACATAGTGGGCCGCCAGCGCAACGGTTGCGATCTGGGTCTTGTCTCCCATTTCAGCCAGAAAGAAAGTCACCAGGGTGGCACCAAAAACACCGAGTTGTCTGGCAACCTGAGTTTCCTCTTCTTCGATCTTGTCCGGAATCATGGTCCAGGCGGCCATGCCAATGAACGACAAGCCCAGCACCCAGCGCATCACCTCCGGGCTGACCACCGAAGTAATCCAGGCCCCCAAAGCGCCTGCCAGACCGTGATTGACAAGGGTGGCGCACAGGATGCCGGCGATGATGGGCAGCGGCTTCTTGAAGCGTGCGGCCAGAATGAAAGCCAGTAACTGGGTTTTGTCGCCAATCTCTGCGAGCGCGACGACGCCGGTTGAAATGAAAAGAGCTTCCATGCAAGATTGGGCAAAGTCGCTAATGTACCTGCGCTGCGAACCAAGCCTGCCAAAATGGCGCAAGATAATGCCCCCTCATAATCAGTTGGGGACAGAGCACGCTCACTTCGTGTGGCTTTGGTCTGTCCCACAAAGTTCAAGAAAGGAAACTCCATGGACCGCTACCCCGCCCCTGAATTGAAGGATCTGCCCGAGGACATTCGACTGCGCATTCTTGAAGTGCAGGAAAAAGCGGGCTTTGTACCGAATGTCTTCCTGGCACTGGCCCGACGTCCTCCCGAGTGGCGCGCCTTCTTCGCCTACCACGACGCCTTGATGCTGAAGGAATCCGGACTCAGCAAGGGAGACCGCGAGATGATTGTTACCACCACCAGCGCTGCCAACAAATGCCTTTATTGCGTAGTCGCACATGGCGCCATCCTGCGCATCTACGAGAAGAAGCCGCTGGTCGCCGATCAAGTTGCCGTGAACTACCGCAAGGCCGACATCACGCCGCGCCAGCGTGCCATGCTCGACTTCGCCATGAAGGTCTGCCTGAAGTCCGACGAGATCGGCGATGCTGATTTCAGCGCCCTGCAGTTCCACGGCTTCAGCGACGAAGACGCCTGGGACATTGCTGCCATCACCGCCTTTTTTGGACTGTCCAACCGCATGGCATCGTTCAGCAACATGCTGCCCAATCCGGAGTTCTATTTGATGGGTCGGGCGGTCAAACCCAAGGGCTGATGCCCGGCCCGGGTATGCTTGCAACTTATGTACTCGCAGCATTTCGGCCTGACGCAAGACCCATTTTCGATTGCGCCCGATCCGCGGTACCTGTTCATGAGCGAGCGCCACCGGGAGGCGCTGGCGCATCTGCTCTACGGCGTGGCTGGCTCTGGTGGTAAAGCCGGGGGTAGTGGTGGTGGTTTTGTATTGCTGACAGGTGACATAGGCACCGGCAAGACGACCATCTGCCGCTGCTTCCTGGAGCAGATTCCGCAAGGGTGTCATGTTGCCTACATCTTTAACCCGAAACTCACCGTCACCGAATTGCTGCAGTCGATCTGCGAGGAATTCCATATCGAACTGCCGCCGCCGGGCCAGACCACGCCAACGGTCAAGGACTACATCGACGCCCTCAACAACTTTTTGCTCGCCGGCCATGCCGCCGGGCAGAGCAGCATATTGATCATTGACGAGGCACAAAACCTCGCACCCGAGGTACTGGAACAGTTGCGCCTGCTCACCAATCTGGAAACCCGTGAACGCAAGCTGCTGCAGATCGTGTTGATTGGTCAGCCCGAACTGCGCACCATGCTGGCCCGACCTGAACTCGAACAGTTGGCCCAGCGCGTGATTGCTCGTTTTCACCTTGATGCCCTGACCACGGCGGAGAGCGCGCAGTACATTGCGCACCGTCTGGCCGTGGCTGGCCTCACCGGTCCGTCGCCGTTCGAGGGCAACGCCTTGCAGCGCATCCACCGTCTCGCTCGCGGCGTGCCGCGCCGCATCAACCTGCTGTGTGGTCGCGCCCTGCTGGGCGCCTGGGCCCATGGTCAGCACCAGGTCGACCGGGCCGTGGTAGACAAAGCTGCCACCGAGGTGTTTGGCCCAGAAATCGCGTCAGCGTGGGGAACGCGCCGCAACCATGCTGCCGTGCTGATTGGCCTGCTCGTGTTGGCATTCGCCGCGATAAGCACCTTCCTGTTCTGGCCGATGCCGCAACAGTCGGTACCCTCACGGACTGCTGCCTCGTCCGAGGCGGCCGCGCCCACAAAATCGGGTGCATCGACCCCTCTTGCGACAGCTTCCTCGACAGCTGCAGTTGAGACGGTCGTCAAAGGCCAGCCAGTGGAGGCACTTGAAGCACTGCTGCCGCAGCTGCCGCTTGACATCAAGCTTGCCTGGTCTGCCTTGGGCAGCAGTTGGAAGCTGCCACCGGGCGACGGCGACCCCTGCCACTCTGCCATGCTGCAAAATCTTCAGTGCTACCGCGCCAACAACCTCAGCATGCCGCAGTTGCGTCAGCTCAACCGTCCTGGCATCCTGACCCTGCACCTCGGCACGGCAGCGCCCGTGTACGCACTGCTGGTCGGCCTTGGTGAACAATCCGCCACGCTGCGCCTGGCGGACGGCCCGCACCGTGTCAGGCTGGTTTCGTTGGGCCGTTTGTGGCGCGGCGATTTCGCGACGTACTGGCAAGCACCACCCGATTACCGCCCCGACCTGCGCGATGGCAGCAAGGGCGCCGCCATAGAACATCTTGCCAAACAGCTCGACCTGCTTGAGGCAGCGCCGGCGCCTTCGCCCGACACCGGCGCACGGATGCTGGATGCTGCCTTGCGCGAGCGGGTGCTGACCTTCCAGCGCTCCCAAGGCCTGAAAGCCGATGGGCAGCCCGGCCCCATGACCTTCATGCAGCTCGAGAGCGCCACAGGCATGAACCCGGTGCGGCTGCAAACTGAACCAAGATAAGCCCATGTCCTACATCCTCGATGCATTGAAGCGCGCCGATGCCGAACGCGAGCGTGGCGTGGTACCCGGCCTGTATGCGCGCCAGTTGGCGGGCTCCGGTGCAACAACACGTACCCCGGGTAGCAAACTGATCCTGATCGCGGGCGGCACCGCGCTCCTGCTTGGTGCGATGGCAGTTGCGCTATGGCTAGGGCGAGCAGCGCCTGATTCAACGCCGCGTGTCGTGCCGGATCTGACTGCGGCAAAGCCAGCACCAGCACCCGTCGTTCGTCCGCCCGAAGTCGTAGCGACGGTGCAGACCCCGGTTCAACAGCAGGCGCCAGCACTTGCCGCTACGCCCCCGCCAGCGCCTGCGCCAGCCGTCGCAGCAATACGCGCGACGACTGCCCCCGCTTCACCAACCCCGAAGGCCACAGCCAGCGCGCCGCCCGTGCCTGCCGCTGCCCCGCTGCTCGCTGAACTCTCAGACGATATTCGCCGTCAGATTCCCGCACTGACCATCACCGGTGCCGTCTATTCAGACAATCCGGGTCAGCGCCTGCTGCTCGTCAATAACCAGGTCCTGCCACAAGGCAGTTTGGCGGCGCAGGAAGTAACGCTCGAAGAAATCGGTGCCAAGAGTTCCACCTTCAGCTTCCGTGGCAACCGGTTCCGGCTGCAGCATTAACTTCGCCGACTGATCAGCTAACGATCGAGCGCATCCAGTCGGGTAGGGTCTTGGCCTTCTGGTTCGGAAAATCAACCCAGATCGTGGTGGCACCACCGGCCGCATAAATCACACCGGGTTCGTCCAGTCGCTCCATCGTTCCCCAGGTCTCGAAGGTGGTGCGACCCGGGTCGCTCACATACATCTTCATCAGCACTTGCCCCGGGTACTCCAACTGCTTGTAGAAGTTGCAAAAGGCATTGACGATCACCGGGCCTTCGCCCTGCACGTCGGGCTTGCAACCGATCGACTGCATCCAGTCGATGCGACAGGTTTCAAGGTAGCGGAAATAGCTCGTGTTGTTAAGGTGATTCATGGCATCCATATCGCCCCACCGAATAGGAATCTGCATCTCGAACACCAGTTTTTTCTGGTCAGGAATTTCAATCTTCATTGGCGTGACTCGTTATGCAAACTTCCCTTTTTCCCTTCAGGTGCCAAAGCCATCGTCTGCAGAGATCACGGCGCCGTTGATAAAGTGGCTTTCGTTGGAACACAGCATCACCAGCAGCGCGTCCAGATCCCTGGCCTGACCAACGCGCTTGCGCGGCATCATCTGCATCAGTTTCTTGCCCTGCTCTGTTTGCCAATGCCGGTGATTGATCTCGGTATCGATGTATCCCGGACAAATCGCATTGACGTTGATGCCAAATTTGCCCCACTCCAGCGCCATCGCCTTCGTCATCTGGATGACTGCCGCCTTGCTCATGCAATAGACGCCAATTTGCGGTAGTACACGCAACCCCGCCATCGACGCGATATTGACAATGCGGCCCCCGGTGTAGGTGCCGGGCGCCGCCCCCTTGGCACGGGCCAGCATGCGCTTGCCAACCTCCTGCGCAACAAAAAACGCCCCCTTGACGTTGGTGTTGAACATGAAGTCATAGTCCTCTTCCGCCACATCCTGGATTCGCTGCGTCGTGCTGACACCCGAGTTGTTGATCAGGATGTCAATCGAGCCGACTTCGGTTTCCGCATGGGCCACTGCCGACTTGATGGAATCCAAGCTTGTCACATCGAGCTCTGTGACATGGGCGTCACCGCCCTCGGCCTCGATCTGGGCGCGCAAATCTTTTAGCTTGTCCATGCGCCGACTCGCCAGTACGACGGCCGCACCGGCACCCGACAGGGTCCTGGCGAACTGGGCACCCAGGCCACTGGAGGCGCCCGTAATAAAGGCCACCCGGCCCGAGAGATCCATGCTGTAAGCCATTTTAGAAAAGCCTCCGTGAGTTGACAAAACGATCGTCTGATTATGTCGATTGAACGCATAAAATCAGTCTCGCGTTCGACAATCAGCGGCCGTGGACCTGTTGCCAGGACCATACTGCCATTATCAGATGAGTTAAACCATGACAAACCAAGAAATTCTGAATCAGTTCGGCCCACGTGAAGCGATGGAGTATGACGTCGTCGTCGTCGGTGGCGGCCCCGGCGGACTCTCCACGGCAATTCGGCTTAAGCAACTAGCCGCCGAGAAAGGCCAGGACGTCTCGGTGGTCGTGCTGGAGAAAGGCGCGGAACCGGGGGCCCACATTCTGTCCGGTGCAGTGCTTGATCCGATCGCACTGAATGAACTGTTTCCCGACTGGAAAGCCCTGGGCGCGCCGCTCAATCAGCCAGTGACCGACGAAGCCATGATGTTTCTGAGTGAAACAACAGGCTACCGTACACCGAATTTTCTGCTACCCAAATGCAGCCAGAATCACGGCAATTACGTCATCAGTCTGGGCGCCTTGACGCGCTGGCTGGCGACCCAGGCAGAGAGCCTCGGTGTAGAAATCTTCCCGGGCTTTACGGCTGCAGAAATCCTTTACAGCGAAGCCGGTGCGGTGCGCGGCGTAGCCACTGGCAATCTGGGTGTGGAGAAGAGCGGCGAACCCGGTGAGAACTTCCAGATCGGAATGGAGTTGCTTGCCAAGTACACCATTTTCGCGGAAGGCTCACGCGGCCACCTCGGTCGTCAACTGATTGCAAAATTCAAGCTGGACGATGGCTGCGACCCGCAGTCCTACGCTCTGGGTATCAAGGAACTTTGGGAAATCGACCCGGCGCGTCACGAGCCAGGCCTGGTGGTACACACGGCCGGCTGGCCGATGAACGACAGCACTTATGGTGGTTCGTTTTTGTACCACATGGAAGACAACAAGATCGCGCTGGGTTTCATCACCGGCCTGAATTACGCCAACCCCTATCTGAGCCCGTTCGAAGAGTTTCAGCGCTGGAAGACCCACCCCAACATCCGCTACTACCTGGAAGGCGAAGACAAGGGACTCAAACCCGCCAAGCGACTGGCGTACGGCGCGCGCGCCATCACTGCCGGCGGCATCATGTCCCTGCCCAAGACCGTGTTTGCAGGCGGTGCATTGGTAGGCTGCGATGCGGGCTTCCTCAACGTCAGCCGCATCAAAGGCAGCCATACTGCCATGAAGTCCGGCATGCTGGCCGCTGAAGCCGCCTATGAGGCTGTCTGCGCCGGGCGCCAGCACGACGAACTCAGCGCCTATCCGCTGGCGTTTCACAACAGCTGGCTCTACACCGAATTGAACAAATCACGCAACTTCAAGGCCTGGTTCAAGTATGGCCTGACAGTGGGCTCGCTGATGAACGGTTTTGAGCAGTTTGGCCTGAAGGGCAATATGCCGTGGACCCTCCATCGCGACAAGCCCGACCACGCTTATCTCAAGCCGGCAGCCGAGTGCACGCCCATCAACTATCCCAAGCCGGATGGCAAGCTGACCTTTGATCGCCTCTCCAGCGTCTATATCAGCAATGTCAATCATGAAGAGAATCAGCCCGCGCACCTGACGCTCAAGGACGACTCGGTTCCGGTGGCCATCAACCTGGAAAAATTTGCCGGCCCGGAGCAGCGCTACTGCCCGGCTGGTGTTTACGAGTTCATGAAGAACGATGACGGCACAGACCGCTTGCAGATCAATGCCGCCAACTGCGTGCATTGCAAGACCTGCGACATCAAGGACCCGACACAGAATATCGTCTGGGTCACGCCCGAAGGCGGGGGTGGTCCCAATTACGCTGGCATGTAGGCCAAGCAGATGGTAGCTTTAGGCTGACGCCTCAACGCCGCGTCTGCCTACCGGTAAAACATTGTAGGCAGCCACATGGTCAGGGGCGGCCAGAGCGCTGCGATCAGCAAGTCGATGATCGCCACAATCACCAGCGGCATGACGGCACGCGAAATCTTGCCGAGCGATACGTCGGCGATGCCGCAAGCCACAAACAGGCAAATGCCCACAGGCGGTGTCAGCATGCCGATGGCCAGATTCACTACAACCAGCACGCCAAACTGGACCGGATCGACCTGCATCTGAGGTGTCAGCAGCGCCAGTACGGGGACCAGCAAAAGTAGCGCAGCGGTCGTTTCCATGATGCAGCCCACAATCAGCAGCAAGCCCATGATCAGCAGCAGCAGTCCGACCGGTGGCAAGGACAGTGAATTGACAAATACATCGAGCAGTGTGGCAGTTTGCTGCATCGCCAGCAGCCAGCCAAAGATCTTGGCCATGGCGATGATGAACAGGATGCCGCCCGCCGCTACCTGGGAGCGCATGATAAGTCCGGGTAATTCCTTCCAGGGCAATTCGCGGTTGATCACGGTTCCGACCAGCAGCGCGTAGAACACCGCAAGTGCTGCCGCTTCGGTCACCGTCACAATGCCGGTCAGAATGCCGCCCAGCACCACGATGGGCGCGCCCATGGACCAGAACGCCGCCTTGCCAGTAACAAGCACTTTCTTCCAGGCAAAAGGCTGGCGTTCGCCATAACCCTTGCGCCAGGAAACCCAGACAGCGATAACCAGAAAAGACAGGCCCATCAGAATACCAACCAGCATGCCACCGGCAAACAGCTGCGAGATCGAGATATTGGTCATGAAGCCGAAGATGACCATGGGAATCGAGGGCGGAATGATGATGCCGATGGAGCCGCCAGCCGCCACCACCGCGGCGGCAAACGCCGGCGGATAGCCCTGGCGGATCATCGCGGGAATCACGACGCCGCCTATGGCTGCGGTATCGGCTGCCGCCGAACCCGAAATGCCTGCGATGATCATCGATGCCACGATGGCGGCGGCCGCCAGCCCACCAGGCGCCCATCCGACCAGGCTGTCGCAGAAGTCAATCAGGCGCCGTGAAATACCGCCAACCTCCATGATGGAGCCGGCGATCATAAAGAGCGGAACCGCCAGCAGATCGAAGGAGTCGACGCCGGAGAACAATTGCTGAACCACGGTCTGTCCCAGCGCAGCCAGGGTGACCGTGTCAGGGAATACGCCAGGTGTGACGATCAGGCCAATCGCTGGCAGGCCGATGGCCAGCGCGATCGGCAGGCCGAGCGCCATCAGAAGGAACATCAGTGTGAACAGCAGGACGATGATCATGACTTGGCCTGCCTGCTCTTGCTCATGTCGGCCAGAATGTGCAACAGGAAGATCGCGCCCGACAGCGGCACGACCGAGATCGGCAAGGACATGGGCATTTGCACTGCGGTCGATGTCTGCTCCCAGGCGTTCACCGTGTATTTCACGCCGTACCAGGTGATCAAGCTGAAGCAGCAAAGGTTGAGCACTTGCAGGCCGCGCACGATGAACTGCTCAAAGAGCAGTCCGAAGCGCGCACCAAAACCGGCCAGGCCGATGAAATGAGCCCGCTTGTAGGCGACGGTGGCGCCCAGAAAAGTGGTCGCCACCAGCAGGTAACGACCCAGTTCTTCCGACCAGCTCAGGGAGTGCCCGAGATAGCGCGCCACAACCTGGATGAACAGGATGACGGAGATGGCAACACCTGCGAGCAGCAGCACCTTTTCAACCAGACCGTTGATGCGCTCGCTGTAATCGTCAATCCTTTGACCCAGACTCATGTCGCGCGACACTTATTTGACGGTCTTGCGAATGTCGTCAACGATCTTCTTGGTGTCGCCAGTCAAGGAAGCGTACACCGGCTCGGTCCTGGACCGGAAAGCGGCCAGATCCGGCGCATCCACCACCTGCATGCCGGCGGCCTTCAATGCGGCCAACTGGCTGGCTTCGTTGTCACGCACATAGCGGCGACCGGCGAAGGAAGCCGTCTGCGCCGCGTCCATGAAAGCCTTGCGATCCGCGGCGGGCAATTTATCCATGAAGGCCTTGCTGCCAACAAACACCAAAGCCGAATAAACGTGTCGGCTCATGGTCAGGTATTTCTGACCGGCCTCATTAAGTTTGCCGGCGGAAATGACGGAAATCGGGTTTTCCTGACCATCGAGCACGCCCTGCTGCAATTGCGTCGTGATGGGCCAGGCCATGGGCGTCGGATTGGCACCAATGGCGCGCCAGATGGCCAGGTGGGTGGGTGACTCCATGGTGCGAATCTTCATCCCCTTCAGGTCATCGGGTCCGGAGACTGCACGTTTTGAATTCGTGACATTGCGAAAACCATTGTCCAGAAAATGCATGCCGACCAGACCGGCCTTGTCGAAACGCTTGAGCAAATCCTGCCCGATGGGGCCATCCAGCACCTTGTCCGACGCTTCGTAGGAACCAAAAAGGAAAGGCATTTCCAAAGCCTTGATCTCCGGCACGAAGGTCTCCACCGGGCCGGTGGTGCACACGCTCATTTGCACTGTGCCAAGCTGAAGCTGCTGCAGCACCTGAGTCTCGCTGCCCAACGCGGCCGAGTGGTGGATTACCACGTCGTACTTGCCGGGCAGGGCTTTGTCGAGTTCTTCCTTGAACTTGGTGGCGGCGATGGTGTGGACAAAATTCGGCGCTGTAACGATGCCGATATTCACTTTTTCGGCAGCGACGGCCGACACACCAAAGCCCAGGCCGATCGCGCAGACCATTGCTGCCAAGGTACCAGAATCCAATTTCATGCTTGCTCCTTTTGTAAGTTACTTTGTAGTGACACTTTTCATCTCACTCGATTCTAGAGGTAATCATTGTTCGCAGTCCGACCTGAAAGTGGGAGTTAGAATCCGTCATGTCAGGAGAGAGCACTTGCCAGCAGGTGCCGCCGAAGGCGCAGGAGACCGCAATAGCGGACTGTGAACGCTCAGGCAAAAGGACTGACACACGTTTTGCAAAAAGCGTTTTCCCACTGGAGAGAGGCAGCAGCCAATGCTGCCCACCGAAGGAGCAACCCTGCATCGTCAGGCGAATCTCTCAGGTAAAGCGGACAGCGGGGGGTAGGCCATGACTTCGGTTATGGAATGAGATGAACCCCTTGCCTGTACTGGAGTCCGCTGATGACAAGCTCGCCTGAACCCCTTCTGAAGACACCACTGAACGAATTGCATATCTCGCTCGGTGCGCGCATGGTGCCTTTTGCCGGTTATTCCATGCCGGTTCAATATCCGGCTGGTCTGATGGCCGAGCACCACCACACTCGCAACGCGGCTGGTCTGTTTGATGTTTCTCACATGGGTCAGTTGCGCCTGGTCGGCGTCGACGCCGCAGCCGCCTTCGAGAGCCTGCTTCCGGTGGACGTGATTGATCTGCCCGTGGGCAAGCAGCGCTACGGACTGCTGCTGAACGATCAGGGTGGCATCATTGACGACCTGATGTTCTTCAAGCGCGAAGCGGACATGAGCGACGCCGGGCCGCCCCAAGGCGCGAAGGCCCCCTCGGGGGGCAGCGAGCCACATGCAGTGGGCGAGCGTGGGGGCCATATCTTCGTCATCGTCAACGGCGCCTGCAAGGTCGGTGACATCGCCCACATCCAGGCCCGGATAGGCATGCGCTGCCAGGTCATTCCCATGCCGGAACGTGCGCTGCTGGCGCTGCAGGGTCCACAAGCCGTCACCGCCTTGTCGCGCCTGGCGCCGGGCGTGGAAAAGCTGGTCTTCATGACCGGCGGCAACTTCACTGTGCAGGCCGGCACGCAAAGCATTGAGGTGTTTCTGACCCGCAGCGGCTACACCGGCGAGGATGGTTTCGAAATCTCGGTGCATGAGTCAGAGGCCGAGGCTCTGGCCAAAGCCCTGCTGGCGCAACCCGAGGTCAAACCCATTGGCCTGGGGGCGCGCAACTCGCTGCGTCTGGAAGCAGGATTGCCACTCTATGGCAACGACATTGATAACAGCACAACGCCGGTCGAAGGCGGTCTGAATTGGGCTATGCAAAAAGTGCGGCGCACGGACGGTGCGCGTGCTGGTGGCTTCCCGGGAGCGGAAAAAATACTGGCGCAACTCGCCATCGGTGCAACGGGCGTGCAACGCAAGCGCGTCGGCCTGCTCGCGCTGGAGCGCGTTCCGGTGCGCGACCACAGCGAACTGCAGGACATGAATGGACAGCGGATCGGCGAAGTGACCAGCGGACTGCTCGGCCCGACCATCGACAAGCCTATCGCCATGGGCTATGTGCCGCCAGCCTTTGCCACCGTGGGCAGCCGCATCAACGCCATCGTGCGCGGCAAACCGGTGCCTATGGAAGTGGTGGCCATGCCCTTTGTGCCGACTCGTTACTTCCGCGGCTGAGCAATGGCTGAGCCTGTTCGCGCTAACCGTGTCATTGCGGGCTTGACCCGCAATCCATGGATCCCGGGTCAAGCCCGGGATGACAAACTGTGCTGGCAGGACAGACTGTGCCGGCACGACAGACTGTGCCGGCATGACAGACTGTGCCGGCATGACAGACTGTGCCGGCATGACAACCCATAGAACAGAATTTGCTCTAACCACGATTACTGACCCTGGCCTTATTTTTTTTGGAGAACCTCATGACGATCAAATACACACCGGACCACGAATGGCTCAATATTGAGGGCGATACGGCCACCGTTGGCATCACTCATCACGCCCAGGATGCCTTAGGCGATGTCGTGTTTGTTGAACTGCCTGAAGTCGGCAAGACCTTCGCTGCCAAAGACATCGCCGGCGTCGTGGAGTCCGTCAAGGCAGCCGCCGATGTCTACATGCCTGCCAGCGGAGAAGTGACCGAGGTCAACGAAGCCTTGCGCGCTGATCCTTCCCTGGCCAACTCCGACCCGCTGGGTGCCGGCTGGTTCTTCAAGGTCAATCTGTCGAATCCTGGCGAACTTGACGCACTGATGGACGAGACCAGCTACAGCGCCTTTTCTGCCTCCTGATTCGGGACTCTGTCATGTTGATGAAATCTGCAAAGTCCTTGAGCGACCTGGAAAACGCATCGGAATTCATCGCGCGCCACATCGGCGTCAATGATGCCGATGAAGCACTGATGCTAAGAGCCGTCGGTGCCGCTTCGCGCCGCGAGTTGATTGACGGCATCGTGCCAAGCTCGATCGCCCGCAGTCAGGCTATGGCGATTCCCGCCGCAGTCACTGAAGCCGCAGCGCTGGCAGAACTCAAGACCATGGCGGCCAAAAACAGCTTATTCAAAAGCTATATCGGTCAGGGCTATTACGACACGCATACGCCCGGCGTGATCCTGCGCAACATCCTCGAAAACCCGGCCTGGTACACCGCTTACACGCCGTATCAAGCTGAAATCAGCCAAGGTCGGATGGAAGCACTGGTGAACTTCCAGACCATGATTGCCGACCTCACGGCGCTGCCTATGGCCAATGCATCGATGCTGGATGAAGCCACGGCCGCAGCCGAAGCCATGACCCTGGCACGACGCTCCGTTAAAGCCCGCGGCCAGACCTTCATCGTCTCGGGCGACTGCCACCCGCAGACCATTGAGGTTATCCAGACCCGGGCCGCGCCTCTGGGCATCAGCGTCAAGATCGTGCGGTCCGCCGACGAATGGCAGAACGCGATTGCGTCAGACGACTACTTTGCTGCACTCAACCAATACCCGGGCAGCACGGGCTGGCTTGCCGAGTGGTCGGTCTCGGCCGACGTGATCCACAGCAAACAGGCTGCGTTCATTCTTGCCGCCGACCTGTTGGCACTCACCCTGCTCAAGCCTCCTGGTGAAATGGGCGTCGACATTGCCATTGGTACGACGCAGCGCTTTGGCATGCCCATGGGCAACGGGGGACCGCACGCCGCCTACATGGCGTGTCGCGACGAATTCAAGCGCTCCATGCCCGGGCGTCTGGTAGGCGTCAGCATCGACGTCCACGGCAACCCCAGCTACCGCCTGGCGCTGCAAACGCGCGAGCAGCACATCCGCCGGGAAAAGGCCACTTCGAACATCTGTACC
>CAITQH010000071.1 GCA_903894475.1 uncultured beta proteobacterium
AAGTGCGCCGCCAGTTCAAGGAAATCAAGGGCATCATGGAAGGCACGGCCAAGCCCGAGTACGACACGGCAGTCGACATGCTGACCACCGCTGCCATCAAGGAAATGATGATTCCGAGTCTGCTGCCGGTGGTGGTGCCGATTCTGGTCGGCTTGCTGCTCGGCCCGGCCGCTTTGGGTGGCCTGCTGATGGGTACCATCGTGACCGGTCTGTTTGTGGCGATCTCCATGTGTACTGGCGGCGGTGCCTGGGACAATGCCAAGAAGTACATCGAAGACGACCATTTCGGTGGCAAGGGTTCTGAGACTCACAAAGCCGCCGTGACGGGCGATACCGTTGGTGACCCCTACAAGGACACCGCCGGTCCGGCCATCAACCCCTTGATCAAAATCATCAACATCGTGGCGCTGTTGATTGTGCCGGTGATGATGAAGATTCACGGCGGCTGATCAACCGAGTCCGGCGATGCGAAGCTACGACAGCTTGGTGACTGACGCGCTGACCCGTGTGAATGAAATCATGCCATGGGATTTGAGCCGAATACTGGGAGAGGGCGGGCAGCCGATTCTGCTGGATGTACGCGAACCGGCTGAGTTTGCCCTGTTGCACCTGCGTGGCGCTATCAACGTACCGCGCGGCGTGCTGGAACAGTCGTGTGAGTGGGATTACGACGAGACGGTGCCGGCCCTGGCCGTCGGGCGCGAACAGGATATTGTGGTGATCTGCCGCACCGGGAAACGTTCCGCCTTGGCAGTCGACGTGATGATGACCATGGGATTTGGCAAGGTGGTCTCGCTCAAGACTGGCGTGCGTGGCTGGATCGACTATGAACAGTCCCTGGTCGATGGGCAGGGTGCTGTGCTCAATGCTGACGCCGCGGACGAGTTGCTCGTGTCGCAGCTGCGGCCCGAGCAGCGCAAGCCAAGACGCTGATAGGGGCTTCTTCAACCCGGTGCTGCATGCCTCGCCGGCCGGTTGGGCGATGTGGGTCGGATTGAGCATGGGCGCGGCCATCGGCTTCGAACTGCTGCTGTGGCTTTACTCCGGGAGTGCGCCTCTGGTTCGCTTTGGCGCATGGGTGCGCTACAAAGAATCGACAGAAAAGTTTACCTTGATGTAGCCGCTTACGCTTTGACACGACAACGCACAGCCTTGAGGATGCCACGCAGGATGTCAATCGGCGCCGGTGGGCAGCCCGTGACCACTTCATCGACCGGGATCACATTGGCGATGCGGCCGCAGCTGGCATAGCTCTCGCCAAAGATGCCACCGTCAGCGCCGCAATCGCCCACGGCCACGACCAGCTTGGGGTCGGGCGTGGCATCAAATGTGCGTCTGAGCGCGGTCTCCATATTACGCGACACCGGGCCCGTGACCAGCAGCATGTCGGCATGGCGCGGGCTGGCCACAAACCTGATGCCCAGACCTTCCAGGTTGTAGTAGGGGTTGCCCAGGGCGTTGATTTCCAGTTCGCAGCCGTTGCAGGAGCCGGCGTCCACCTGACGGATGGTCAGTGCCTGACCCAGAATGCCCAGCAGATCGGCGTGAATGGCGGCGCTCTCAGCCTGTGCCACAGCGCCGATGTCGGGTGCCGGCTCGGTGCGGCAACCGGTGCTTGCGATCTGCTTGATGACTTGCCAGATCATAGGTCCTGCCCCGAATAGCTGAGGTTGAACGACTTGTTGATGAGCGGAAAGTCCGGCACGATGTTGCCGAGGATGGCGTGTTCCAGCACCGGCCAGTTTTGCCATGAGGGATCATGCAGATGGCAGCGCCGGATGCGGCTGGCCTGTTCCAACCCGTCCAATTCGAGAGCAACGAAGACTTCACCGCGCCACCCTTCCACCCAGCCTGCGCCACGCGCAGCCTTGAGCGGCAACACCAGCGCACACTGCAGCGGGCCCGCGGGCATGTCGGCCAGCATGCGCCGGATCAGGCGCAGGGACTCAAAAACCTCCTCAAAGCGCACCAGTACCCTGGCCGCCACGTCACCCGCATCATGGGTGACCATGGCCACTTCCAATGCGCTGTAGGGCAGCCAGGGATGATCAGATCGCAAGTCCCAGCTCTGGCTGCTGGCGCGTCCGGCCAGACCGGTCAGGCCCAGGCGGGATGCCAGTTCCGGAGCAACCCGCCCGGTAGCCAGGAAGCGGTCCTGCAGACCGGAGTGGGCCTCGTAAATTCCGAACAGGGTGTGCACCTCTGCTTCAACCGAATCGCAAAGCTGCACGAGCCTGTCCGACTGCTTGCGGTCGATGTCGGCAGCAACGCCGCCAGGCACCACACAATCCATCATCAGTCGGTGGCCAAAGTCATCCATGCAAGCGCGCAGCCAATCCTCCCGCAGTCTTGAGAACTGGGCCAGACCAAACGCAAAGGCGGCGTCATTACCGAGCGCACCCAGGTCGCCGAGATGGTTGGCGACCCGCTCGCGCTCGAGCATGAGGGCACGCAGCCATGCGGCACGCCCGGGGATGACGGTCTGCGTCGCCGCCTCCAGCGCCATGCAGTAGGCCCAGGCGTAGGCTACGGTAGAGTCACCCGAGACACGACCGGCCAGACGTGCCGCCTGCAGCGGCCCCAGTTGCGTCATGCGCCGCTCAATGCCCTTGTGGGTGTAGCCCAGACGCTGTTCCAGGCGCAACACTCTTTCACCCACCACCGAAAACCTGAAATGTCCCGGTTCAATGATGCCGGCGTGGACCGGACCGACGGCGATCTCGTGAACGCCATCGCCTTCGACCTTGACAAACGGATAGTTGACGAGTTCGGTCGCTGTGAGCGCCGGCCATTGCACATCATTGTGTTGCAGCGGATAGTGTGAAGCAGGCCATGCGCCATGATTGAGCCAGGCTCGCGTATCTCTGGCGTCTCTGGCGTGCACGCCTGACAGGTCTGCTGCGGCGCGTTGCATGCGCAGGGCTGCAGGAAAGAGTGCAGATAGATCAGGGTACAGAAGTTGTCCATCCTCGGGCAGCACCGGCAGGGACAGCCAGAGCGCACCCTCCAGCGTTACATAAACGGCGCAGATCTGGTGAGCAGCTCCGGGGCTGGCGGCACCGGCCCACAGCGCGAGCAAGCGACCGCCTGCATCACGAACCGTCGTCGCAGCGTCGGTCCACTGCTGTTCCGACACCCAGGCGTGTCGTATCGGCACCGGTGTTGCCAGGGACTCAAGAACCATGTTCAACTCATCGAGCTTCATGCCTTCAGCCCCTCAACAGGCCGGCGGCCTGCACGTACCAGCCATTCAGATAGGGCGGAATGTAGAGCCCCAGCGCCAGCGCCAGCAGCAGGTGTACGAAGACCGGTATCAGGGCCGGCGGATGCGCCAGTGGCTTGAGCGAGGTGTCGCCAAACACCATGGGCAGGACACGAATCAGGATCGACGCGAATGCCACGCCCAGGGCCAGGAAGAGAAAGGGCGCGGCCCAGGGCTGTTCACGCATCGCTGTGGTCAGTATCAGGAACTCGCTCGCAAAGACGCCAAAGGGTGGCATGCCCAGGATCGCCATCACACCAATCATCAAGCCCCAGCCCACGGTGGGGTTGACCTTGATCAGGCCACGAATCTCACTCATCAACTGGGTGCCGGCCTTCTGCGTCGCATGCCCGACGGTGAAGAAGATGGCCGACTTCACCAGGGAGTGCACAGTCATGTGCAGCAATCCCGCGAAATTGGCCACGGGCCCGCCCATGCCAAAGGCAAAGGTGATCAAGCCCATGTGCTCTATCGACGAGTAGGCAAACATGCGTTTGACATCCTTCTGTCGGGACAGGAAGAACGCAGCCACCGTGACCGACAACAATCCGAAACCCATCATGAGCTGGCCCGCCATATTGGTGCCCAAAGCGCCGTCGGTCAGCACCTTGCAGCGCAACACGGCGTACATCGCAACATTGAGCAGCAAGCCCGAAAGAACGGCCGACACCGGTGTTGGCCCTTCGGCATGGGCATCGGGCAGCCAGCTATGCAGCGGCACCAGACCAATCTTGGTGCCATAGCCAATCAGCAGGAATGCAAACGCCAGGGTCAGGATGGTAGGGTCGAGCTGGCCCTTGATGTCGTTCAGGTTGGTCCATAGCAAGGTGGCGTTTTCCGCACCCAGCACCTTCTCGGCCGCCATGTACAGCAGAATCGTCCCGAACAGCGCCTGCGCGATCCCGACACCGCACAAAATAAAGTATTTCCAGGCTGCCTCCAGACTGGCTGTAGTACGGTACACGCTCACCAAAAGCACTGTGGTCAGGGTAGCCGCCTCCATGGCGACCCAGATGATGCCGAGGTTGTTGGTGGTAAAGCCCAGCAGCATGGTGAAACTGAAGAGCTGGTACATGCTGTGGTACAGGCGCATGCGCGGCGAAGTCATCTTGCCGTGGTCCTGTTCGATGCGCATATAGGGCCTGGAGAAGATGGCGGTGGTCAGCCCGACGAAGGCGGTCAGGGTCACCAGGAACACGTTGAGCGGATCGATGAAGAACTGCTTGTTCCAGATGAACGCCGGGCCGTCACTGATCACCTGGGCGGTCAGCATGCACGAACTCAAAAAGGTCAGCAGACTGAAGACGACATTGACGTCGCGGGCAAAACTGCGGTGCCCGGTCAGGGCCAGCGCCAGCGCGCCCAAGAGCGGAGATCCAAGCACAAAGTAAAGCGCTTCCATGCTCAGTCTTCCTTGAGGGCCTCCAGATTATGGATATCCAGACTGTCGAACTTCTCACGGATCTGGAACATGAACACACCCAGAATCAGCACCCCCACCAGAACATCGAGCGCAATGCCAAACTCCACGATCATCGGCATGCCGTTGGTGACTGTGGTAGCCGCAAAAATCAGTCCGTTTTCCATGGACAGAAAACCAATCACCTGCGGCACCGCCTTGGAGCGGGTGATCATCATCATGAAGGACAGCAGCACGCAGGCCAATGCAATGCCGAGCGACCCTCCGGCAATCGAATGGGAGAGGCGCGAGACCGGCAGCGCCAGACTAAAGGAAAAGATCACCAGACCGATGCCCACCATCATGGTGGTCGGAATGTTGAGCAGCGACTCGACGTCCCAGCGCACCTTGAGTTTTCTGATCAGGCGGTGCAGCATCCAGGGGATGAAGATCACCTTCAGCAGCAAGGTCAGGGCACCCGACACGTACAGATCGGGCTGGTTCGTCATGTAGCCGAGCAGGAAGGACGCTGCCACCAGTGCCACCCCCTGCATCATGAAAAGGTTGATCAGACTCACAATGCGCCGCTGCGAGATCATGGCGAACGACAGCAGCAAAATCAGCGTCGCAAACAGATTGATGAGTTGAGGCAGCAGCTTGAGCATCACCCGACCCCCAGCAGCACATTGACCAGCAGTCCGATCACCGCCATCAGGAAGGCAGTGCCCAGGAACTCTGGTACCCGGAAGATGCGCATCTTGGCGCTGACAGTTTCGATCACGGCCATCAGAAAGCCCCCCACGGCGAGTTTGAAGACCAATGCCGGCAGGGCCAGCAGCAGCGCCAGCGGAGCGTGCGCCTGGGCAACGCCCCAGGGAAAGAAAATGGCCAGGCCGACGCAGGAATAGACAAACAACTTCAAACTCGCGGCCCATTCCAGCAGAGCCAGATGGCGCGCCGAATACTCCAGAATCAGGGACTCGTGAATCATGGTGAGTTCCAGATGCGTATCCGGGTTGTCCACCGGCACCCGTGCGTTCTCGGCCAGCGACACCATGGTGAAAGCGACTCCGGCGAGCAGCAGGCTAGGGTAAATGGCCAGATCGCGCCGCGCCAGGGTCTCCACGATTTCCGTGAGCGATGTCGACCGCGTGATCATGGACGCACAGAACAACACCATCAGCAGGGCGGGTTCGGCCAGAAAACCGACCAGCATTTCGCGGCGCGCGCCAAGTGTTCCAAAAGCGGTGCCGACGTCCATCGCCGCCAGCGAAATAAAGACCCGAGCCAGCGCAAACAAGCCCACCAGCGCAATCCCGTCTGCCGCAGGAGACAGCGGCAGATCGGTCGAGAGCGTGGGCACAATCGCGCTGGCCAGCAGCATGCAGCCGAAGATCAGGTAGGGGGCAGTACGGTACAGGGGCGAGGCGTGCTCGGCCATCACCGAGTCCTTGTGAAACAGCTTGTGCAGCATCCGGTACGGCTGCAGCAGTCCGGGTGCCGACTTGTTTTGCAATCGAGCGCGCCACTGATTGACCCACCCGGTGAGCAGTGGCGCCAGAAGCAGCGCCGTCAGCAGCGCCAGAAGTTGCGAAAAAGCGCCCAGCCAGCTCATCGATTCACCGCCAGCAAGACCACGATCAGCGTGACAAAGCTGTACATCAGGTAGACCGCAATGCGTCCCTGCTGCAACAGGCCAATGATTCTGGACGTCCTCTCGACCAGACTGGCCAGTGGCAGGTAGAGCCAATACCACAGGGGGTCTTCGACCGTGATCTTGTAGCTCGGGTTTTCATCAAATGCGCTGGGGTGATGGCGGCGTATGCGGAAGAAGGGTTCAAAGATCTGCCGAATCGGTTGCCCGAACCCCTCAGCCGTGTCCTGCATGCGCGGCGTTTGCCAGGGGTAGCCGCAATCCCACGCCGGGACCCGGCGCAGACGCCCATGGTAGAGCTTACGCACCAGCAGGAATACGAAACCGAAACTGATCAAGATGCCGAGCAGGAAGATCGCCGGCGCATAACTTGCACGCTCAATACTCACCGGCACCAGCAGCCAGCCACTGTCAGCCACGGTGTGCGCCAAACCTGCACCCACCAGCCTTTGGGTGACCGGATCCATCAAGGCAATCACCTGATTCGGGAATAAGCCCAAAACCAGGCATCCTGTCACCAGCCACGCCATACCCAGGCGCTCCCACAGGCCCGCATCATGTGCTTTCGCCAGTTTCTCCTCGCGATGCTGGCCGAGAAAAATCACACCGAAATACTTGACCATGGTGTAGCCCGAGAGCGCAGCAATGAGGGCAATCAGCGCGGCCATCACGGGCACCAGCATGTCAAGGAACGAACCTGGCAGACCGGTGGTGAAGAGGAAACTCTGCAATAGCAGCCACTCTGCAACAAAACCACCAAAAGGCGGCAAGCCGGCACAAGCCAGCGCTCCGACCAGCGTGGACCAGGCGACCCACGGCATATTCCTGATCAGACCGCCAAGCTTGCCAAGACTTCGCTCCCCGGTGGCATGCATCACGGCACCGGTGCTGCAAAATAAGAGACTCTTGAAAAACGCGTGGCTGATCATGTGGTACATGGCAGCCGTGAGCGCAAGGGCAGAGAGAGACTTCATACCGTACGAAGAAAAAAGCAGGGACAGCCCGAGGCCCGCACAGATCAAGCCAATGTTCTCAATCGACGAATACGCCAGCAGTCGCTTCATCTCCACCTGTACCGTCGAAAACACCACACCAAAGAGGGCAGTGGCCAGGCCTATGGCCATCAGGAGCACACCCCACCACCAGATCCGCGTCTGCAGCAGATCAAAGGCCACGCGCAGGATCGCATAGATCGCAATCTTGAGCATCACACCACTCATCAGCGCAGAAAACGGCGAAGGCGCCGCAGGATGGGCCTCAGGCAGCCAGATGTGCAGCGGAAGAAGACCAGCCTTGGCACCAAATCCGAAGATCGCAAGCACGAAAGCGATGGAGCCCCAAAACGGAGTCAGCTGCTGCTGACGCATATTGGCGAAGGTGTAGTCACCCGTATTCGCCTGCAACAAGCCGAAGCACATCAGGATTCCCAAGGCACCAATGTGGGCCACCAGCATGTACAGATACCCCGCCTGGCGAATCTCGGGAATGCGATGGTTGGCCATGACCAGAAAAAACGACGACAAGGCCATCGTCTCCCACACCACCATGAACAGATAGGCATCGTCGGCGATCACCACCATGGCGATGCTCGCAAGAAACACGTGATACTCCAGACAGATCAGTCCGGGTGGCGTACCCTCACCCTGACGGAAGTAGCCTGCCGCGAAGGTTGACACGCCGGCAGAAACCCCGCCAATGAGCATCAGGAAAAAAGCCGAAAGACTGTCAAGCCGCAAATGAAACGGCAATTGCGGCAGGCCCAGCGGCAACACGGCCAGCTCAGGCTCGGCAAACGCTGCACTCAGCGCCACCCCAAGCAGAAAAAGCGAAACGCAGGCGCCGGTCGGAAACAGCACAACCGCTACAAACCGGAAGCGCCGCAAGGCCACGATGCCGAGCAGACCTATCAGCAACCACATTGCCACCACGAGCAGTACCCAATCCAGGTGGACCCAGGTAGTGGCTTGCGTCAGGCTGGGCATTGTGGCGTGTTTCAGTGGCTGCGTTAATGCACAATGACGCACATCACACTGCAGTGCGCATGTTCAATCAGGTCGCCGGAGATGGCGCCGCTCCACCAGCGCGCCGCCCAGTTGTCCAGGTGCTTGTGGCCGACGACGATGAGGTTGGCTCCATGGGTACGCGCATAGTGGGTGATCTGCTGCACGGGCTCACCCACCAGCACTTCGCCGCTGACCGTGAAGCCCGATTCCGCAAGTTGCCGCAGCCCGTCATCCAGCACGGCCCGGTATCGGGCGACTTCTCTTTGCCTGAATTCGGGCACAAAAATACTGCCCTCCGAGCCGGCGACACTCAATGAGTAAGGCATGACGGCCAGCAGGCTCAGCTCGGCATGGTTCCAGTGCGCGAGTTCTTTGCAATCAATCAGGGCCTGCCGTCCGGATTCAGATCCGTCGTAGGCAAGAACGATGTTTTTGTACATGACCAATTTTTCTTCTTGACCCGAGGATAGACTTGTTTGACATGCATGGCAAGGAGGTAAGCACGAGGTAAGTATGAACCACAGGTCGCCCGGATTACGGCTGCCTGGCGCCGAAGTCGTTGACGACAGGCTGGCTTGCAGGCCACTTCTTTTGTTACGATGAATGGTCCCATTTCTCGGGCCGCAGCACAGATTTTGCCAGCACAGGAACAGCACAATATTGGCAC
>CAITQH010000072.1 GCA_903894475.1 uncultured beta proteobacterium
TCTTGGCCGCCCGGATCAGAATCGTTCCCTTGGTCAATACCACCCGGCCGCTGAAAACGCTGGTCTGCTTCTGATCGTCGTAGCGCAGGGCGTCCGCCTCGACGTTCATGGGTTTGTTGCGGTCGGCTTTTTCAGCGCAGGCCAGACCAGCGCCAAGCGCCAGAGCAAGCAACAAGAAGAGACGGGAAACAAAGGATTTCATAAAGGCACGAATCTTGCAAGAAGACCTTGCCTTTGGATTGTAGCGAGCGCGCGGCGCTTATTTGCCGTTGCGGACCCCTGCCACCAGATGGTCCACTACCTGCAAGGCGCGCTCCAAGCTCTTGGCCATGACGCCGTCGGTCCAATAGCGGCCCGCCACACCCAAAGCCGGTACGCCAGTGATCTGGTAGGCGTTCTGCAACTGGGTGGCACGGCTGGCCTTGGTGGCCACCGAGAAAGAGTTGTACTGCTCCAGGAACTTGGCCTTGTCGACACCCTGTTTGGCAACCCAGTCGGTGATCGCCTCACCTTTGATCAGTTCCTTCTTTTCGACATGAATCGCGGCAAACACCTTGGCATGAAACTTGTCGACCAGGCCCATGGCTTCCAGCGCGTAGTACAGGCGTTGTTGCGGCGCAAATTCATCGCGAAAAGCAACCGGCACGCGCCGCACGGCGACATCTTTTGGGACCTTCTTGCTCCAGGCGTCAAAAGCCGCTTCAAAGGCATGGCAATGCGGACAGTTGTACCAGAAGAACTCGACCACTTCGATCTTGCCAGCGGGCGCTTCCACCATGACCCGCTTGTCCAGCGGCAGGTAATCGACGCCAGCTTCGGGAGCTTTGCCCTGCGCCAACGCAGTGGACTGAACAAAACCTGCACCTGCAACAACGGCAGCACAGCTCAGAGAAAAATCACGACGCTTCATCTTCAATCACTCCAGTTGAACAAATAACCCCAGCTGTCATCGCGAGCCCAGCAAGGCAATCCAGGATTCATGGACTGCCACGGCCTGGGGCCTCGCAGTGACGATCCATTTCCGATCAAGCCCTTAGCGCTGCACCCGCACCAAGGCAGTCTCCATGCCGGTCGCATCGAGTTTTTCCTTGAGCTTGTCAGCGTCTTCACGCTTGTCAAACGGGCCGGAGCGGACCCGGAACACAGTCCGCCCGGACTGCTCGCGCTCCGAGACCTTGGTTTCAATACCACTGAGCGAGAGTTTGGCGCGCTGGCTCTCTGCATCTTCAGGAGTACGAAAAGCCCCGACCTGGACAAAATAGATAAACGGGTCGTTGCTGGCGCTTCTCGCATTGGCCAGATCGCCCAAGGGATCGGCCATGACTGCCGGTTTCAATTCTTTTTTTGGCACCGCAGCCGAAGCGGCGCCGCTGCTCGGTGTCGCGGGTACCGTCGCAGCCGAAGCAGCAGCCTCGGCCGGCGCCAGCGGCTTGGCCGGATTCTTGCCGTACAAGGGGGCATTGGGATCCCAGTCCTTATTCTTCCTGGCCTCGGCCGCTTCCTGATCGGGCGTGCGGCTTTGGCCTTTGCTCATAAACTGAACCGGAACTTTGGTGACGTAGACAGCCACAGCCAGCGCCACCGCCAGACCAACGACAACCCCCATGATAAAACCCAGAATGGTTCCACCGTTTTGCTGTTTCATGCCCATCCTTCTATAAACAGTTGGGGACAGAGCTAAAGATCTGTCCCGCAAAATTATCGTACCGGACAGAGCTAAAGATCTGCCCCGCAAAATTATCGTACTGGACAGAGCTAAAGGTCTGTCCCGCAAAGTTATTACATTTTTTGCGGCGCACTGACACCCAGCACAGCCAGTCCATTGTGCAGCACCTGCGCCGTGGCTGCGACGAGCGCCAGCCGGGCGCGTTTGACAACCAGATCATCGACCAGAATCCGTTCTGCATCGTAATAACTGTGATAACTGGCAGCAAGCTCACGCAAGTAAAAAGTGACATCGTGCGGTGCAAAATCCTGCGCTGCCGCAGTCAGCATCTCTGGGTATTTGGCCAACTGCAGCATCAGGGCCTGCGCCTGCGGACTTTGCAGCGGCGAGAGCTCGGCCTGCGTCAGGGTCGCTACATCGCCGCCCTCCTTCTCGCGCCAGGCCGCCAGCACCGAACAGATGCGGGCGTGTGCATACTGAACGTAGTAGACCGGGTTGTCGTTGTTCCTGGCCACCGCCAGATCGACGTCAAAGGTGTACTCGGTGTCGGGCTTGCGACTCAGCAGGAAGAAACGCACCGCATCTTTCGATGTCCACTCGATCAGATCGCGCAAGGTCACGTAACTGCCAGCACGCTTGGAAATCTTGACCTCCTGCCCACCCCGCACCACGCGCACCATGGTGTGCAGCACGTAGTCGGGGTAGCCCACCGGAATACCCACATTGGCCGCCTGCAGACCGGCCCGGACGCGGGCGATGGTGCCATGATGATCGGTACCCTGGATGTTGACGACTTTGCCAAAGCCGCGCTCCCACTTGCTGATGTGATACGCCACGTCTGGCACAAAGTAGGTGTAGCTGCCGTCGCCCTTGCGCATGACGCGGTCCTTGTCGTCACCATAGTCGGTCGACTTGAGCCACAGGGCACCATCCTTCTCATAGGTCTTGCCAGCCGCCTGCAAGCGCCCGACGGTGTCGTCAACCCGGCCACTGGTGTACAGGCTGCTCTCCAGATAGTAGTTATCGAACTTGACGGCGAAGGCAGTCAGGTCCAGATCCTGCTCGTGACGCAGGTAGGCCACGGCAAACTCGCCCATGCCCTCAATGTCATTGACATCGCCTCCAGCCGTGAACTCCCGATCATCGGACTTGACGGTCTTGCACGCCAGAAAGTCGGCCGCAATCTCGGCAATGTAGTCACCGTTATAGGCGGCGGCATTCTCCCCGCTCGGCCACTGCGGGTCGCCCGGCTTGAAGCCCTGAGCGCGCAGTTGTGTGCTGATGGCCAAGGTTCTGATCTGGACGCCGGCGTCGTTGTAATAGAACTCCCGGTACACCTCCCAGCCCTGGGTCTGATACAGATTGCAGATGGCATCGCCCAAAGCGGCTTGCCGGCCATGGCCAACATGCAGCGGGCCGGTTGGATTGGCCGAGACAAATTCCACCATCAGGCGCTTATCGGTTGCGACCTGACTGCCAAAGTGCTGAGCCTGCGACAACACTTCGCGCACGATCTGCTGTTTGGCCGCCGGCTTGAGCCGGATGTTGATAAAGCCGGGGCCGGCAATATCGATCGCTTCGACCCAGCGCGAATAGGCCGGCAGCAGCAACAATTCGGTACGCAAATTCTCCGCCAGCTGCCGCGGGTTTTGCTTCAGGGGCTTGGCCAGTTGCATGGCCGCCGTGCTGGCCAAGTCACCCAGCGCGGCCTGCTTGGGAGACTCAAATGCAGCTTTGCCAGCCGCGCCAGGCAACATTTTTTCCAGCACCTGGGACAGGGCTTCGAGCAATTCAATTTTTACGGAGAGCATCGCTTGATTTTACGGGTGCGGCCGGGAAAGTGCTATGTCATCGGGTTTGTGTTGCCAGCCGTTATGGTTGAGAATCCATTCCGGGATTCCCTCTCAAACCCTTTTTGTGAAAGACGCACGATGAAAAAGCTACTCACCCTCCTGACTGTCGGCCTGTCCCTTTCTCTGGGCAGCGCTTTCGCCGCTGACGCACCGGCAAAGTCATCACAACAAAACAAGATGGCCTCCTGCAACAAGGACGCCGGCGACAAGAAACTCAAGGGTGATGAACGCAAGGCCTTCATGAAAGACTGCCTGAGCGCCAAACCAGCTGCAGCGGCCTCCGCTGCAGTTCCAGCCCCGGCCGCGGCAGCTTCTGGCAAGAAGGGCTCCCAGCAGGCCAAGATGAAGAACTGCAACAAGGACGCCGGCGACAAGAAGCTCAAGGGCGACGAACGCAAGGCCTTCATGAAGGACTGCCTGAGCAAATAGGCGACAAAAAACCCCGCCGGTTCTGCCCGGCGGGGTTTTCTTTTGGCATGATGCGGCAATGATGCACCGCAATACCCTGTCTCCGTCTATCTCCTGTGTCATTCCGGCCTTCAACGAAGCGCGTAATCTGGGCGCCGTGGTGCCTGAAATTCTGGCCACGCTGGCGTCCTTGAGCCCCAGTGTTGAGCTGATCGTGGTCGACGATGGCAGCCTTGATAACACCAGCGCAGTCATGCAGACCCTGTGTGCCAGCCACCGCGAACTGGTCTATCTTCAGTTTTCACGCAACTTTGGCAAGGAGCCGGCGCTCACCGCCGGCATAGACGCAGCGCGCGGTGATGTACTGATTTTGATGGATGCCGACGGCCAGCACCCGGTCAGCCTGCTGCCCGAGATGCTCAGGAAATGGCAGCAGGGCTCGGACGTCGTCTATGCCGTGCGCAAGACCCGCAACGACCAGTCGGGTCTGCAGGTCAAACTGACGGCGCTTTTCTACAAACTGGTGAACTTTGGCAGTCGGGTCAAAATCCCGGCCAATGCCGGCGACTTCAGGCTGATGGATCGCAAGGTCGTCAATGCACTGAAGAGCCTGCCCGAGCGCAACCGCTTCATGAAAGGCCTGTACGCCTGGGTTGGCTTCAACAGTACCGCGATTGACTATGAGCCCTTGCCGCGCGCCGACGGCCGGAGCAACTTTGGTCTGCGCGGCTCGCTGTCGCTGGCGCTGACCGGGATTCTGGCGTTTTCGATTACCCCCTTGCGCGCATTGACCGCATGTGGAATGGCACTTTCAGCAATAGCCATAGGTTACGGCCTGTGGGTCGTCGGTGAGTATTTTTTTTCCGGTATTGCGGTGCCTGGCTACGCTACGATCGTCGTCGGCATGATGTTTTTCAGTGGCATCCAGTTGCTCTCCATCGGTGTGCTGGCTGAATATGTCGGGCGCATCTACGAAGAGGTCAAACAGCGCCCCCCCTACCTGATCAGCCAGCGCAGCGGACATGGCTTGCCCGCAGCCAGTGCGTCAGAGGGCTTCAACCCTCAACTGCAGGAAACGGAAGCCTCGCTGCTTTGAGCGCATCCACTTTCTGGTTCCTGCTGGTCGGCGCCAGTGCAGCGGCCACCCACATGGCTGTTTTTGCCATGACGCAGCACTTGATGTTGCCCGAACTGGCCAATGCGCTGGGTTTTTGTGTCGCCTTCTTTGTCAGCTTTGCCGGCCACCGCCTGCTCACATTCAAGGATGCCAAGACCTCGGTCGCCGCCAGCCTGGGCCGCTTTGCGGCAACCGCCATCGCCGGTTTCGCCAGCAATGAACTGGTGTTCATGCTGCTGCTGCGCGCGCTGCACTGGCCGGCGCTGGCGGCTCTAGCGCTGGCGCTGGTGCTGGCAGCCGGGCAAACCTATGTGCTGAGCCGGTTCTGGGCGTTTCGCCGTTAAGACCGGCGCCGACTGGTACAAGAGCCAACCGGCGCCTTCGTAAAACCGCTTCCAGCCGTTCAGATCGACAGAATTCTCGCTGCCGATGCGCAGCACCAACCAGTTGCCGCTCACCAGGCCCGCAGCTGCCAGCACTTCTGGCGACTGCAACAGTCTGGCAGCCTGAACATCAAAATCCGCACCTTCAAACAGTTCGCGCTGCCAGCCGTCGCCGGCCTCGCCGCGCAGCAGCGGCCAGTTCTCCAGCACGACCATCGGCTTCTTCGTCTGTGTATAGAACGGCAGGTCGTAAGGGTAAGCGCCTGTGACGTAAATCGTGTCGGTCGGTGCGGCTGCGCAGGCCAGCACCTGCGCCAGGTCCTGCGTGCGTCCGCTGCGCGTGACCTCAGCCACCTGGGTCACGATCGCCAGTGCAATGCCGACATTGACGACGCACAGTGCAGCAAACACTTGCCCGCCACGCCGAACCTGCGCCATGCTGCGCTGCCACCCCAGCGCTGCCAGCAGCGCCAGCGGCGGCACCGCCGGCAACACGTAACCGACCAGTTTGGAATTCGGAATCGAGAAGAAGAGCGTGATCGCCAGCGCCCAGATCCAGCACAGAGCGGTCCACTCTCTGGCCACCGGCGGCGCTGCGTCCAGCGACTCAGTGCCTTTAGGGCGCAATTGCGCCAGTGCAAAAATGACCCAGGGAAACAGCAGCAAGCCCAGTGCTGCAAAGTAAAACCACCAGGGTTGGGGATTGTTGTAGGTGCTGGCGGTGTAACGTTTGAAGTGCTGATTGACGAACATGTAATCAAACAGCTGCGGGTACTTTTGCTGTGCGATGACAAACCAGGGCAAGGCGATCACGGCAAACAGGGTCAGGCCGCTGAACCAGGGCAGATACAGCAATTTTTTGAGCTGGCGCGTCCAGATCAGCCAGAGCAGAATCACCAGGCCGGGCAGGGCAATACCGATCAGCCCCTTGCTCAGCATGCCCATGGCACAGGCCACAAAACCGAGTCGCGCCAGCAGGGCATGCGGCTTCGCGCCAGCCATGAAGGCAAAGGCAAAGCACCAGATCGCCACACCGATCCAGGTCGCTACCAGCATGTCGTGGTTGATGTACTGGCCACCGAGCAGGAAACTCAAACTGGTACCGAGCATGAGGGAGGCGCGGCGCGCCATCTGTTCTGTGCTGATCGAGCGGGTAGCCAGATACAGCGCTGCCAGCATCAGACCGACATGCAGCGCCGGCACCAGGCGCAGCGCCAGTTCATTGATACCGAAGGTCGCCAGCGAGATCGCCTCGAGCCAGTGCAGATAGGGCGGCTTGTGGAAAAAAGGAATGCCGTTCAGGCGTGGTGTCAGCCAGTCTCCACTGACGAGCATCCAGCGGCCGATTTCTCCGTAGCGTCCTTCATCGGGCACTGCCAGCGGCCGCATGCAGGCCAGCGCCAGCAGGCCCAGCCAGAGCGCAGCCAGCGTGAGCCATGATTTCTGGCGTTCGGTCAGGATGGGGGTCACCACGAAATTCTAGCGATCAAAAGACACTCCGCGGACGATGCGAACCGATGCACGCTCCAGCGCCTCCGGAAATTGCGCACCGCTGAGGTACTTGAACTCCCGTAAACGGGCAGCGCCGAGCGCGTCGTGTTGCACCAACTCCTCAGCCGGGTGGCACATGATGATGCTACGCTCCGGCGCGGCCTTCAACCAGCCTTCCATCAATGCGCCATAGCGTTTCTGATCGCCGGCAAAATCGTAGACGCCGAGTAAAACAGCCACTACCGGCAACCCTGCCTGAAGCACCAACTTTTGCAGGGCCGAGGCACCCATCGCCGCAATGACGCGACTCTTCAGGTCGGCCAGGCCATGCGGCGCGCGGGAAATCCTCAGATAGGGCAAACGTCCACTGCGATCGTCCTTTTCGTCATCGCGAAGGCCAAAGGCCTGTGGCGATCCATGCATGGACTGCCGCGCTGCGCTCGCAGTGACGTTCAAGGGATGGTCTGCGCCGTAGCGCTTGACCAGCACCTGCAGCAGCGCTTCACGAATGCCGGCAAACTGCTGCACATGCTGATGCCCGTCCACATAATCGGGCGGCGCTTTCCAGTGGGCCTCAAAAGCATCAAGTTGACGCTCGATCACTGCACGCGTCTGGACTGCTGCGGCAGCCCGACCGAAACCACCCAGCGTGGCTTGCAACATGGCCGAATACAGCGACATGCCGTGCCCACTGGCAATCGCAAAATCACTGGTCCAATCCAGATGCAGGCCAACATCAATCGCTTGCGGCAGGTCCTTGAGCAAGTGCACATCCTGCGGCCAACGCGGCGAGAGCACCATGACGCTGGTGGCGCTGATGCGAGCGCTACGCGCCAAGGCAGCGATACCGTGGGAGGCGCCGCCATGGACGGCAAAATCGTCAGCGCAGACAATGACGCGCTTGCCCTGCTCGCTGCTGGGGGCCATCATGGGGTGCGCCAGAAACCTGGCTGGGCGTAGTGATGTTTCAGAAAATCGATCCACAGCCGCAGGCGCAGCGGCATGTGCTTCGCGTGCGCAAAAACCGCATAGATGCCGTTGGCAGGCGCAGCAAAGTCTTCCAGCAGCGGTACCAGCAATCCGGCCGCAATCTCGGCTTCGACCTCCCAGGTGCTGCGCCAGGCGATGCCGTAGCCGGCCAGACACCAGTCGTGCAGCACCTGACCGTCCGAGCAATCGAGTGGGCCACCAGGCTTCAAGTAAACGAGTTCGCTGCTGTTGCCCTTGAGCACGCGGAACGACCAACCCCGTGTCTGCGAAGCATCGCTCGACAAACTCAGGCAGTCAAACTTCGACAGGTCTGACGGTTGCACCGGCGTGCCGTGCTGCCTGAGGTAAGTCGGGGTGGCAACGCAGAGCCGGCGGTTATCGGCCAGGCGAACGCTGATCAGGCTGGAGTCGCTCAGGTCCCCGACACGCACCGCGCAGTCAAAGCCCTCGGCCGAGAGATCAACGACGCGGTCGCTCAGGTTAAGCGAAATACTCACGTCGGCGTGCAACTCACGAAAGCGTGGCACCAGCGGCGCCACGTGGCGCCGGCCAAAACCGGCCGGTGCCGTCACCCGCAAGTGTCCACTGGCCTTGACGCCACCAGCAGAGACACTGGACTCAGCACTGGCAACATCGGCCAGCAAGCGCTGGCAATCTTCGAGAAAGGAACTGCCTTCATGCGTGAGCGTGATGCGCCGGGTGCTGCGCACCAGCAACTTCACACCCAGGCGCTGCTCCAGCGCGTCAAGGCGGCGACCCATGATGGCCGGCGCCACCCCCTCGGCCTTGGCCGCAGCGGTCAGGCTGCCACGCGTGGCGACCGAGACAAAGGATTCGAGCTGCTTGAACTTGTCCATGGCGCGTCAGGGCTGTGGGTCATTCACCGCCAAATTTGACTCTAGTCGTGACTCCAGCGGCGCTGGCAGTGTCTTGCGTCCTAGTTTGGAATGCTTGTCAATCATGGTGACGCTATTGTGCGGCAGATGCTTCGGGTGCCCCGCACAGCCAGGCCGACAGTGGTTTCATTCTGCTCAGAGTTGAGCTTTTTCGGCCCATCCCGCTATTGCGCTGGTTTCGGTATACCTTTGAGCGGCCAACGACGTCTAAAGACACCAAAGCGACATTCAACTTTCCGAACTGCTTGCTCGAAAGCCGTCATTCAATAGCTAGTGCGACCGTAGGCGGTATCTGAAAGCGAATAAGCA
>CAITQH010000073.1 GCA_903894475.1 uncultured beta proteobacterium
CACATTATTCAACATATTGGTGATATAATCATATTCATAAATAATATCACCTTGAGCAGTTCCTTGCCAACCGATGCCGTATCACCGGCCGACACCTTTCGCTCGCTGACGACGCCATCAAACGGCGCTCGCACAACGGTACGTTCGAGCTGCTGTCGAGCCAGCACGGCACGCGCCTGGGAGGCTGACAACTCGCTTTGCGCACCGTTGTACCGGACTTCGGCATCGTCGAGCGCCTGCAGGGATGTCATGCCGGAGTCACGCAATGTTTTGAGGCGCTGCAAATTGCGCTCGGCCTGGTCCAGTGCCTGGCTGGCGTTGCGGACGTTGGCCTCGGCCGACTGCAGATTATCCCGAATGGACGTTGGATCCAATCGCAGCAACACATCACCGCGACGGACACCATCTCCATTCTCCTTAAGTACATGCAGCACGACAGCAGATATCTCGGCGCGCAGGTCAGCCTTGCGTTCGGGCTGAATGGACCCGGTCACGACCGGGCCCGACGACAAGGCGTTGGCCTGGATGGTCAGCACGTCTTCGGGTGCAACGACCAGTTTGACTGGGGTGGCGACAGCGTCCTTCTTGTCGGCCTTTCCCGGGAATTTGTCACAAGCACTGAGGCTTGAAAACAGCATGACAGCGGTGACCAGAAGGCGCAGCATAGGGAAATCTCCGACGGGAAAGCGGTTTAACTTGGATGAAGGCATGGCTTGTAGTTATTGAAATTCACGCGCAACGGCTTGGATTATGGCTTCAGCGACCGATGTTTGCTTGGCACGCAATGTACCTAGGGTTGATCTTTGTCGCACTGCATTTGCGACCAACGACCGCTTCGCGCGACGATCTGCTGATTTCGCAGTCCCGGCTGAGTCATCCCGGACTCCACAGCTGTCATCACGGACTCCACAGCTGTCATCCCGGACTTGATCCGGGATCCAGTGCCACACCACCACTGGATTGCGGGTCGTGGCCCGCTTCGTCAGCTTTTCGCCAGGCCCGCACTTGCCTTGAAGACACTGGCGCAGGCGGCACGGGTCTCATCCTGCTCAGGCAGTTTTGCGCAGACTGCATCCAACTGCACTTTGAATTTGTTCAGCGCTGCCTTGTGCAGCCCACCCTTAGTCCAGGATTGCAGGCGCTGCCCCATCTTCTCCAAACCGCGCCGGTTGCGCTCATAAAAGGTTTCCGGCACGGCTTCCAGCTCAGCCAGCACGCCGGTGGCCGCTTTTTCAATGCGCACAGCGTCCTGCGGCGCCAGCTCGATCAGGCGATTCACATAGCCGCTGCCCCACTGCAGGCGCGTGGCCGGCCCTTTGGCGGCGTTCCAGGCTTGTTCGGCCCAGTCGAGTGCGGCGACCTTGTCGCCACGCTGGCGGGCGTTGGATGAGAGCACCAGCATGTGGTAGTAGGGTGAGAGCGCTTTGGGTAATTCGGCCTTCAGCATGGCATCGGACTCGTCAGGTAAACCGGCTTCACTCAGCACATCGGCAGCATTTGGAATGACCGCCTGACGCTCATACGTGCTGCCGGCAGCCCTATCCGCCGCCAGCACTGCGGCGCGCACTTGCGTCAGCAGCGCGGCGTCGAGCTCTGTCTTGTCACCCTTGGCCCGACCGACTTTGGCCAGCGCCACTTTGCCAGCGATGGCGGAGAGACGATCAGCGGTGGAGAGGCCGGTGTCGGCAGCAAACTGGTCCAGTGCCGAGTTCCACAACACCATCAAGCCAGCACGCTCGCTGCTGCCTGGGGCGCTGAGCAACTCCAGCAAGTCGGGCGCGTAGTTCACCAACTGGTCAAAGTTGCTGCGACGCAGCGCTGCATCAGCCAGAATCTGCTGCACGCGCGCCAGCGCAGCGGCCTTGTCGGACAGTGCCGACTTGTCCTGGGCCGCAGCCACCATCGCCTTGAGCGCCAACCGCGAAGACGCTTCCACCTGCGCTGGTGGGCAAGCTTGTGCCAGTTTGTGCAAGGTCTGTGCACGCTCTTTCTGTGCCACCAATTGCGCTTCGTCC
>CAITQH010000074.1 GCA_903894475.1 uncultured beta proteobacterium
ACCCGCAGCGCCTGGCCGAGTTCTTGCAGCATACCGGCAGGACTGCACTGCTGGCGTGCGCCGTGGCAGCCAGAAAGCTTGAAAAACCTGAAGCCAGTCGTCAGATCGCCGACGCCTGCGAGGAACTGGCGCCATGAAGCACGCCGTGCGTCACATTCATTTCGTCGGCATCGGCGGCGTTGGTATGTCGGGCATTGCCGAGATCCTGTTCAATCTGGGCTACCAGGTGAGCGGCTCTGATCAGGCCGACAGCGCGACGCTGCAACGGCTGGCGGGGCTTGGAATTCAGACCCATGTCGGGCATGCCGTCAGCAGCATCGACGGCCCGGATGTGGTGGTGACTTCCAGCGCAGTGTCAGCCGATAACGTGGAGGTGCGCTGCGCGCGCGAACAGGGCATTGCCGTGGTGCCGCGCTCGCTGATGCTGGCTGAACTGATGCGGCTCAAACAGGGCATTGCGGTGGCCGGCACCCACGGCAAAACCACCACCACCAGCCTGCTGGCCAGTGTGTTGGGCGCGGCCGGACTGGATCCGACCTTTGTGATCGGCGGACGCCTCAACAGTGCGGCGGCCAATGCGCGGCTCGGTCAGGGTGACTACATTGTGGTCGAGGCCGATGAGTCGGACGCTTCCTTCCTGAACCTGCTGCCGGTGCTGGCGGTGGTGACCAATATCGATGCCGACCACATGGACACCTACGGCCACGACTTTGGCCGCCTGAAGCAGGCCTTTCTTGATTTTCTGCACCGTCTGCCTTTTTACGGCAACGCCGTCCTGTGCAGCGACGACCCGGCGATCTGTGAAATTCTTCCTCAGGTCAGCTGCAAGGTGACACGCTACGGCTTCAATGAGGCGGCGCAGATTCGTGCCGTGGACGTGCGCGCCGTGGCGGGTCAGATGCATTTCACGGTGCAGCGGCGCGTTAACGGGGCGCCCGAGGATTTGCCGGTGGTGCTCAATCTGCCGGGCCGGCACAACGTGCTCAATGCGCTGGCGGCGATTGCGGTGGCGCACGAGCTCAAGCTGGCGGATCAGGCGGTATTGCATGCGCTGGCCGAGTTCAAGGGTGTCGGGCGGCGCTTCCAGAATTATGGCGAGGTCAGGGCGAATCACGGAGGCGCCTTCACGCTGGTGGACGACTACGGTCATCACCCGGTCGAGATGGCGGCGACGCTGGCTGCAGCGCGTGGCGCTTTTCCTGGACGGCGCTTGCTGCTGGCGTTTCAGCCCCATCGCTACAGCCGCACGCGCGACTGCTTCGATGATTTTGTCAAGGTGCTGGCGCAGGCCGACGTCGTCTTGCTGGCCGAGGTTTACAGCGCGGGCGAGGCGGCCATCGCCGCTGCCGATGGCCGCACTCTGGCACACGCTGTGCGTCGGGCAGGGCAGCTTGAGCTCAGCTTCATTGATGACATCGCCGCCATGCCGCAGGCCATTCTTGAGCAGGCGCGTGATGGGGATCTAGTGCTGTGCATGGGTGCCGGCTCCATTGGCGCTGTTCCGGCAAAAGTGCTGGCCATGCAAACCGGTTCAGCGAGTTTGGTGCAGGAGGAGACAAGGATATGAACCCCCTTAATGCAAATTCTGGCAAGGTTGCGGTCCTCATGGGCGGCGCGTCGGCCGAGCGCGAAATTTCCCTGATGTCGGGGCAGGGTGTGTTGCAGGCCTTGCGCTCGCAGGGCGTGGATGCGCATGCCTTCGACCCGGCCGAACGTGATCTCTCGGAGCTCAAGCGCGATGGTTTTTCGCGCTGCTTCATCACCTTGCATGGCCGTTTTGGTGAAGACGGCACGGTGCAGGGCGCACTCGAGTTGCTGGGCATCGCCTACACCGGCTCGGGCGTCATGGCCTCCAGCATGGCGATTGACAAGGTCATGACCAAACGGCTCTGGCGCGCCGACGGCTTGCCGACACCTGGCTGGCGTCAGGTCGACAGCGCTGACGCAACCGAGCAGGCTTTTGTCGAGCTTGGCAGCCCGATGATTGTGAAGCCGGCGCGCGAAGGCTCAACCATCGGTCTGACCAAGGTGGGCGCCCTGGGGCAGTGCCAGGCGGCCTACGCACTGGCAGCACAACATGACAGCGAGGTCCTGTGCGAGCAGTTCATCAGCGGCGACGAGGTCACGATTGCGGTGCTGGGTTCCGGTGCTAGTGCGCGCGCGCTGCCGCTGATCAGGATCATCGCAGCCGACGGAAATTACGACTATCAGAACAAGTACTTCACCGACACCACGCAGTATCTGGTGCCAGCGGGCTTGCCGGCCGGCGAAGAAGAGCAGATTCAGCAAATGGTGCTCAAAGCCTACCGCAGCCTGGGTTGCCGCGGCTGGGCGCGCGCCGACGTGATGATTGATCGGCAGACCAGGCAACCTTTTTTGCTGGAGATCAACACCTCACCCGGCATGACCGGGCACTCGCTTGTTCCCATGTCTGCCAAGGCGGCTGGCATCAGTTATCCGGCACTGTGTCTGCAGGTGCTGCAGCTGGCGACGCTCGACTATGCTGACATCGCGGTCATGGGGGTGGCATGAGCGATGAGCTGAGCCTGCCGGTGGACATCAGACTGATGAATCTGATGGCGGCCGTCATGCTGTTGGCGTTTGCTGCCTTGCTGGTGAGCGCGCTGGCGCTCTGGGTGGCGCGCCAGCAGGTCTTCTTCCTGCATGGTATTGCAGTGACAGGTGAATTGACACACAACAATGTTGTGACGCTGCGCGCCAATGTCACGCCGCGCTTGAGTGGCACTTTCTTCAACATCGATCTGGAACGTGCCCGGCTCGTTTTTGAGTCCTTGCCCTGGGTCCGCAAGGCGGTGGTGCGGCGCGAGTTTCCGGATCGCCTGCGGGTTGCCTTGCAGGAACACCAGGCAGTGGCTTACTGGGGCATTGAAGGCGAACCCAAACTGTTGAACAATTTTGGCGAAGTATTTGAAGCCAATCTTGGCGAGGTTGAGCAGGAGGATTTGCCACGGATGCATGGCCCCGATGGTCAGGCGCCTCAGGTGCTGCTGATGTTTCAGACCTTGCAGCCGTTGTTTGAAGAAATGGACATGACGCTCGATCAGCTTGAACTGACCGGTCATGGCGGCTGGCGCGCCCACTTTGAGGAAGGGGCGACCGTGGAGCTTGGCAGCGGCACGATGCCTGAAGTGCTGGCGCGCACGCAACGATTTCTCAGGACCTTGACACAGGTGACTTCGCGTTTTGGCCGAAAAAGCGATGCACTGGAGACGGCGGATTTGCGGCATGAAGACGGTTATGCCTTGCGTTTGCGCGGCGTCAGCACGCTGGCAGCCAATGGGCTGAAGAAGTAACAGTAATAACGGCAACACAAGCAACAGGTGAACATATGGCGAAAGAATACAAAGATCTGGTCGTAGGGCTGGACATTGGCACCGCCAAAGTGATGGTGGTGGTAGCCGAGGTGATGCCCGGCGGTGAACTCAAGCTCGCCGGCCTGGGGCTGGCGCCAAGCAACGGACTCAAGCGCGGTGTCGTGGTCAACATCGACGCCACCGTGCAGAGCATTCAGCAGGCCCTGAAAGAGGCTGAACTGATGGCTGACTGCAAGATCACCAAGGTCTACACCGGCATCACCGGCGCCCACATCCGGGGCATCAATTCCAGCGGCATGGTCGCCATCAAGGACCGCGAGGTCAGCGCCGCTGATGTAGCCAGGGTGCTGGAAACGGCGCGGGCCATCAACATCTCGACCGATCAGCGCCTGTTGCTGGTGGAGCCGCAGGAATTTGTGATTGACGGACAGGACGTGAAAGAGCCGATCGGCATGAGCGGCATCCGGCTCGAGGCCAAGGTGCATATCGTGACCGGCGCGCAGAGTGCGGCCGAAAACATCATCAAATGTGTGCGTCGATGCGGCCTGGAGGTGGAGCAGTTGATGCTCAATCCGCTGGCGTCAAGCCTGTCGGTGTTGACCGAAGACGAGCGTGAACTGGGTGTGGCGCTGGTCGATATTGGCGCCGGCACCACCGACGTGGCGATCTTCACCAACGGTGCCATTCGCCACACGTCGGTGATACCGATTGCCGGTGACCTGATTACCAGCGACATCGCGATGGCGCTGCGCACGCCGACCAAGGACGCCGAAGACATCAAGGTCGAGAGCGGTTACGCCAAGCAATTGCTGGCCGACCCCGACGCCCAGGTCGAGGTGCCGGGGCTGGGCGACCGGGGTCCGCGCATGCTGAGTCGGCAGGCGCTGGCCGGTGTCATTGAACCGCGTGTCGAAGAGATTTTCTCGCTGGTGCATCAGGTCATGCGTGAGTCCGGCTTCGAGGAAATGCTCTCCAGCGGCATTGTGCTCACAGGTGGCAGTTGCATCATGCCCGGCATGGTCGAACTCGGTGAAGACATCTTTCTCAAACCGGTGCGCCGCGGCATTCCCAAATACTCCAGTGCCCTGTCCGACATGGTGGCGCAACCGCGCGCTGCGACCGTCATGGGATTGCTCGAAGAAGCACGGCTGGCACGGCTGCGCGGTTTTAAGGTAGCGCAAAAAAACGGCTCCATGAAAACCGCATTCGGCCAGGTCAAAGACTGGTTTATCGGGAATTTCTGATGAACAGTTACACCCCTGCTTGTCATTGCGGGCCCCGACCCGCAATCCATGGCTCGCGTGGCACTGGATCCCGGATCAGAGCCTGCCCCGGGCTTGATCCGGGGTCCGGGATGACAATTTCAGGTTCAGAGTCCGTGTGCGGTATCGGGCCGGATTCGGGAGGCTCGCAATGACAGAAGGTGCCATGGATTGCCGCGCTACGCTTTCCATGAACAGTTACACCCCTGCTTGTCATTGCGGGCCCCGACCCGCAATCCATGGCTCGCGTGGCACTGGATCCCGGGTCGAGCCCGGGATGACAGCTACCGAGCCAAGGACAATTTCAGGTTCAGAGTCCGTG
>CAITQH010000075.1 GCA_903894475.1 uncultured beta proteobacterium
CGGACTCGACCGCGACGCAATGCATTGAATCGAACATGACAGCTTTCCCGAAACAAAGCCATCAGCGCTGGCTGCCACCTGTGGTCTTGCTGCTGGGTCTGTGTCTCTCGGCAGCCGGTGGCCTCTGGCGCCAAAGCCATAGCGAAGGGGACGCCCAAACCCGAATTGAGGAAAGCAGCAGGCTTGCAAGTGTTGAAGTGGCGCGTCGTGTCGATCAGACGCGCTACGTCCTGGACGCTTTGAAGGCACTCTTCGCCGTTCATCCAGCGCTCAAGCGCGCAGATTTCCAGACCTATGTCCGGTCGCGCCAGATGGCCAAATATTTCCCTGGCATCAGGGACCTCGGTTATTCCCAACGGGTCATGCCCTCGGCATTGACGGCCTTCGTTGAGGCCCAGCGCTCTGATGGCGCAGCCGGCTATGTCCTGCACCAAATGGCAGACAAGAGTCAGGCGGACATGTACCTGGTCAAGTTCCGTGAGCCTCTTCCCCCTCCCGGCGTCAACTGGAGACTGGATCTGGACCAGGGTTCCGATCCGGTGCGCCGCCTGGCCATACAGCGAGCCGTGGACAGCGGTGAGACCACAATGACCGGCGCCGTGAAACTCTGGCAGGACAATGGCAAAACGCCAGGCATGCTCATGTTTGCGCCAGTCTACGCGAACGGCGCAAAGCTCGACAGCGTTGCGGCGCGGCGCGCCAGCCTGCTGGGCCTGGTGTACGCGCCGGTGGTGTTCTCGGAGTTGCTGCACAATCTGCCCGGCGTGGAAACGGGCTTGGTGGATGTCGAGATTTTCGACCGCAGCGCAGACGCGACTGACAGCCAAGCGCTCTTTGATTCGGACCAGCATGGCGCCACCCCGCAAAGCGGTGGCGCTGCTGAGCACCGCTTCAGCACCAGCACATCGCTGGCTCTGCTGGGTAGAGACTGGACTGTGCGGGTCAATTCCGACCCCCGCTTTGAAGATAGGGTTGACAGGTTCTCCGCCTGGCTGGTATTTGCCATCTGCTGCCTGTTGAGTTTCTTGCTGGCAGCTTGGTTGAACAGCTTATTGCGACGCAACAAGATCATTGCACAACTGGTAGTTGTGCGTACCAACGAACTTGCGAATGAACATGCCCAACTGGAAAAGAGCGAAGCAATCAAAATAGCCACCCTGAACTCGATCGATGATGAGATTGTGCTTATCGACAAACAGGGGAAAATTATCGAATTCAACCAAAGGTGGCGGCAGTTTGGCTTGGAAAATGGTTTGGACCCTGATCAACCCTGCTCTGGCACTGGAGTGGGCAGCAATTACCTGGCAGCTATCGCCGCGCCTGGCCCGGTTTTGACGCCGGATGATACGGCAGGCGAGGCTGAGGGCGGCATCAGGGCTGTTTTGGAAGGGCGTCTGAAGCACTTCACAATGGAATACGCATGTCATTCACCCCGACAAGAGCGCTGGTTCTTGATGATCGTGACGCCGCTGGAGGCTGGCGCAGTCATTGTGCATCGGGACATCAGTGTTTTCAAAGAACTCCATCTTTCGCGTGAGAGGGCCAAGTTAGCAGACGAACTGGTCATCGCCAACAAGCTACTGAGCTTTGAGAGCCATGAGAAGAGCTTGCGGGCAGAAGAGCTGGTCGCAGCAAGGCAAGCTGCAGAGGTCGCCAATCTCGCCAAAAGCCGTTTCCTGGCCACCATGAGCCATGAGATTCGCACACCGATGAATGCCATCCTGGGTATGTCGCAATTGCTCATGCGCCCAGGAATCACCCAGGAAAAGCAGCAGCACTATAACGGTGCCATTTACAGGTCCGGCCAATCGCTGAGGGCCCAGCTCAACGACATTCTGGACCTCTCCAGAATCGAGGCTGGCAAGCTTGACCTCGA
>CAITQH010000076.1 GCA_903894475.1 uncultured beta proteobacterium
GAGGCACCCAAAAAATAGTCAGGCGTCTTGGAACTGCAACCAATACCGGAAAGTTTGGCCACCCGATGCGGCTCAATATTGAGTTCCCAGCAAGCCTGGATGATGGCAGCCGAAATAGAGTCATGGCCGCAGCCTGCGCACAGGGTAGAGATGCGGCCCTCGTAATCGCGCCGTGTGTAGCCGACCTTGTTGGTGGTCAGTGTGGGGTGATGCAGTTTGGGTTTGGCGAGGTAGGTCATGCGGCCTCCGTTTGCAGATTCTGCTCGATGAATTTGATGATGAAGCGTGCAGTGATCGGCGTGCCATCGTAGTGCAACACCTTGATCAGGCGCGCCGGGTCAATCGCCAATTCATTGACCAGCAGCGATTGCATCTGGCCATCCCGGTTTTGCTCCACCACGAACACCTTGTCGTGGTCGTCGATGAAATTCTCGACCGAGGCCGGGAACGGGAAGGCACGCAGGCGCATTGCATCGAGGTGGATGTCGTCGGCCGTCAGTACATCCAGCGCTTCCTGCATCGCCGGACTGGTCGAACCAAAGTAAAGCACACCCAGTTTGGTCGGCTTCTCGGCCTTGCGCAACACCGGCTGCGGCACCAGATCGGCTGCCGTCTTGAACTTGTGCACCAGGCGTTCCATGTTGTAGATGTAATCCGGGCCGCGCTCCGAGTAGCGCGCGTACGGATCACGTGTCGTGCCACGCGTGAAGAAACTGCCCTTGGATGGATGGGTGCCCGGCAAGGTACGCCACGGAATGCCATCACCATCGACGTCCTTGTAGCGGCCAAAATCCTTGCCCGCTTCGAGTTCTTCGGCGGTCATCACTTTGCCGCGGTCATAACCGCGCTTGTCATCCCAGACAAAGGGTTTGCACAGGCGCTGGTTCATGCCGATGTCCAGATCGGTCATGACAAAAATCGGTGTCTGCAAACGGTCCGCCAGGTCCAGCGCCGCCGCCGCTTGCTCAAAGCACTCGTACGGATCTTCCGGAAACAGCATCACATGCTTGGTGTCGCCATGCGAGGCGTAGGCGCAACTGAGCAGATCGGACTGCTGTGTGCGCGTCGGCATTCCAGTGGAAGGCCCGCCGCGCTGCACATTGATGATGGTGACCGGGATTTCGGCAAAATAGGCCAGACCAATAAACTCCGACATCAGGGAAATGCCGGGTCCGGAAGTTGCGGTAAAGGCACGCGCACCGTTCCAGCCGGCGCCGACCACCATGCCGATCGAAGCCAGTTCATCTTCCGCCTGCACAATGGCCACATTGCTGCGTCCGGTGTGCTCGTCGATACGGTACTTGTCGCAATATTTCTGGAACGCCTCGGGCACCGAAGACGAGGGTGTGATCGGATACCACGCAGCCACCGATGCGCCACCGTAGACACAACCCAGCGCCGCTGCGCTGTTGCCATCGGTAAAGATCTGGTCACCCACCTTGTCGGCGCGGCGCACGCGCAAACCAATGGGCGCACTCAAGTGCTGTGTGACATAGTCCCGCCCAAGATGCAGCGCACGAACGTTCGAGTCGAGCAGCATCTCCTTGCCACGGTACTGCTCGGAAAAGAGTTTCTCGAACACCTCGGCTTCGACGTCGAGCAGCACCGAGAGCGCGCCGACGTAAATGATGTTCTTGAACAACTGGCGCTGACGCGAGTCGGTGTAGGCCGCGTTGGCGATTTCGGTCAGCGGAATGCCGATGACCTCGATGTCCTTGCGAAAACGCGATTCCGGAATCGGCCGCGTGCTGTCATAAAACAGATAGCCGCCGCTCTGAATTTCGCCCACATCGTTGTCCCAGGTCTGCGGGTTCATGGCGACCATCATGTCCACACCACCGCGCCGGCCACCGTAGCCTTTTTCACAGACGCGGGCTTCGTACCAGGTCGGCATGCCCTGAATATTGCTGGGGAAGATGTTGCGCGGACTGACCGGCACGCCCATGCGCATGATGGCCTTGGCAAAAAGTTCGTTGGCCGAGGCCGAACCCGAGCCGTTGACATTGGCGAACTTGATGACAAAGTCGTTGACAGCTTCTATGTGTTTCATACGACCTCCATCGCACGGCGAACGACTTTGCCATCACGGCAGCGGGCTCCCGCCTGCGTCGTACTGAATAAAAATTTCTGCATATCCCAGGCCCCCGTCGGGCAGCGCTCGGCACACAAGCCGCAATGCAGACAAACGTCCTCGTCCTTCACCATCACTCGTCCTGTCTTGAGGGCGCCGGACACGTAGAGGTCCTGCGCCAGGTTGGTCGCCGGCGCCTTCAGGCGGGCGCGCAAATCAGCCTCATCGCCGTTCTTGGTGAAGGTGATGCAATCCATCGGGCAAATGTCAACGCAGGCATCACATTCAATGCAGGTGTGCTTGGTAAACACAGTCTCGACGTCACAGTTCAGACAGCGGTGCGTCTCCTTGAAAGCAGTCGCAGCATCAAAACCCAACTCCACTTCGACCCGGATGCTGGCCAGTGCCACCTCGGCTTTCGCCCATGGCACCTTGAAACGGGAATCTCCCGAGACAGAACTGTCGTAACTCCACTCATGAATCCCCATCTTGGCAGACATCAGATTGGTCATGGGTACCGGCCTGCGGTGCACGTCTTCTCCCTGCAGCAGGCGGTCAATCGACACCGCGGCCTCGTGACCGTGCGCCACCGCCGTGATGATGTTTTTCGGCCCAAAAGCCGCATCACCGCCAAAAAACACATTGGGCACCGTGGACTGGAAAGCATCGGCCACCAGCACCGGCAGACCCCATTTATCAAACTCGATACCGACATCGCTCTCGATCCAGGGGAAGGAGTTCTCCTGACCGACGGCAATCAACACGGCATCACATTCGACCAGCACATCAGGCACGCCGGTGGGCACCAGCGAGCGGCGGCCCTTCTCGTCATAAACCGCTTTCACAATCTCAAAGCGCATGCCGGTCAACTTGCCATTGACATGCTCAAACGACTTGGGAACATGGAAGTTCAAAATCGGAATGCCCTCATGCAGCGCATCTTCTTTCTCCCAAGGAGAAGCCTTCATCTCTTCAAAACCGCTGCGCACAATCACCTTGACATCGCTTCCACCCATGCGCCGCGCCGAGCGGCAGCAATCCATCGCAGTATTGCCACCACCGAGCACAATGACACGCTTGCCGATGCTGGTGATGTGACCAAAGGAAACCGAAGCCAGCCAGTCGATGCCGATATGGATGCCTTCCTTGATGTCCCAGCGCCCGGGAACATCGAGATCGCGACCACGGGGCGCGCCGCAGCCAACAAAGACGGCATCGTAACCTTCGGTCAGGAGTTTGCGCATGGAATCAATGCGCTGGCCACCCTTGAATTGAACACCGAGATCGAGGATGTAGCCGGTCTCTTCGTCGATCACCGACTCCGGCAGGCGAAAACGTGGAATCTGGCTGCGGATAAATCCGCCCGCCTTGGCCTCGCCGTCGAACACCGTCACTTCATAGCCCAGGGGCGCCAGATCACGTGCCACTGTCAGCGAAGCCGGGCCGGCACCGACGCAGGCCACCCGCTTGCCGTTCTTCGGGGCTACAGCGGGCATGCGATGTTTCACATCGTCCTTGTTGTCGGCAGCGACGCGCTTGAGACGGCAAATGGCCACCGGCTCCGGATGCTCGCCGTTGCTCTCTTCCACGCGACCACGGCGGCAAGCTGGTTCGCAGGGTCGGTCGCAGGTACGCCCCAGAACTCCGGGAAATACGTTGGAAACCCAGTTCACCATATAGGCATCGCTGTAGCGGCCCTGGCCGATCAGACGGATGTACTCTGGAACCGGTGTGTGGGCCGGGCAGGCCCATTGACAATCGACGACTTTATGAAAATAGCTCGGATTAGCGGTGTTTGTGGGCTGCAATTCTGTCTCCTGAGCCGCGACGGCGGCTGGGTGAACGAGGAGTGTACGCCAGTGGTCTTGCCAAATTGCGGCCGGCGCCTCCGTCAAACAGTGCCGCTTCAGCAGACTTTGACTTAAATCAAATGAGTTGGGTTATGGTCGGACGCAAGCTCAGTTCGGCGCTGCCGCAAGCCGAGCAAACGCCGCAACCACTTCGGACGGCGCCTGCACCAACTCGATCAGCACGCCCTCGCCGCTGATTGGAAATTCCTCGCTTGCCCTGGGGTGCAGGAAACAAATATCAAAGCCAGCCGCTCCGGCGCGAATTCCGCCCGATGCAAAACGCACGCCCTGCGCGGTCAGCCATTGGACAGCCAGCGGCAGGTCGTCAATCCACAGACCCACGTGATTGAGTGGGGTGCTGTGCACGGCTGGTTTTTTGTCGATGTCGAGCGGCTGCATCAGATCAACCTCGACTTTGAACGACCCGCTGCCGATGGCGCAAATATCTTCGTCCACGTTCTCGCGCTCGCTGCGAAAAGTACCTGTGACTTCCAGACCAAGCATGTCGATCCAGAGCTTTTGCAAGCGGGTCTTGTCGGGGCCGCCAATGGCAATCTGCTGGATGCCCAGCACCTTGAAGGGTCTGGTCGTCATGTCAGGCAAACTCGACAATCGGCTGATCAACCACGAGACTCTCGCCCTTGGTAGCCAGCACTTTGCCAACCACGCCGTCAGCCGCAGCAAACAGCACGTTTTCCATCTTCATGGCTTCGATCACGGCGACACGCTCGCCGGCCTGCACTTTCTGGCCCTCCTTGACTGCGACCTCAACCAGCAAGCCCGGCATGGGAGACAAGACAAAGCGGCTCATGTCGGGTGGTGCCTTGTAGGGCATCAGCGCGTGCAGTTCGGCAGCCCGACTGGACAGGACCAGAGCGTCAATCTGAGTGCCGTTGTGCGACACACGGATCGCCAGCGGGTTCTTGCCGGCCAGCACGCCGCGCTCCACCTGCGCGACAAAAGCCTGCCCGTTGCAGGTGCCGCTGATGCGGATCTCGCCCAGACGGTAGTTACTGCACAGTTGGTAGCTGCTGGAGCCCACCTTGATCAGGCTGGAGCCGGTCTTCTGGTCAAACTCAGTCACCGATACCGGCGTCTGCGTCGTCAGGCCTTGCTGCCCCAAAGTCACCACCACAAAGTCCTGCCCAACCGCCACTTCATGGCCTTCCATCTGACCACTGATGGCGGTCGCACGACTGCGGTACTTGCGATGCACGAAGGCGGCCAGGGCCAGCAGCATTTCGGCGTCGTCATGCGGCACGTCCTGTGCTCTGAACCCGTGCGAATAATGTTCAGCGATAAAGCCCGTATTGAAGTCACCCGCTACAAATTTCGGGTGCGCCAGCAGGGCTGCCTGAAACGGAATGCTGCTGCTGACACCACGAATCACGAAGCCATTGAGTGCCTGGCGCATCTTGGCAATGGCGTCCAAACGGTCCTTGCCATGCACAATGAGCTTGCAGATCATCGAGTCGTAATACATCGGGATCTCGCCACCTTCTTGCACACCGGTATCGACCCGCACACCCTGCCAACGGCTCAGGTCGGAGGCGACCATTGTTTCGGCGGGTGGCTGGAAGCGCACCAGGCGCCCGGTTGAGGGCAGAAAGTTGCGGAACGGATCCTCGGCATTGATGCGGCACTCCATGGCCCAGCCATCGCGCTTCACGTCGGCCTGCGTCAAAGGAAGTTTCTCGCCGGCGGCCACACGAATCATCAATTCGACCAGGTCCAGGCCGGTGATGCATTCGGTCACCGGGTGCTCTACCTGCAGCCGCGTGTTCATCTCCAGAAAATAGAAACTCTGATCCTTGCCGACAACAAATTCCACGGTACCCGCGCTCTGGTACTTGACGGCCCGGGCCAGCGCCACCGCCTGCTCTCCCATGGCCTTGCGCGTCGCGTCGCTGATGAACGAAGACGGTGCTTCTTCAATCACTTTTTGATGGCGGCGCTGGATCGAACACTCGCGCTCATTAAGGTAAACCATGTTGCCGTGAGCGTCGCCAATCAGCTGGATTTCAATGTGGCGCGGCTCCTCGACGTACTTCTCGACAAAGACCCGATCGTCGCCAAAGCTGTTGCGCGCTTCGTTGCGGCAACTGGTGAAGCCCTCAAAAGCCTCCTTGTCATTGAAGGCCACGCGCAGGCCCTTGCCGCCGCCGCCGGCGCTGGCCTTGATCATGACCGGATAGCCGATGCCTTTGGCAATTTCAACCGCCTGCTCGGCGCTTTCAATCGCACTGTTGACACCGGGGATACAGTTCACCCCGGCCGCACCAGCGAGCTTTTTCGACTCGATCTTGTCGCCCATCGCCGCCATCGAATAGTGCTTGGGGCCGATAAAGACAATACCCTGCTCCTCCACCTTCTTTGCAAAAGCAGCGTTCTCGCTCAGGAAGCCGTAGCCGGGGTGAATCGCCTGCGCTCCGGTCTGTTTGCAGGCGGCAATGATCCTGTCGCCCAGCAGGTAACTCTCTCGGCTTGGCGCCGGACCAATGTTGACGGCCTCGTCGGCCAGCATCACATGGCGCGCTTCCTTGTCAGCGTCGGAATACACCGCCACCGTCTTGATGCCCATCTTGCGTGCTGTCTTGATGACCCGGCATGCAATCTCGCCGCGGTTCGCAATCAGTATTTTTGTAAACATAAGGGACTCCAGTTTTGTCATGGGGTACTCGATTCAAGGATGTCATTGCGGGCTTGACCCGCAATCCATGGATCCCGGATCGAGTCCGGTATGACAGCCAAGTGAATCAAATGCACCATGACAGGATTTGTTAATGCATCTATACCGCTTCTTCACAAAGGAATATTGCCGTGCTTGCGCCACGGGTTTTCAAGTTTCTTGTCGCGCAGCATCACCAGTGAGCGGCAGATCCGCTTGCGCGTTTCGTGCGGCAGGATCACATCGTCGATAAAGCCGCGTGCCCCGGCGACAAAGGGGTTGGCGAAGCGTGCCTTGTATTCGGCTTCTTTTGCAGCAAGCTTCTCCGGGTCACCCTTGTCTTCGCGGAAGATGATCTCGACGGCGCCCTTGGCACCCATCACCGCAATCTCTGCATTCGGCCAGGCGAGATTGACGTCGCCGCGCAGATGCTTGGAACTCATCACGTCATAAGCACCACCGTAGGCCTTGCGTGTGATGACGGTAATCTTGGGCACGGTGCACTCGGCAAAAGCATAGAGCAACTTGGCGCCATGCTTGATGATGCCACCGTACTCCTGGCTGGTGCCAGGCATGAAGCCCGGCACGTCGACAAACGTGATGACAGGAATGTTGAAGGCATCGCAAAAGCGCACAAAGCGCGCCGCCTTGATCGAGCTCTTGATGTCCAGGCAGCCCGCCAGCACCAGCGGCTGATTGGCAACAAAGCCGACCGTTTGCCCCTCCATGCGACCAAAGCCAATCAGTATGTTCTTCGCATACTCGGGTTGCAGTTCGAAGAAGTCGCCGTCGTCGACGGTCTTGACGATCAGCTCCTTCATGTCGTAGGGCTTGTTCGGGTTGTCGGGTACCAGCGTGTCCAAACTCATGTCCATGCGGTCCGCCGGATCACCGCCGCGGCGCACCGGTGCTTTCTCGCGGTTATTCAGCGGCAGATAGTTGTAAAGGCGGCGCAGCATGAGCAGGGCCTCAACATCGCTCTCGAAAGCCAGATCCGCCACACCACTCTTGGTGGTATGACTGATGGCGCCGCCGAGTTCTTCGGCTGTCACGTCTTCATGCGTCACTGTCTTCACGACTTCAGGGCCAGTGACAAACATGTAGGAACTGTCTTTCACCATGAAGATGAAGTCAGTCATGGCCGGACTATAGACCGCACCGCCCGCGCAAGGACCCATGATCAGGCTGATCTGCGGCACCACACCGCTGGCCATCACATTGCGCTGGAATACATCGGCGTAACCCCCGAGTGAAGCGACCCCCTCCTGAATGCGCGCACCACCCGAGTCATTCAGCCCAATCACAGGTGCACCAACCTTCATGGCCTGGTCCATTACCTTGCAGATTTTTTCCGCGTGGGCTTCCGACAGAGCACCGCCAAAGACGGTGAAATCCTGGCTGAAGACAAATACCAATCGACCGTTGATCATGCCGTAGCCGGTGACCACACCGTCGCCGGGAATCTTCTGGTCCTGCATGCCGAAGTCAACGCAGCGGTGTTCCATAAACATGTCCCACTCTTCGAAGGTGCCTTCGTCGAGCAGCAACTCAAGCCGCTCTCGGGCCGTCAGCTTGCCCTTCTTGTGCTGAGCTTCGATGCGTTTGACGCCGCCGCCCAAACGCGCGAGTTCGCGCTTGGCTTCAAGTTGTTCAAGTATGTCTTGCATTGTTTTCTCCGTTTTTCATCCCGCACCTGCGGTTTGTCATCCCGGGCTCGACCCGGGAACCATCTTCGCACCTGCCATGGATCCACGATCGAGTCCGGCATGACAGGCATTCAACAACTGTCGCGCCGCCGCAGAGGGCGGCATTCGTCCCGACAATACGTCCTGGGTAAGTTGCGGCAGCAGGACTTTCACCTCCGCGTGCTGCTGAAAAGCCTGCTTCAATCCGGCGTCAATGCGTTCCCACATCCAGGCCAGGGATTGCTGCTGCCTGCGACCGAGCCACTTGCCGTTGGCGCATTGCAAGGACTTGAATTCGGTCAGCGCGGTCCAGAAAGCCTCTACCCCTTGCCCATTGCGCGCGCTGAGTTGCAGCGCCCTGGGATGCCACACCGTTTCAGCATGACTCGCAAACAGGCCCAACAACTGCAGGGCAGAGGTGATTTGCAACTGCGCTCGCTGCGCCGCGTTGGCGTCGATATCGGCCTTGTTGATGAGCACCAGGTCCGCCAGTTCCATCACGCCTTTCTTGATCGCCTGCAAATCATCGCCCGCATTCGGTAATTGCATCAGCACGAACATGTCGGTCATGCCTGCCACCGCGGTCTCGCTCTGGCCAACGCCAACGGTTTCGACAATCACGATGTCATAGCCAGCAGCTTCGCACACCAGCATGGCTTCGCGCGTTTTCTCGGCCACGCCGCCAAGCGCACCACTGCTGGGACTGGGGCGGATGTAGGCTCGCTCGTGAACCGAGAGCCTTTCCATGCGCGTCTTGTCGCCAAGAATGGAACCGCCTGAGACCGTGCTGGAGGGATCAATCGTCAGCACCGCCACGCGATGCCCCTGGTCAATCAGGTACATGCCAAGGGCTTCGATGAACGTCGACTTGCCGACACCCGGCACGCCACTGATACCGAGTCGCAAAGACTTGCCGGTGTACGGCAGCAGCGCCGTGAGCAACTCATCGGCTAGGACTCGGTGATCGCTGCGGGTTGACTCCAGTAGCGTCACCGCCTTGGCGATGGCTCGGCGCTGGGACGCCCCGGTGCACTGGGTAATCTCGTGCAGCATGCTTTTCCTGAATCGGCGTCTGACTGTGCTGGTCTAAACCCGTGCAGCCTTGATCTGCTCCAGAACATCCTTGGCGCTGGCGGGGATCGGCGTGCCTGGGCCGTAAATACCCTTGACACCGGCCTCATAGAGCATGTCGTAGTCCTGCCTCGGGATGACCCCCCCGACGAACACCACGATATCATCGCCGCCCTGCTTCTTCAACTCCGCAATGATGGCCGGCACCAGCGTCTTGTGCCCGGCTGCCAGCGTCGATACGCCGACCGCATGCACGTCATTTTCAATGGCTTGGCGCGCACACTCTTCGGGCGTCTGAAACAGCGGGCCAATGTCGACATCAAAGCCGAGGTCGGCAAACGCAGTGGCAACCACCTTGGCGCCCCGGTCATGACCGTCCTGCCCCAGTTTCGCAATCATCACACGCGGCCGCCGACCGTGGTCCGCCGCGAACGCATCGATTTCTGCCTTGAGTGCGTCCCAGCCTTCTGCTGAGTCATAAGCTGCTGCATACACGCCGGTCACCTTTTGTGTGTCGGCGCGGTGGCGCCCGTAAACCTTTTCCAGTGCATCGCTCACCTCACCCACGGTGGCGCGCAGGCGAACAGCCTTGATCGCCAGATCGAGCAAGTTGCCCGAATTGGCCTGCGCAGCGGCCGTGATGGCTGCCAGCGCCGCCTTGACAAGCGCGCCGTCGCGATTTTGCTTGATGACATTCAAACGTGCAATCTGTCCGTCGCGCACAGCCACATTGTCGATATCCCGGGCATCGATCTCGCTCTCGGTCTTAAGGCGGTATTTGTTGACCCCAACAATGACGTCTTTGCCACTGTCGATGCGCGCCTGCTTTTCAGCCGCTGCAGCCTCAATCTTGAGCTTGGCCCAACCACTGTCCACCGCTTTGGTCATGCCGCCCATGGCCTCGACTTCCTCGATGATCTTCCAGGCCGCATCAGCCATGTCCTGCGTCAGCTTTTCCATCATGTAGGAGCCAGCCCAAGGATCGATCACGCTCGTGATGTGGGTCTCTTCCTGGATGATGAGTTGGGTGTTGCGGGCAATGCGCGAACTGAACTCGGTCGGCAGGGCAATTGCTTCGTCAAAGCTGTTCGTATGCAGACTCTGCGTGCCGCCAAACACAGCGGCCATGGCCTCAATGGTCGTGCGCACAACGTTGTTGTAAGGGTCCTGCTCGGTCAGGCTCCAGCCGCTGGTCTGGCAATGCGTGCGCAACATCAACGACTTCGGGTTCCTTGCATCAAACCCCTTCATGATGCGACACCACAGCAGGCGCGCAGCACGCATTTTGGCGACTTCGAGATAGAAGTTCATGCCAATCGCCCAGAAGAAGCTCAGGCGTCCGGCAAAGGCATCGACGTCCATGCCCTTGGCAATGGCCGTCTTCACATACTCTTTGCCGTCGGCCAGCGTAAAAGCCAGTTCCAGCGCCTGATTGGCGCCGGCTTCCTGCATGTGATAGCCGCTGATCGAAATCGAGTTGAACTTCGGCATGTTCTTGGCCGTGTACTCGATGATGTCGCCAATGATGCGCATGCTGGGTGCGGGAGGATAAATGTAGGTGTTGCGCACCATGAACTCTTTGAGAATGTCGTTCTGGATCGTTCCCGAGAGTTTGTCCTGGCTCACACCTTGTTCTTCAGCGGCCACCACATAGCCGGCCAACACCGGCAACACCGCGCCGTTCATGGTCATGGAGACTGACACAGAGTCCAGCGGAATCTGGTCAAAAAGGATTTTCATATCCTCTACCGAGTCGATCGCCACACCCGCCTTGCCAACGTCACCCGTCACTCGCGGATGGTCACTGTCATAACCGCGGTGCGTTGCCAGGTCAAAGGCGACACTAACGCCCTGGCCACCAGCAGCAAGCGCCTTTCTGTAAAAGGCATTGGATTCCTCGGCGGTCGAAAACCCGGCGTACTGCCGGATCGTCCAGGGACGCACAGCGTACATGGTGGCCTGAGGCCCGCGCAGGTAGGGCTCGAAGCCCGGCAAGGTGTTGGCGTACGGCAGATCCTGGGTATCGGCCGCCGTGTACAGGGGCTTGACCGTGATGCCGTCAGGCGTCTGCCAGTTGAGCGCGTCCACGCTGCCGCCCGGTGCAGATTTGGCAGCAACTTTGTTCCACGCCTCAAGGCTGGCAAATTGAAATTCAGTACTTTTTTGGGTCATACAAGCCGCCGTTTGCAATAAGTTTAGGGCACTTCCACCGATAGGTCACCGCGTGCGCAGCGCAGCAACCCAGAGTACGTGGATCGCCGCGGGCTACGGCCTCGCGGTGACAGAGAAGTTGATTTTTCGAAATCTTCTTGAGTTTACGTTATTTATAATTATTGATTCAAAATATTATTTCAAGCTTACAATCTCAACCATGACAGCGCTTTCGCTCTCACCTCGCGCCCTCTACGAAGAAGTGGCTGAACTCTTGCGTCAGCGCATCTTCAAGCGCGAACTCGCGCCGGGCAGTTGGATCGATGAACTCAAGATTGCCGAGGCCTATGGTATCAGCCGAACGCCTCTGCGGGAAGCACTCAAGGTGCTTGCCGCCGAAGGTCTGGTAACCATGAAAGTGCGCCGCGGCGCCTATGTGACCGAGGTCTCGGAACGTGACTTGACCGAGGTCTACCACCTGTTAAGCCTGTTGGAATCCGACGCTGCGGGCGTGGTGGCCAGCAGCGTTAGCGAAGCCCAGTTGGAAGCCTTGAATCTGCTGCATCAGGAATTGGAAGCCGCGGCCCGGCCAGAGTCACAGGACAGGGGACGTTTTTTTGAAGTCAACGAGCGCTTTCACATGCTGTTGCTCGAAATTGCCAACAATCGCTGGCGCGATCAGATGGTGGCCGACCTGCGCAAGGTCATGAAGCTCAATCGCCACAACTCTCTGCTGAAATCGGGGCGAATCGAAGAATCGTTGAAAGAGCACCGAGCACTGATCGCCGCTATCCGTGAGCGCAATGCCGCACTGGCCGTGCAGCGCATGCAGGAGCACTTCAGAAACGGCCTCGAAGCGGCCACTTAGCGCGGATCTCAGAAAGCGTAGTACGGACCGGTACCAAGAATTGAACTCTGCCCCTCGATTCCCATGAAGACACGTCGCCCGTAAAAGAAGGGCAATCCCCAATCAAAGCTGCTTGCATCACCCATGGGTCCAGCCAAATTCGAAAAGACGGTCTTGCTGGCATCACCAAACATGGTCGAGGCATCCTCCACTGAAAACGAAACTGCTCGACGCAGGCCATTCGCGCCGACCAGGGTCGCCGACACGGTGGCGCGCGTGGCTGGACAATAGAAACCAAGGCTGCTGTCAAGACACTCACGGATCGAAGGCGAATCGAAGAAGAAACCGTTGGACCCGGTATCCAGAAAGCTGTTGCTCATGCTTTGCGTACCCAACAGCGTAGTGAAGTAACCTGTGGCACTGGTAGTCAAGGCCACCACCGTGCCCGGCTGATTGTTGGGCTGCGTGCCAATGCCGAAGACAAGTGAACCGGCCAAAGTGGTCGCACTACTCGAAGCAAGCGCCGGCAGGTCTATCAGGATGCCATTGTTATCTGTGGCAAACAGGGGCACCGGGTTCTTCAACTGCTGTGCCAGGCTTGCCTTCACGCCGACGCTGCTCGTACAACTGGCGTTACTGCAGGTGTAGTAAGAACCGTTGTGGGTGATGGCTACACAGTCGGTGCCGCAGTCTTCCTTGAACAAGCCCAGCCCCAGAATGCCATTGGCTCCCAGATTGGCTGGTGTGGTCATGGCGGTCCCGCCAATCGCGCAGTTGGCAGGGGCATTACCGATTGTCGGGTCTGCCACAAGTTGAATCGGCACAACCGAAGCGGCCTTGCCACCCAGCACAATATCAGCCAGCACCAGCGGCCCCCAGGCGAAGGTATTGTCGACAAACTGAACACAGGTGAGCATTGGCAAACCCGCGCTACCCGTAACACGGCTCAGATTCAATGCCGGCTTGACGACGGAAGACAGGAGCCGCAGTCCGATAGAACCAGTATCAATCAGAACGTGATCAATGGTCTGACACTCGCTGCTGGCGGGGCGGCAGATGGTCACGTCCACATACAGGCGGTTAACGTTGTAGCCAGCGTCAACGGGACCGGCATCAACCACGATGGGAACCACGTTGCTCTGGGCCAGGGTAACCGGCGGCGCGATCGTGGTCGCTGCTCCACCGCCGCCGCCGCCGCAAGCACTCATCAGGACGGCAAGCATCGCCATCACCGCGCCAGCCCGGAAACGTTTACTGCAGCACATCATTGATATTCACCCCGGCAGGAATCAGCTCAGGTGCATAGGCACAGCCGGCAAAGTTTCGCATCCGTCCGGTCGATCTGACAATCAGTTGCTTACTCATCACATTCACGGGCGAGCCACGCTTGCCCAGCGCGCGCGCTTGATCGGTTTCCAATTTGTAGCCGCTAAAGTATTCACCCAGCAGCAGGCTCAGGTCCGGCAATACCGGCCCGCGCCAACTCACCGCAAAGACCAGACCCGCCGGCGTTGCATATTCCTGAACCACGGTGCCATTCTCAAGCTGCAGCGGATGCGCGGTGTAAAGGCCGGCACGGGCGACGGAATTCGCTGCAAGGGCCCGGGCCGCGGGCGAGGAGGCCGCCGCAGCAGATGGCAGCGCAGTTGAAGGTGCCTGCCCAAGCGCAGCCAGCGCCGGCGCGGCACTTAGCGCCAAGGTCAGACACATCAGGGATGCCATCATGTGCTGCCTGGAGATCAGCCGTTTCACAGCAAAACCTTGGTCCACAGGGTCGCCGCCCGAATTCACCCGCAAACACATGGAGCCACCATCAGTGTGCTTATCACCAGCGCACGCCCTCATGTATTTGATGTCTTTGGCGAAGGTCTCTGTCAGTGCCACGCGGCCCTCTCTTGGCGGTATGCCTATTGGCAGTCATTTTTTACCGCCGTAAATGTCGCCTCTTTTAGCAGGATGTCATGTTACCTCGTGACGTGGTCTGAAGCAAAACCCAGTCTGACCGTGAGGGGATCGAAAAACAGGCTAAAAAAGGCGAAGGGCATCCAGGATGGCTATATCAAGCCAGAATGAGAAGGTCTGGCGCTTGCTGCGCGGAAATCAAGACTTGACCGTGAGATAGGAAACATCGTGAATACCCCAAACAAAATTGGCTTGACCCGTGGCCTCACTAACTACGGCGATGCTGATTTTTCACTCTATCTGAGGCGCACGTTTGCCAAGGCAGCGGGTTATTCAAACGAGATGGCAAGCCGACCCGTGGTGGGTATCGCCCAGTCGGCCAGCGGCTTCAATCCCTGCCACCGCAATTTTCCCGAACTCATCGATGCCATCAAGCGTGGTGTGTTGGCTGCCGGTGGACTGCCGCTGGACTTTCCAACGATTTCCCTGGGCGAGACCTTTCTCAATCCAACGTCTATGAAATTTCGCAACCTGATGTCTATGGACATTGAAGAGATGATCCTCGCACAGCCCATGGACTCGGTGGTGCTGCTCGGTGGTTGCGACAAGAGTGTGCCGGCACAGCTGATGGGAGCGGCCTCGGCCAACGTGCCTGCAATCCAGTTGGTGTGTGGTCCGATGCTGCCAATGCCTTACCAAGGCGAGCGCCTCGGCGCCTGTACCGACTGCCGCCACTTCTGGGCCAAGTTCAGGGCTGGCGAGATTTCCAAGGAAGAAATCAATGAAGTTGAGGGCAAGCTGGCGGCGACGGCTGGCACCTGCGGTGTGATGGGTACGGCCAGTACCATGGCTTCGATTGCCGAAGCTCTTGGCATGTCGCTGCCAGGAACCGCAGCGATTCCCGCCGTGCACTCGGACCGCTTGCGTGCCGCCGAAGCGAGCGGTCGTCGGGCGGTGGAACTTGCACTTCATCCAATACGTCCGAGCGAGATCATCACCGAGGCATCGGTCGAGAACGCTCTGCGTATCCTGCTGGCTATCGGTGGCTCGACCAACGCGCTGATTCATCTCACCGCGATTGCCGGACGACTGGGTATCAAGGTTTCACTGGTGCGTTTGAACGAACTATCTGATAGCACACCGGTATTGGTCGATCTGAAGCCAACGGGGCAGCACTACATGTCCGACCTGCACGCCGCCGGCGGGCTAGGGGTGGTCTTGCGCGAGTTGGCGCCATTACTGCATCTGGATTGCATGACAATCACCGGAGAGACGCTCGGTGAACGCCTGGCTGTCCAGTCGACTTGGGTCGATCGTGCAGTGGTGCGCAGTTTCGACAACCCGATCACGCCACAGGGGGGACTGGCTTCGTTGTTCGGTTCGCTCGCACCCAATGGCGCAATCATCAAACGTTCGGCAGCAGACCCGAGGCTGTTCGAGCGCACGGGTCGCGCAGTGGTTTTTAGCTCACTCGCTGACCTGGCAGAGCGTATAGATTTGCCCGACCTCGATGTGACTGCCGACGATTTCATGGTGTTACAAAACGCTGGGCCCAGGAGCAGTTCGGGTATGCCCGAGGCCGGCTATCTACCGATACCTGCGAAGCTTGCGAAGGTCGGTGTCAAGGACATGGTCCGCATCTCCGACGCACGCATGAGCGGCACCGCATACGGCACCATCGTCCTGCATGTGTCGCCCGAGGCAGCGATCGGTGGACCGCTGGGACTGGTGCGCAATGGAGACCTGATCCGGATGTCAGTGAACGAACGCAGACTTGATCTACTGGTTGACGAGGCGGAACTTGCCACCCGGCGAGCCGCCATGCCAGCGTCCGCAGCGGTGCCAAAGCGGGGCTATGGTCGGCTTTATGCGAAAAGCACTTTGCAGGCCGAAGATGGATGCGATTTTGACTTCCTGCGCGAGCAGGCGTAGCTCGTCATCGGCGTCGAATAGCTGCTATTGCCCGGTAGGCACCCATACTTGTCGGTGCTCGATCCCCCGAAGGGTGCACTGCACGGTCGGTCATTGACATTGAAGCGTATGCACACTGATTCATATCGCAGCTTACTCCGACCAAGGCTACCATCAGCACGCTGACAATGAGTGGCTCCGCTCAATGCGCGAATCGCACAAGCCGAAGCCTTCCCGGACCGTCCACTCATTAACAGAGTAGTCGTTTGAGAATCCGTTCTGTGCGTAATTCTCGGCTTCAACAACAGAAACTTGGAGTGCCTTATGCGTCGAACCTTCCTCAAATTGCTCGGTGTAGCCCTGATCGGTGGCAGCATGCCAGCCTTTGCCGCCGATGAAAATGGTGCCACCTATGGCTCGGGCAAGAATCGGTTCTAGCTTGCAACCGGAAGCCACCGGTGCTTCTGACGCCTATCAACGGATCTCCAGGGTCGGCGCGCGATTCGTCTCGCGTGGTGACAATTCTGGAACGCATCAGAAGGAAATTCAGATCTGGCAAAGGGCCGATATCCAGCCCTCTGGTGCTTGGTACATTGTGACCAATGACTATATGACCGCGAGTCTCAAACGTGCCAATGCTGAAGGTGCCTACTTCATGAGCGATTCATCGACCTGGATTATGGAAAAGGCTATCGCGCCAGACCTGGTAATCCTTTATCGCGGTGACAAGTTCCTGGTTAATACGTATCACGCACTGACATCCCCGCCGGGGATGACACCGGGGCGCGAAGCTGCTGAAAAATTCGTAGCCTTCGTTGCCTCGCCAGATGGTCAGAAAATAATGTCGACCTATGGCCGCGACCGCTTTGACGAAGCTCTTTACAACGACGAGGTTTACGCCCGTCAGTACGACAAATAGCGCAAGACCCGAGATCGATCGGAGCAAAGAATGAAGAAATATCTTTCGGCAATTTCAGTTGTTATTGCAGCCGCCTTGCTCGCTATGCCCGCCGTTTCACAAGAAACTCCCAAGCACACCAACATGCAACATTCCGTGGCAACGGCGGCCCCATCTCTGGTCGATGGGATCGTCAAGAAGATCGACAAATCCTCTGGAAGGGTCATCGTCGTTCACGGCCCGATAGCCAATTTCAATGTGCCGGCGATGACTAAGGCATTGCAAGTCAAAGATTCTGCGTGGCTCGATCAGTTGAAGAAAGGCGAGACGATTCGCTTCATGGCGCACGAACTGAACGACCGGACGCAGGTGATTTCCGAGCACGCGAGCGGCCCGAAAAGCACTCCGGTTGCAGCGGAGATTCACGGCAGGGCCCACAACCATACGCGCGGATCAACCACGCCATCAGGGGCAGTCGAAGCACTGAGCATGGCTGAGCGTGGATTGATGCAAGTGCGTGCTGAAAGGGTGGCCTGAAAGTGTGGGGAAGTGACGGCTGGAATTTTTCTACCGTAGCCCCGGTGTAGCCCCATAAACAATGGCTACCTTTTTCATAGCGACAAACCTTCTATTTATTGGTCTGCCCGACAGGGATCGAACCTGCGACCCACAGCTTAGAAGGCTGTTGCTCTATCCAACTGAGCTACGGGCAGAGATCGAGAGAAAAAGACATGGTCGGGGCGAAAGGATTCGAACCTTCGACCCTCTGGTCCCAAACCAGATGCGCTACCAGGCTGCGCTACGCCCCGAC
>CAITQH010000077.1 GCA_903894475.1 uncultured beta proteobacterium
ATCGACCAGACGATGACAAGGACGAACAGCATCCAGCGCGTTTCGACGCGATTGAGCACGAAGCCCATGGTGATCGGCCTGCTCGCGGCACTCTACCTGGTGTTCAGCATCTCCGAGAACTCCAACTGGCGCGTGCTGGAGCTCTTTTTCAAATGGGTGCAATCGGGCTTTGACCTGAACCTGCCGCCCAAGGCCGGTCTGCTGCTGCCCTTCTTCAAGGAAATCAGCTACCCGTTGGGCGTGCTGGGGTTTGTCATTCTGACTTACCTGGTGATTGTGGGCTCCAGCAATGCAGTGAACCTGACCGACGGTCTGGACGGGCTGGCCATCATGCCGGTGGTGATGGTGGGTGCCTGTCTGGGCATCTTTGCCTACGTCACCGGCAGTTCGGTTTACTCCAAGTACCTTTTCTTTCCCTACATCCCGGGTTCCGGAGAGTTGTTGATCTTCACCTCGGCAATGGCAGGAGCTGGTCTGGCCTTTCTGTGGTTCAACACGCACCCGGCGCAGGTCTTCATGGGTGATGTCGGCGCGCTGGCGTTGGGTGCCGCACTGGGCACCATTGCGGTCATCGTGCGTCAGGAAATTGTGCTTGCCATCATGGGCGGCATCTTTGTGGTCGAAGCGCTTTCGGTGATGCTGCAGGTCAGCTGGTTCAAGTTCACCCGCAAGAAGTACGGCGAGGGTCGGCGCATTCTGAAGATGGCGCCGCTGCACCATCATTTCGAGAAGAGTGGCTGGCAGGAGACCCAGGTGGTCGTGCGCTTCTGGATCATCACCATGCTGTTGTGCCTGGTTGGCTTGTCAACCCTCAAGCTGAGGTAACTGAATGGCCCCCTTGCGTTCCTCGCTGCCGCTCGTTCCGGGGCCTGCCATTTCATGTGCTGCGCGAGGCCTTGCAGGCCGCGGCTCGCGAGACGCTTCGCCTCTGTCGCCTGTCCAACCCTGCTCAAGCAGGCTTGGAGCCGCAGGCTCCAGCCCCGGGGGGGCTGTGCCGGGCTTGGGGCGGCCCGGCGCCGGCACGCCGTCCTTGCTCTTCGGGCCACACATTCTGATCCTGGGCCTGGGTGCGTCCGGTCTGGCGATGGCGCGCTGGTGCACGCGTGAAGGCGCGCGGGTGACGGTCGCAGACACGCGCGCCGAGCCGCCGCAGCTTGTCGCTTTAAAGCAGGAGTTGCCGGCCGTGAGCTTTGTTCATGGTCCTTTCAGCGCCGCACTGATCGACGGCAGCGATATCAAGGCGGTCTATGTCAGTCCGGGCTTGACGCCAGTCGAATGTGCGCCGGTGTCAGACGCGGCACGCGCCATCGGACTGCCGGTGGCGGGCGAGTTGCAACTTTTTTCGCAGGCCTTGGCAGACTTGCGCGCTGCGCGCAATTACGCGCCCAAGGTGCTCGCAGTGACCGGCACCAATGGCAAGACGACCGTGACTTCCTTGACGGCGCAACTGGTGGCGCGTGCCGGCAAAATCGTCGCGATGGCTGGCAACGTCGGGCCAACGCTGCTCGATACGCTGACGGCACAACTCGACGCCGACGCGTTGCCCGAAGTCTGGGTGCTGGAGCTGTCAAGTTTCCAGCTTGATGCGGCGTCCGTATTCGAGCCCAGCGCGGCGGCGCTGCTCAACATCACGCAGGACCATCTTGACTGGCATGGCTCGATGCCGGCCTACAGCCGCGCCAAGGCCAACATCTTTGGTCAGCAAGCTCTGCTGGTGCTCAATCGCGACGATCCGGCGGTGATGGCTTTGCTGCCGGAACCGGTCAAGTCCAAGGGCAAACAGCAGTACCGGTCTTATGTCACGTTTGGCGCGGATCGCCCGACGCGTCCGGGCGACTTTGGCATCGAAGAGCTTAACGGCATACACTGGCTGGTGCGCGCCCTGGAGGCTGACGAAACCATCCGAAAGCGCAAAGTCGCTGAGGAAGAACTGCACATCCAGCGCCTGATGCCGTCTGACGCCCTGCGCATCCGGGGACGCCACAATGCCTTGAACGCGCTGGCGGCACTGGCGCTGAGTCATTCGGCCGGTTGCGCACTTGGCCCGCTGCTGTTCGGACTGCGCGAATACCGGGGTGAACCGCATAGACTGGAGTCGGTCGCCATCGTTCATGAGGTCGAATATTTTGACGACAGCAAAGGCACCAACGTCGGTGCCACAGTCGCTGCCTTGACAGGCCTTGGTCTGGAGCGGCGTCTGGTCGTCATCCTTGGCGGTGAGGGCAAGGCTCAGGACTTTGCACCCTTGGCGCCGCCAGTCGCGCGCCATGTGCGCGCGGTCGTGCTGATCGGTCGCGCAGCAGCGCAAATTCGCGAGGCGCTGGCAGCGACCGGGGTGGCGCTGGTGGGCGCCGACTCGATGGAAGATGCGGTGGCACAGGCCAGCGCGCTGGCGCAGCCGGGAGACGCGGTGCTGCTGTCACCGGCTTGCTCCAGCTTTGACATGTTTGACAACTATGAGCATCGCTCCCGCGTCTTCGTGGCGGCGGTCCGGGAAACGGCCAATGCGGCTGGCACGGCGCTGGAGGGGGCGCAGTGAGCACCGTCGGCACGCGCCTGAACAGCAGCGCGCCAACGCGCGTGGTGAGCTTTGACCAGCCACTGCTGTGGGTCACGCTGGTGCTGCTGGTCTGGGGTATGGTGATGGTGTACTCGGCCTCGATTGCGATGCCAGAGAATCCTCGCTTTGCCAAGTACACCCACACTTATTTCCTGACGCGCCATGTGCTGTGGCTGCTGATGTCTTTTGTGGCGGCCGTGCTGGCCTTCCAGGTACCCGTCGCAAGCTGGGAAAAGGCGGCACCCTGGCTGTTCATTGTTTCCCTGGTGTTCCTGATTGCCGTGCTGATTCCCTACATCGGCAAGGTCGTTTACGGCGCGCGGCGCTGGATCTCGCTTGGGCCCTTTGGTTTTCAGCCGTCGGAACTGGCCAAGTTCGCGGTGCTGCTGTACGCGGCGGATTACATGGTACGCAAGATGGATGTCAAGGAGCACTTCTTCCGCGCCGTGGCACCGATGGGCGTGGCGGTGGCGGTGGTTGGCATGCTGCTGCTGGCCGAACCCGACATGGGTGCCTTCATGGTGATCGCGGTGATCGCCATGGGCATCCTGTTCCTGGGCGGTGTCAATGCCCGCATGTTCTTTCTGATTGCTGCGGTTCTGCTGGTGGCTTTTGGCTTGATGATTGCCATGAGCGAGTGGCGCCGTGAACGCATCTTTGCCTACCTCGACCCCTGGAGCGAAAAGAACGCGCTGGCCAAGGGCTATCAGCTCACGCACTCCCTGATCGCCATTGGACGGGGTGAAATTTTTGGCGTTGGCCTGGGTGGCAGTGTGGAGAAGCTGCACTGGTTGCCTGAAGCGCATACCGACTTCCTGCTGGCGGTGATTGGCGAAGAATTCGGTCTGGTCGGCGTGGTTTGCGTGATTGGTCTGTTCCTGTGGCTGACACGTCGCATGATGCATATCGGACGTCAGGCCATTGCGCTGGACCGGGTCTTTGCCGGTCTGGTGGCGCAAGGCGTAGGCATCTGGATGGGCTTTCAGGCCTTCATCAACATGGGTGTCAATCTGGGCGCGTTGCCGACCAAGGGGTTGACGCTGCCGCTGATGAGCTACGGTGGCTCCGCCATTCTGGTTAACCTGGTCGCCGTCGCCGTGGTGCTGCGCATTGACTTCGAAAACCGCCTGATGATGCGTGGAGGCCGGGTATGAACCACTGCTGTGTCTGCGCGTCATCGCTAGGCCGCCACGCCTGGTCATTGTTGTCATCCCGGGCTCGACCCGGGATCCAGTGCCACGCGGACCATGGATTGCGGATCGGGCCTGCCCCAGACTCCGATCCGGGGTCCGCAATGACAAGTACCCCATCGCGGTATTGCCAACAATGAACAAGTGCGCACTCATCATGGCAGGTGGCACGGGAGGTCACATCTTTCCAGGGCTGGCGGTCGCGCAAGTGTTGCGTGAGCGTGGCTGGCGTGTGCACTGGCTTGGGGGCAGTGGCAGCGCGGCGCAGCCGAGCATGGAGAGCCGTCTGGTACCGCCGCACGGCTTTGCCTTTGAGGCGGTTGACTTCGCCGGTGTGCGCGGCAAGGGCTGGGCGACGCTGCTGGCGCTGCCCTGGAACCTGTTGCGCGCCTGCTGGCAAAGCGTTGCGGTGTTGCGCCGTGTCAAGCCCGACGTTGTTCTGGGTCTGGGTGGCTACATCACTTTCCCGGCTGGACTGATGAGTGTATTGCTGGGCAAGCCGCTAGTCCTGCACGAGCAGAATTCAGTGGCGGGTATGGCCAACAAAGTGCTGGCCAAAGTGGCGCGGCGCGTCTTTACCGCTTTCCCGAACGTACTCGCACAGGCTCGCTGGGTCGGCAATCCGCTGCGCAGCGCATTCATTGGCGTACCGGAACCGGCGGTGCGCTTTGTCGGTCGCACGGGACCGCTGCGTTTGTTGGTGCTGGGCGGCAGTCTGGGCGCACGCGCCCTGAATGAAGTCGTGCCGCAAGCGCTGGCGCTGATGGCGCCAGCGGCGCGACCCGAGGTTCTGCATCAAAGCGGAGCGGCGCAGATTGAAGCCCTGCGCGCCAACTACGCGCAGGCCGGCGTGCAAGCGCGACTGACGCCCTTCATCGATGACACGGCGCTGGCTTTTTCCGACGCGGATCTGGTGCTTTGCCGCGCCGGCGCCAGTACCGTGACCGAAATTGCGGCGGTGGGTGCGGCGGCCCTGTTCGTGCCTTTTCCGTTTGCTGTGGACGATCATCAAACCCGCAATGCACGCTTTCTGGTGGACCAGGGTGCTGCCTGGCTGCTGCCACAAACAGAAATGAATCCGCAGCGTCTGGCCGAACTGTTGCAACAAACCGATCGAACCGCATTGCTTGAGCGCGCCGTGGCCGCCAGAAGGCTCGAAAAGCTCGACGCCGGCTATCAGATCGCCGATGCCTGCGCGGAGTTGGCGTCATGAAACACGCTGTGCGCCATATTCACTTCGTCGGCATTGGCGGCGTGGGCATGTCAGGCATCGCGGAAATCCTGTTCAATCTGGGGTATCAGGTAAGCGGCTCTGACCAGAGCGACAGTGTGACATTGCGACGTCTGTCAGATCTGGGAATCCTGACCCATGTCGGGCACGCAGCCGGCAATCTGCATGGACCGGATGTGGTCGTGACTTCGAGCGCCGTGGCAGCCGATAACGTGGAAGTGCGCAGTGCCCGCGAACAGGGCATTGCCGTGGTGCCGCGCGCCCTGATGCTGGCCGAACTGATGCGGCTCAAGCAGGGCATTGCCGTGGCCGGAACCCACGGCAAGACCACTACCACCAGTCTGCTGGCCAGCGTGCTGGGCGCGGCCGGACTGGACCCGACCTTTGTGATTGGCGGACGCCTCAACAGTGCGGCGGCCAACGCGCGACTCGGTCAGGGCGACTACATTGTGGTCGAGGCCGATGAGTCGGACGCTTCCTTCCTGAACCTGCTGCCGGTGCTGGCGGTGGTGACCAATATCGATGCCGACCACATGGACACCTACGGCCACGACTTTGGCCGACTGAAGCAGGCCTTTCTCGATTTTCTGCACCGTCTGCCTTTTTACGGCAACGCCGTCCTGTGCAGCGACGACCCGGCGATCTGTGAAATTC
>CAITQH010000078.1 GCA_903894475.1 uncultured beta proteobacterium
GCTGGCAAACACACCTGGTTCGTCTATCTCGACGCCAGCGGCAGAGTCAGTCGCAGCGAGCAAGTGCTGACGGAGAAGAACTTCAATCTCATCAACCCGGACATGACACAGGCGCAGGTGCGCCAACTGCTGGGGCGGCCCAGTGCGGTGCAGGGGCTCGCACGTGAACGCGGAGTGGTTTGGAACTACCGCTACGAGAACAATTCATGCCTCTGGTTCCATGTGGAACTGTCGCTGGAGCAGCAGGTGCGCTCTGCCGGCTATGGCGAGCCACCTGAGTGTCAGTTCCCCAATGATCGTTCCTGATTGATTGCAGGCTTGACCGGGACGACAGCCGTGACTTCGATCTCGACCTTCGCTTCGTCTTCGATCAGGTCCGCGACCTGAACCGCGCTCATCGCCGGGTAGTGGCGACCCATGACTTCGCGGTAGACGGCGCCGATTTCCTTCAAACGGGTGACGTACTCTTTTTTGTCCCTGAGGTACCAGGTCATGCGCACGATGTGCTCCGGCAGGCCGCCGCCCGCCGCCACGACGGCCACGCAGTTGCTCAGTGCCTGCCTGATCTGCGCGACCAGGTCATCGGTCTCGAACTGGCATTGAGGGTTCCAGCCAATCTGGCGCACCGACTGGAGACGACCCCGGCTACCAGCGAGAAGACCGAGCAGGATAACTTTTTGGTGCAAGTGGGGTGGGTGTTTTAGGTCGAACAAGGCCGAGTCACAGACCATTCCATGGCATCACATCGACGCCTTCGCGGGTGTACCGTGTGCTGCCACCGTACACCAGTCCCGGGTAAATGGCCGAAAAGTTGCCACGCTCTAGTGCGTACTTTTGCCATTTTTTCAAATTACCGAACGCGTCGCTGGCCACGGCGATGCCGGATTTAATCTCCACCGCGGCGAGTTCATTGCCGCGCTCCAGAATCAAATCGACCTCGGTGCCAATGTTGTCACGCCAAAAGTACAAGGGCGCACGCGTACCCGCGTTGCAGCGATTCTTCAAAAATTCGTTCACTACCATGGTCTCAAACAATGCACCGCGAAGCGGGTGGTTTTGCACCTGACTCGCTGTCTCAATACCCAGAAGCGCGCAAGCCAAGCCCACATCTGTCACATAGAGCTTGGGACTCTTGGTCGTCTTGTCGGACACACCCGCATCGCTGGCCAAAGACTGCATGTTGAGCAGTTGCCCGGTGCGTCCTGCAAGACTTTGCGTCACGCTGGACAGCAGCGACAGATTGTGCGAACCGGTCAGAACAAACTGCCCCATAGTCCCAGAGGCATCAACCACGCCCTGCATCTCAGAGAGCAGTTCTGGTGCATCCAGAGAAACATAGGGCTTGTCGGCCAACAGGTGTCGCACCAAGGTTGTCTTGCCCAATTGGCGGGGCGCAACGTGGCGAGGAATCATTTTTTACATATCCGGATCACAATTCCGAAAGTGCAAACTATTGTCTTTTCCAGCCGCGCATCGTGCTTGACTACCGGGCAGAATAAAAGATCGCGGTTGCAGTGCCTTAGTCGGCGCTTTTCTTCTCAAAAGCCTTGACCACGATAGCCTCAATGTCATCGAGTTGTGCAGGTTTGATAAGGATAAGCTCTTGCGCGTTCCTGCGGCGCTCCGGCATACGGCAATTGTTTTGGTGAATCCATTGAATCAGCAGGTTGATCGTCTTATTCGGTAGGTCGTAGGCTTGGTCGATTTGCGCAAACGCTTGGTCGTAGTTCTGCAGGTATACGGCCTCGTCAATGAGTGTCTGTGCCAAGGCCTCGGCCGCGCAGGTGGTCACGAACTCGGCGGCTTTCTGGCCAGACCAGTGGGCGTAGATCAGCGGCGACGACTTGAAGTCGAAAACAAAGTCGTTGTCACTGAGGTGCATCACGGACCACAGCTTGCGCGCTTGCAGACTGAAGGCTTCGAGTGTGTTCAGATATTCCTTCTCATTCTTCTTCATGGCTACCGACAGCGGCAGGATCGCCGGACTGCCATTGATATCAGGTAGCACGCCCTTTAAATGCAGGGTGTGGTGGGCGAGCAGGCGCGAGATTCGCCCGTTGCCGTCCATGAAGGGGTGGATGAAGACGAAGCCAAAGCTCACCAAGGCGGATTTCACCAGAGGGGGTACGTCGTCTTGGGCATTGGCCATGCGCATGAAGCCGTCCATGAGCGTCACCATGCTGTGCGGATCGGGCGGTACGTAGCGAACGCCCGCTGCGCCCCGACCGCCACGCTGCAGCCAGTTCTGGGTCGTTCGAAACTGAACTTCAGCCTGCATCGGGTTGCTGACAACCATATTTTGCAACTGAATCAGGTATTCCTCACTCAGTGGCGTTTTGTCCCGCAGATGCGTCAGCGCCTGCAGAAAGGCCTGCTCTTTGTCGGGGGACGGCACCTCGTTTTCAATGGCGTAAGAGCCGCGTGTCTCGCTGAGGTAGGCCCAACTCATGACCCGGTCCAGCAATTCGGCGTTGTTGGGGTCACTTGCCCATTCGTGGAGTCGCCCGAATGTCTCGACACCCAGCTTCTCTAGGCGCGCATCGCGTTTGACTACCGGGCAATATTCGTAGGGACCGATGCCATTGAAGACCACGCGGTACTTTTGGCTGCGTTCCCAGATTTGGCCGGTGTAATACTCGGCGGGGTCAAAAACCTCCAAGTAATTGCCGCCGGTTGTCTCCAGCGGCAAAGGAAGTGACTGGTCATTCGCCTTTTCCCAGAAGTACGCGGCCCGGCGCAGGTAACCGCCTTGGGGCTGGCGGGCGAGGCTGGCCAGCAACTCAGCCGCCGGCACAAGTCGCAAGGCTTGTTCTAGAACGGGAATTTGAATGCTTTCGTAGCGCAGGGCGAACAGTACGTGGCTCAGGATGCTGTCATCACCCGGCGCAACATTGCGCGGGATCGCCAGCACCTCGGACATGGACTCCACCCGCGTCACAGGTTTGACGCGGGCAGGCTGCTGTAGCGGCAGCATGGGGATGGCGATCTTGGAGACTAAAAACTCATACCCGATCATGGCGGCCTCATTTTTTGCATGTTGCGCTAGTATTTTCTATATTTTATCGCCGATGCAAATGTTTTTTGATACAAAAACAACCCGCGTCGTAGTTGGAAAGCCTGCCGAAAAGGCATATTTTTTGCGTTTTCGCTTTCTCGATATCGATTTTCGCAAAGGCGATAGACGCGTTTTCTGATAGCCGTGAGACTTGCGCACACGGTGGAACTGTCCACCCAAGGAACGCACATGAATCACGTCTATCGCCTCGTCTGGATCCCAACCCTGCAAGCGCTGGTCGCTGTCTGTGAGAGCGCGCGCGGTCGCGGCAAATCGGGTGGCAACCATAGGTTACGAAAGCAGCAACCGCTTGTTGCAAAGCGTTGCGCAAAGGCTTGGTGATTGCACCCGCAAGGGCGACACCCTGGTGCGCCTTGGCGGTAACGCCTTCGGGGTTCTGCTGCAAAACCTGAGCCTGCTCCCTCAGCAAGCCACCAGCGAAGCCGAAACTGTGGCGGGAAAGATCCTCCTCGCCCTGAGCCAAGCTGCCGGTCGCCAATACGCGGTTACGCTGCACCACCGAATTTGCCAGCGCTGCGCTGAACGTCAAACAAGGGCGGCGGTTCGCCGCTAACAGCTTCAATACGGCGTTGAACCGGACTACTGGAAAGCTGACAGTTGTGTGCGCCCGGTCAGTTTCCATTGTTGACTGCCACCAGAGCCGAACACTGACGAAAAAATTGAATGCCAAGTCTGACGATGACTGTGGAAGCGCATGGCAGCGCCACACCCGATTGCACGGGCCTGGATAACGAGAGGCGTTGCGAGCGCTCTACAGAGAATTCATCCCGGCGGCGCTGCAGCAAATCAGGGATCTCATGGCTTCCTGAGACCTTGCGGGACAGACGAGAATGCGTCATGCGTAATCTACTCTTCACCTGGAAAGTTTTGTTGCCTTGCCTGTTGCTCGCAGCTTGCAGCGGCTATGCGCCGCCCGACGCAGTGATCGGCATGAGCCGCGATGAAGTTCTGCTGCGGATGGGACAGCCCGACCTGGAGAGCCACGTGAGTCCGCAAGTGCGACTCGAATTTCCGCGCGGGCCTGCTGGCAAACACACCTGGTTCGTCTATCTCGACGCCAGCGGCAGAGTCAGTCGCAGCGAGCAAGTGCTGACGGAGAAGAAC
>CAITQH010000079.1 GCA_903894475.1 uncultured beta proteobacterium
CAACGCCCTGTTGCTGGCTCCATTACGCCGGTCATCAAATGGCTCCATTACGGCGATCACGCCGTGGCTCCATTACGCCGGTCACAAACTGGATCCTATATGCCGATCACGGAATGGATCCTATACGGCGGTCGGTGACACCTTGCTGAAAAAGCCAGAGAAGAGGCGCAGGAGCGCCGCGCGAAGCGCCAGCCAACCGTAATGTCAATCATCAAGCCGCGCCGACGTGTGCCGCCTTTGCTCCCGTCGCTGCCTTAGGCCACATGCGCTGTGCCATGTCTTCTCCCCGAAACGAAGCGTATCGCTGAGCCATTGTGGAGTTGGCAGACCACCCCAAAATTTTGTTAATCTCTTCCAGACGCCACATCCAATTGCCAGTTGCGTCTTTCATTTCAAGCCACCGGCACGTGGCTTCGTGTCGCAGATCGTGTTCGTGCAATTCCATGCATCCCGCGTATTCAAACGCAATCCTAAACCGATCAGATAGCCTTTGCGTCACCTTCTTTAGCGGCATGTCCGGCTCTTCCTCGATGAACGGGAACAGATAGGCCGTTGGAAACATCGCCCTGGTGGACAGATACTGCACGAGGGTTGCATGAACTTCAGGCCTCATTGGAATGTCTCGAAACACGATCTTCCCGCGCCACTGCTTTGAACATTGAACCCGTATGACCTTGCCGTCGAGATCAATTTGATTGCGGTGCAGGGTATATGCCTCGCGCAACCGCATACCGGAATAGACGATCATCAGGAACATAGTACGAAGGGCGTTGCCGCCCTTCAGCATCAACCCACGCACACGGTCATCGCGCTGCTTACCGGACATCACGTCAACTATTCGCGCTTCTTCGCCGGGGTGCAAGCGCCTGTCCCGCTCGACGTCAATCCGCGCCTCCTTCCCCGCCGCCTCGACAAGTCGCCGATCCACATCGGTGTAGGTGCTGTATCCCTTTGGGAGCAGTTTTACAGGGTTCTGGAAAACTACTGCTGGGTTGTGCCGCAGGTACTCGTCAATAGACCGACCAAGCGCCTGAATGCGGTGCCGGATCGAATTTGGCGCTAGATTGTTCTGCACTTTCAGTCGCTGGATGTAGGCCGATAACCATGCATAGGTAGCATCCTCCAACTTGACGGCGCCAACCTCTGTCACCAGTGACCCGAGCGGTGAATGCTGTGTGGGTGCAGCAAGTCCAGAGTTGATCCATGCCCGTAGAACTTTGGCCAGAATTACTGTCGTCGTTTGCGTTGCCCTGAGCAGTTCCGCAGGCGGTTCGAGACCGGCCAACTTCATCAGTTTCCACTGCTCACCATATTCTGCGGCCCTGTCTTGGGTGTCAAAGGTGAAATACTTGCGGCCACCGGGCAGCGATGGGTGTCGTAGCCCTATCTCCCACTTTCCTGAATCCGTTTGTCTTGGCTTCGCCATGCTGATCTCCACTGAATCTGACGGCTATTCTATCAGTCTGGCGGCGTTTTAACCGCCATTTCATGGCGGTTTTCAAAGATTTGAAAACTATTTTAGACGGTCTATTTAGAGTTAAGTTGTTGATATATATAGATTATTATAATAGGCACAACGGCTAAAAGATCGAACTGATCCAGCGACCGCTTTAGGCTGGCGCGCTGTCAGCCGCGCAGACGCCGACTGTCCTGCGCCAATTGCGTGATGCGCGCCCAGTCGCCCTGCGCCAGTGCGTCTGGCGGAACGAGCCAGGAGCCACCCACGCAGACGACGTTGGGCAGTGCCAGAAAATCCGCTGCGTTTTGCAGACTGACGCCCCCGGTGGGGCAAAACCTGACATCAAAGAACGGACCACTCCAGGCTTTGAGCATCGCAACACCACCGGCTTGCAGCGCGGGAAAGAACTTCAGTTCGGTCAAGCCTTCCTCCCGCGCCAGCATGATTTCGCTGCCGGTTGCCACGCCCGGCAACAGCGCCAATCCCGCGTCAAAACAGGCTTGTCCAAGCGCACTGGTGTAACCCGGGCTGACCGCAAAGCGCGCGCCCGCCATCGCAGCGGCCTGCGCATCAGCTCGGCTGCGCACGGTGCCCGCGCCAACCACCGCGTCCGGTACCTCACGGGCAATCGCTTCGATGCAGGCCAGTGCCTGCGTCGTGCGCAGTGTGACTTCGAGCATGCGGATGCCACCTGCCAGCAAGGCGCGCGCCATTGGCACGGCATCAGCCACATCGTGCAACACGATCACCGGAATCACCGGCGCGTCCTGCATCACCAGCAGCGCGGAAATTTTCGCCCTCTCACTCATCAACTACTCCCTTGCATCAAGCCGTCATCACAAGCAGTTGCAAGCACCATCCTCGGCTGTCAGCGCGTTACGCCGCATGCCGGCGAATAGCTCGCGCCCCATACCCAATCCATTCGCCGCGGCCAGCGCTTCGGGCATCGGCTGGGCGACGCGCTGGTCCCATTCGGTGCCATCTACCAGAACCTGCAAAGTACCGGCGACTGCGTCCAGACGAATCACGTCACCGTCACACAGTTTGGCCAGCGGACCGCCAGCGGCGGCCTCCGGCGAGACGTGAATGGCTGCCGGCACCTTGCCGGAGGCACCACTCATGCGCCCGTCGGTCACCAGCGCCATCTTGAAGCCTCTGCCCTGCAGCACGGCCAGCGGTGGCGTCAGTTTGTGCAATTCGGGCATGCCGTTGGCTTGGGGGCCCTGCCAGCGCACCACACAAACCAGATCCTGGTTCAGTTCGCCGGCCTCAAAAGCGCGGTGCAGCGCCTCCTGCGAATCAAAGACCCGACACGGCGCCTCGATCAGATGCCGCTCCGGTGCCACGGCCGAAACCTTGATCACGCTGCGCCCCAGGTTGCCGCGCAGCAGTTTGAGGCCGCCGGTCGGGCTAAAAGGTGCGCTGGCAGGCCGCAACACGCTATCGTCGCGGCTAGCGCCCACGCTCAGCCAGCGCAAGGCGCCCGTCCCGTCGCTTGTCGGCGCGCTGGTGTATTCACGCAAGCCGCCGGGGCGCACGGTCAGCACATCGGCATGCATCAGTCCGGCGTCCAGCAGTTCCCGAATCACGAAACCCGGCCCGCCCGCCGCCTGAAACTGGTTGACGTCAGCAGCGCCATTGGGATAGACACGCGCAAGCAAGGGCACTGCTTCCGACAGAGCTGCGAAGTCATCCCAGTCAATCACGATGCCAGCAGCGTGCGCCACTGCCACCCAATGAATCAAGTGGTTGGTCGAGCCACCGGTCGCCAGCAAAGTCACCATGGCATTGACGATGCTGCGCTCGTCGACCAACTGACCGATCGGCGTAAATCGACCTGCCTTGGTGATGTCAAGCGCGCTGCGCACGGCTTCGCGCGTCAACTCGTCGCGCAGCGTGGCGCCCGGGTTGACGAAGGCCGTGCCCGGCACCTGCAGGCCCATTGCTTCAAGCAGCATCTGGTTGCTGTTGGCCGTGCCATAGAAGGTGCAAGTGCCCTGGCCGTGGTAGGCGCTGGACTCGGCTGCCAGCAACTCCGGACGACCTACCAGACCCTGCGCTGCCTGCTCGCGCACCTTGGCCTTGTCACTGTTCGACAGACCCGAAGTCATTGGACCGGAGGGCACAAAAACAGTGGGCACATGACCGAAATGCAAAGCTCCGATCAACAGCCCGGGAACAATCTTGTCGCAGACGCCCAGCAGCAGCGCGGCGTCAAAGACGTCGTGACTGAGCGCAATGGCGGTGGACATGGCAATCACGTCGCGCGAAAACAGGCTGAGTTCCATGGCGGGCGTGCCCTGTGTCACGCCATCGCACATGGCAGGCACGCCGCCGGCCACCTGCGCCGTCGCACCGAGCCTGCGCGCCTCGGCTTTGATGATGTCCGGGTAATGCTGCAGCGGCGCGTGCGCCGACAGCATGTCGTTGTAGGCCGTCACGATGGCGATGTTGGGAGCGCGCTGGCTGAGCACGCGCAATTTGTCGTTCGCCGGCAGCGCGGCAAAGGCGTGCGCCACGTTGGCACATCCAAGCCGCTCGGCGCCGGGGCGGCGCGCGGCGGCCTGGACCAGACCTGCCAGGTAAGCGCCGCGCGTGGCTTCACTGCGCTGACGGATACGCCCGGTAACGGTGGCAACAACGGCTTGGAGTTTCATGGCACCCAGAAATTGGAGTAACAAAATTTCAACATGAATGGTACCCTCAATGATCGAATGAAGTGACGCAGAAGTTACCAAGGGGTTACCAACTTCGTGCGTGTCTGGAAGATCTGCCTATACTGCCGGTATGACCTCTCTTGCCGACCTGCGTAAAAGCTACGAGCGCGCCGAACTCAGCGAAGACGCGTCGCACGCCGACCCACTGCGGCAGTTTGAGCAGTGGCTGCAAGAGGCGATTTCGTCCGAGGTACCCGAGCCCAACGCCATGACACTGGCAACCGTTGCCAGCGATCTGCGACCGTCAACGCGCGTCGTGCTGATCAAGGGCTTTGACGAACGTGGCATCACCTGGTTCACTAACTACGAAAGCCGAAAAGGGCATGAGCTCGCCGGCAACCCTTATGCCGCCTTGCAGTTTCATTGGGTTGAACTGGAACGGGTGGTGCGAATTGAGGGCCAGGTAGAAAAAGTCAGCGACATGGAAAGCGACGAGTACTTTCACAGTCGACCTCTGGACTCGCGCATCGGCGCCTGGGCCTCGCCGCAAAGTCAGGTCATCAGCGGGCGCAGCGTGCTGGTGGCAAACGCCGCGCGTTACGGCGCCAAATTTTTGCTGCAACCGCCGCGTCCGCCGCACTGGGGTGGCTACCGCTTGCAGCCGGACAGCTGGCAATTCTGGCAAGGTCGCAAGAGTCGTCTGCATGACAGGTTGCGCTACACGCTGACGCCAGGAAAGTCCTGGTTACGCGAACGACTGGCCCCCTGAAAAACATCGATTGCCGCGCTTCGCTCGCAATGACAGCCAAGGGCATGGATTGCCGTGTCGCTACTCGCCTTTCCATGAACAGTTACACCCCTGCTTGTCATTGCGGGCCCCGACCCGCAATCCATGGCTCGCGTGGCACTGGATCCCGGATCAGAGCCTGCCCCGGGCTTGACCCGGGGTCCGGGATGACAATTTCAGGTTCAAGGTCCGTGTGCGGTATCGGGCCGGATTCGGG
>CAITQH010000080.1 GCA_903894475.1 uncultured beta proteobacterium
GCCGACTTGTCCTGGGCCGCAGCCACCATCGCCTTGAGCGCCAACCGCGAAGACGCTTCCACCTGCGCTGGTGGGCAAGCTTGTGCCAGTTTGTGCAAGGTCTGTGCACGCTCTTTCTGTGCCACCAATTGCGCTTCGTCCTGCTCCCAGGAATAGTAGGCCAGTTGGCGCCAGGCCTCCGGCGTCAGTTTGACCTCGCCCCCGTTTTGCACGGCAGCCAGTGATTCCTTCGCAGAAGCACCCGAAGCCAGCCCCAGGTTCAATACTTCCATGTACTGCGACGCCTGAACCTCGCCCGGCAGACGCGTCAACTCGGTGCCGTCAGGCCGCAGCAGAATCATGGTCGGGTAACCGCGCACCTTGAAGCGGGTACCCAGCTTTTGTGCGCCCGCTGTGTCGCCGTCCAGATACACCGGCACGAACGACTTGCTGCGTTCAATAAAGTCCTGCCGGTTGAAAACGGTCGCCTTGATCTGGTTGCAAGGTGGGCACCAGACCGCGCCCCAGTACAGGAACACCGGCTTGTTGGCGGCTTTGGCCTGGGCAAAGATGGGATCCATGTTGGCACCATCGGGCTTGACCCAGGCCACCGTCGAGGCAGCCACATGAACAGCGGCAGCCGGCGGCGCCTCGGGAGCCTTCGAACAGGCCGGCAAGGTCAGTGCGCAAGCAAGCGCCAGCGCCGCATACCAGGCGGGATGGTCATTGCGGGCTTCACGTTTGTCATTGCGGGCTTGACCCGCAATCCAGGGTTTACGTGGCACTGGATCCCGGATCAAGTCCGGGATGACAGCCGCCGAGTCCGGGATGACAGTTCCCGAGTCCGGGATGACAACTGACGGGTCCCGCATGGCACTACTTTCATTGATGCGCTTCATGACTCAAGCTCCCTCATTGGGCGACAGCCGCCAGACCGCGTGGAATGGCACCCAGCAGTTGTTGTGTATAGGGGTGCTGCGGCCGGGCGTAAATTTCTTCGGCGCTGCCGCGCTCGACCACTTCACCCTGACTCATCACCAGAATTTCATCGGCCATGTACTTCACCACGGCCAGATCATGGCTGATGAAGACATAGGTCAGGCCAAACTCGTCCTGCAGGTCCAGCAGCAGATTGAGCACCGTCGCCTGCACGCTGACATCCAGTGCGCTGACACTTTCGTCGCAGACGATGATCTCGGGCTTCATGGTCAGGCAGCGCGCAATCGCTATGCGCTGACGCTGGCCGCCAGAAAACTCGTGCGGATACTTGCCGAAATCATCGCGCGTCAAGCCCACTTTTTCTATCAATTCGAGGGCCAGTCGCGCCCTTTCGTCCTCGCTCTTGCCAATGCCATGAATGCGCATAGGCTCGATCAGAATCTGCCCGACGGTAAAGCGCGGGTTCAGGCTGGCGTAGGGGTTCTGAAAAATGATCTGGATGCGGCTGCGGTAAATCCGCATCTGAGCCGCGCTAAGTTGCGCCAGGTCGACGCCTTCGAACATGATGCTGCCGGCGCTGGCCTCGGTCAGGCGTGTCAACATCATGCCGATGGTGGTTTTGCCGGAACCGGACTCGCCCACAACGCCCAGCGTGCGCCCTTTGTAAAGCGAAAAGTCAGCATGCTTGACAGCGCTGAAGACCTGGCGCTTGAACAAACCCGACTTGAGCAAATAGTCCTTGCCCAGGTCCTTCACTTCAATCATTGCGGCGCCGGTGATGGGCGCTGCGACACGTTGCTCGGTGCACGGCGGACGCTTGTTCACAATATCGTCAATCACGGCCAGCCGGCGCGGTCGCGAGTCCAGACGCGGTCGGCAAGCCAGCAAGGCCTGCGTGTAGGCATCGGCCGGGGCGCTGAAAATGCGTTGCAC
>CAITQH010000081.1 GCA_903894475.1 uncultured beta proteobacterium
CACTTTGGGCCTTGCTTCGTTCAACGCCATGGCTGCCGATTCGGCCGTCAAGACCGTTGCTGCCGCATACAAGGACAAAGCGGCGCTGGCAGGCAAGAAGATCACCGTGGAAGGCAAGGTGGTTAAGGTCAATAACGGCATCATGGGGCGCAATTTTGTCCACGTGCAAGACGGCACGGGCGATGCCAAGGCCAGCACCAACAACCTTGTCGTCACCAGCAAGCAAACGGCCGCTGTTGGCGACAAGGTCAGCATTTCAGGCACTGTGGTACTGGACCGGGACTTTGGCAGCGGCTACTCCTACACGCTGCTGATTGAAGACGCCACGGTTACAGTCAAGAAGTAAGCCGCACCCTGACGCTGCGGCCCTTGATCTTGCCGGCGTTGAGCTTTTGCATGGCCGCCAGGGCAATGTCGCGTTGCACCGCCACGAAAGTTGTGAATTCAGTGACGACGATCTTGCCGATCTGCTCGCGGCTGTAACCGCAATCGGCGGTGAGTGCGCCCAGCACATCGCCGGGGCGGATCTTCTCTTTGCGACCACCCAGAATCTGCAGTGTCACCATCGGTGGCAGCAGCGGCCCGGTGCCGGTCGGCGTCAGTTCATCGAGCTTGTGCCAGACCGACTCGTGACTTTGGTAGAGCTCGATCTTGCCGACCGAGCCCATTTCGCTCATGCTGGCCAGACTCAGGGCCAGGCCCGATTCACCGGCGCGCCCGGTGCGCCCGATGCGGTGGATGTGCACCTCGGGGTCGGGTGTGATGTCAACGTTGATGACAGCCTCCAGCTGCGTGATGTCCAGCCCGCGTGAAGCCACATCGGTGGCCACCAGCACCGAGCAGCTCCGGTTGGAAAACTGCGCCAATACCTGATCGCGTTCGCGCTGCTCCAGTTCGCCGTAAAGCGCCAGCGCGCTGAAGCCCTGCGCCTGCAGGTAGGAAGCGAGTTCTTTGCAGCGCAGCTTGGTATTGCAGAACGCCAGCGTGCTGGCCGGGCGCAAGTGATTGAGCAGCAGGGCCACGGCTTCGAGCCGGTTGGCGCGCGTGACTTCATAAAACCGTTGTTCGATCAGACTTTTGGCGTGCTGGGTTTCGACCTTGATGGTTTGTGGCTCGCGCATGAACTGCTTGGCCAGTTTCTCGATGCCTTCGGGGTAGGTGGCGGAAAAAAGCAGGGTTTGCCGATTCGGCGGGCATTGTTTGGCAACCGTGGCAATGTCGTCGAAGAAACCCATATCAAGCATGCGGTCGGCTTCGTCCAGCACCAGCGTGTTCAGGGCATCGAGCGTCAGGTAGCCGCGCTCAAGGTGGTCCATCACGCGCCCTGGCGTGCCCACCACGATGTGGGCGCCGTGCTCCAGCGAGGCGCGCTGGCCGCGCAGCGCCACACCACCGCACAGCGTGACAAGCTTGATGTTTTCTTCGGCACGTGCCAGACGGCGGATCTCGCTGCTGACCTGATCGGCCAACTCCCGCGTTGGGCACAGCACCAGTGCTTGCACGGCAAAGCGGCGCGGGTTGAGCTTGTCCAGCAGCGCCAGCGAAAAGGCGGCGGTTTTGCCGCTGCCGGTCTTGGCCTGCGCAATCAGGTCTTTGCCGAGCAGGGCGGCGGGCAGACTGGCCGCCTGGATCGGCGTCATTTCCAGGTAACCCAGGTGCACCAGATTGGCCAGCGTGGCCGGTTTCAGGGCAAGGCTATCGAACTTTGTACTCATGCCCGATTATCGGTACAACAAATTACTTGGCAGAATGCGGTATGGAAAACGCAAATAGCAACGCGCAGCGACTGACCGATCTGGAGATCAAGGCCAGTTTCCAGGAAGATCTGCTTGATGACTTGAACCAGATCGTTGTTCGCCAGCAGCAGCAAATCGACCAGTTGATCCGCGAAATCGCGCATCTGCGGCAGGCGGCGCTTGATGGCGGCTTGGGCGCGAGCCGCAATCTGCGGGACGAACTGCCGCCGCATTACTGAAGATTCACATGAGCCCACTCCACATTTCCACCGCATTCGATTCCGGCGCCATCGAGGTGCTGAGCCTGACGGACCCGACTGACATCCGGCTCAAGATCCGGCCCGACAACGCGAGCGAGTTTGCACAGTGGTTTCACTTCTGCCTGCAAGGCGCTGCCGGTCTGGCGGTGACATTGAAATTTCTCAACGCCGGCGTCAGCGCCTACCCCAAGGGTTGGGATGGCTACCGTGTGCTGGCCAGTTACGACCGGCTCCACTGGTTTCGCATTGCCACGCGCTTAGATGGCAGGGCGATGGAGGCCGACATCACGCCTGAGACCCATAGCGTTTATTTCGCCTATTTTGAACCCTACTCGCATGAGCGCCATCTGGATCTGATTGGCTCGGCGGCCGCCTCCGAGCAGGTGCAGGTCGAGCATCTGGGGCAGACGCTGGACGGGCGCGACATGACGCTCTTACGCATCACCGACCAAGCCAGTGCCACGTCAGATGCACAGAAGAAAAAAATCTGGCTGATCGCCCGCCAGCATCCGGGTGAGGCGATGGCCGAGTGGTTTGTCGAGGGCTTTCTGGAGCGCCTGCTCGACGGCGATGATCCGGTGTCTCGCGTGCTGCTGGCCAAGTGTGTTTTTCACGTGGTGCCCAATATGAACCCGGATGGCGCGGTGCGCGGCAATCTGCGCACCAACGCGGCCGGCGCCAATCTGAACCGCGAATGGCAAAGTCCCAGCACTGAGAAGTCCCCCGAAGTTTTCTGGGTACGCCAGAAGATGATGGAGCGTGGCGTCGATCTGAACCTGGACGCGCATGGTGACGAGGGGCTGCCCTACAACTTCTGCGTCGGCACCGAAGGCAGGCCGGGCTACTCGGCGCGCATGGCAGCACTGGAGGCGAGTTTCAAGAACACCTGGCTGCAGACCTGCCCGGATTTTCAGACGACGCACGGCTATGCCAGGATCCAGCCGTGTCAGGGCAATATGACGCTCGCCACCAACTGGGTCGGTGAGAATTTTGACTGCCTGGCCTTCACCATCGAAATGCCGTTCAAGGACAACGCCGATCTGCCCGATGTGCTGACGGGCTGGAGCGGCGAGCGCTCACGCAAGCTCGGTGCCAGTGTGCTGCTGCCGATTTTGGCGGTGCTTGACCAACTGCGGGACACGCCATGACAGATTCCAGCAAGTCCGGTACTTTTCGCCGCGCTGCAGCGCCAGCGCCTCGCGCAGCGCTTCCGGCGGGGCAGAGCAACACAGCGGCCTACGGCGAGGGCGGCACGCTGCGGCTGAACAAGCGCATGGCAGAACTCGGCCTGGCCTCAAGGCGCGAAGCCGATGTGTGGATTGGCAAGGGCTGGGTCAAGGTCGATGGCAAGGTGGCCGAAATGGGCATGCAGGTGCGACCTGACGTGCGCATTGAAATAGCCAAACAGGCCCAGGGCGAGCAGGCCAATCAGGTGACGATTCTGCTCAACAAGCCGATGGGCATTGTGAGCGGTCAGGCTGAGGACGGGCATCAACCGGCGATCACGCTGATTCAGCCGCAAAACCGCTGGGCGGAAGACAACGCGCGTTTCTTTTTTCACCCCCGCCAGTTGCAAAGCCTGGTGCCGGCGGGCCGGCTCGACATTGATTCGATTGGTCTGCTGGTGCTGACGCAGGACGGCCGCGTGGCGCGCCAGTTGATTGGTGAAGACTCACAGATGGAAAAGGAATACCTGGTGCGTGTCAGCTACACCGGCTTCAATGAGCCCGATGGCGAGCCGGACCGCTTGCTGCAGATCAATGAGGGAGATCCGGTGACGACCAATGTGCAGGCGATTTTTCCGGCTGAGGGGCTGGCCAGACTGCGCCATGGTTTGAGCCTGGATGGCCAGACTTTGAAACCGGCCAAAATAGCATGGCAGAACCCGGAGCAATTGCGCGTTGTGCTGACCGAAGGCAAGAAGCGCCAGATTCGCCGCATGTGCGAGTTGGTAGGCCTGAAAGTGGTAGGCCTCAAGCGCGTGCGCATCGGCAATGTGATGCTGGGTCATTTGCCGCTGGGGCAGTGGCGTTATCTGGCGCCACATGAGAAGTTCTGAACTTTGTGGGACAGACCGCAGCTACGCGAAGCGAGCCAGCTCTGTCCCCAACTCGAAACGGGATATTGGAAGTTCACTTTGGAGATGATGATGTCTGCGATAAAAAAACTAGCCACCTGCCTCCTGCTCACTAGCGCCACCATGGTGTTTGCCCAGGGCTCCAGTCCGGGCACGGTCAATGCCATCTGCAGCACCGATCAGCCCTGGTGCGAACTTGCGGCCAAGGAATTCACGCGGGCCACCGGCATCAAGGTGTTGCAGGCGCACAAGGCCACCGGCGAGGCGGCTGCGCAATTGCGTGCCGAAGCTGCCAACCCGAAGACTGACATCTGGTGGGGTGGCACCGGCGACCCCTTCCTGCAGGCGGCAGAGCAGGGGCTGCTTGAACCCTATCGCCCGGTTTACCTGAACGACTTTCACAGCTGGAGCGTGCGTCAGTACGCCATGACGCAGAACATGGTGGGCGGCTTTTACACCTCGGCCATCGGCTTTGGCTGGAACACCGAATTGCTGAAAAAGAAAAAGCTGCCCGAGCCCAAGTGCTGGTCGGACTTGCTCAAGCCCGAGTACAAGGGTGACATCGAGATTTCGCACCCCGCCTCCAGCGGCACGGCCTACACCATCCTGGCCGGTCTGGTGCAGTTGATGGGCGAAGACCCAGCCTTCGACTACATGAAGAAGCTGCACAAGAACATCAGCAACTACACGCGCAGCGGTCAGGCTCAGGCGCCCAATGTGGCCAAGGGTGAAGTGGCCATTGGGGTGAGTTTCATCTTCGGCTTTGACGCCTGGCGCCACAACAAATATCCGGTGAAGACGGCGGCGCCCTGCGAGGGCACCAGCTATGAGGTTGGCGGCATTGCGATGGTCAAGGGTCAGCGCAACAGGGAAGCCGCCAAGCGCTATTACGACTGGCTGATGAGTCCTGCTGGCCAGGCCATTGGTGGTCAGGCCAACAGCCTGCAGGTGCCGGCCAACAAGACCTTCAAGCTCGACCCGCGGATCCCGCTGCTCGACGATGTGCGCCTGATCAAGTACGACTTCGAGAAGTACGGCAGGGCGGTCGAGCGGCGCCGTCTGCTGGAACGCTGGACCAAAGAGGTCGAGTCGCTGCCGCGTTAGGCTGGCGCCACAGCATGAAGCATTTGCGATCGACGGATCTGCGCGCGATTGCGCAGTTGGCAACGCAGGCGACTGCCGGTGTGGCGCGGATTGCTGAGGGCGTGCATCAGTCGGTCTGGGGCAGCATGGGTGTGCCCGGCGGCAAAGCGCCGGGCACAACGCGCGGCTTGACCGGCCTGATTTACCAAAGCGTTCAGGGTGTTACCCAGTGGGTTGGCAAGGGGCTCGACGCGGCACTTGTCGGCTTGCAGCCACTGTTGGAGAGAGTCGAGGCAGAGGCGCCCGAAACACCCGAGCGCGAAGCCGTGCTGGCAGCGCTCAATGGAGTAATGGGGGACCGTCTGCTGGAGAGTCAGAACCCCTTGGCCACGCCGATGACGCTGCGCTATCGGGGTCAGGCGCTCGACATCGAGAACTCGCTCGCCATGCCGCAAGCCACCGGCAAAGTGCTGTTGTTGATTCATGGCTTGTGCATGAACGATTTGCAGTGGCAGAGTGGGTCGCGGGACCAGATTGTCGATCATGGCGCGGCGCTGGCAAGCGAGCTGGGCTACACGCCGGTCTATCTGCGCTACAACACCGGACTGCACACATCCGAAAACGCGCGTGCTCTGTCACGTCAACTGGAACAACTGATCGAGCGCTGGCCTGGCGCTGTGCAAGAACTCACGGTGCTCGCTCACAGCATGGGTGGCTTGTTGATACGCGGCGCCTGGCGCTGCGCAAAGGAAGAAAATCTGCGCTGGCCGGATCGTCTGAAGAACATCGTCTTTCTCGGCACGCCGCATCACGGTGCACCACTGGAGCGCGCCGGCAACTGGGTTGATGTCCTGCTGGGCAGCACGCCCTACAGCCGACCTTTTGCGCGGCTGGCCCAGTTGCGCAGTCCCGGCATTACCGATCTGCGCTACGGACATCTGCTGGACGCTGACTGGCAAGGGCGGGAGCGCTTTCAGAGGCAGCCCGACCGGCGTCTGCCCGTGCCCTTGCCGGAAGGTGTGACTTGCTACGTTATCGCCGCCACAC
>CAITQH010000082.1 GCA_903894475.1 uncultured beta proteobacterium
TTGAAACATGTTGGCCAGTTGCTGGGCGCGGGACTTGAGGGAATTGCCGGACTGCGCACGGTACTTTTTGCCACCGCCACGGCGCCGCAGGACATACCCGTTGGCGACGACTTTCCGGCCGCATTGTTGCCGCTGGGATGCAAGACCTTTATCGAACATGCTCTGGAGCAACTCTCCAACGCCGGCGTCAGACAGATCGACCTGGTTGTGAGTTCACGCCCGGAGGAACTGCGGCGACTGCTCGGCAATGGCGAACGCTGGGGCGTACAGTTGCGCTGGCATCTGGTCAAGGAGTCGGGCACGCCCTATGGCGTCCTGACCTCACTTGGTCTGCAACAGGCCCAGCGCATTCTGCTCGGCCATGCCGACCGCTGGATCGCCGATGACGCCCTGGCCTCCTTGCTGCAACACGACCTGGTGCTGACCTTGGCGAACGACGGCGTCAAGTGGGCCGGTTGGGGCTGCGCCACGCAGCAAATGCTCGACGCCATTTCACCCTTCAGCAACGAGGCTGCGCTGGGTTCAGTCATGTGCAATATGGCCTCTGAACTGCTGGTACTGGAGTCCGCCCAGTTCATCGCTGTGCACAACGCCGTGCAACTGCTGGAAGCGCAAGAGATCGCCCTGGCGGGTGACTTCATGGAGCAGGTGCCCGCCACCTGGCTGCGCGCACCCTGGGGCGCTTACAGTCCGGACGCGGTGGTGCAAGCGGGCGCCCTGATTGAGGGGCCGGTACTGATAGGGCCAGGCTGTCTGGTGGCTTCAGGTGCGCGCATCGGCCCGTTCACGCTGCTCACCCGAGACAGCGTGATTTCGACCGATTCCACCGTGAGCCACAGCGTGGTGCTGCCTCACACCTATGTGGGTGAAGGCCTGGAACTCGACGAGGCCATCGTCAACGCGCGCAGTGTCCAGCACCTGCGCCTGGGCGTGCGCACCGTGCTGCCGAGCTCCGAGGGCCTGCTACTCGACCTAAAGCCGGGCAGACCGATCAGGACATCCTGGCCCGCCAGGTTCGTCGCGGCCATTTTCTGTGCTGCTCTGCTCCCCTGGTTACTGCTTGACTACGCTCTGCATGGTCTGGCGCTGCGCTGGAACAGGCGCCTGGTGGTGTCGGGACAGGATGCCGACAGCGGCCAGTTGCGCTTGCAGAGCTTGCGCTGCCCCAATCCGACCGAGCGCGGCATGGCGCGCCTGCTGGCGCATTACGGGGCTCTGCTGGATATTGCAGCGGGGCACCGAAGCTGGTTTGGCACACGTCCCAGAAGTCAATCGGAATGGTATGCACTGAGCCGCGACTGGCAACTTCTGCTGGCCAATACCCCGGTCGGCTGCCTGCACGCTCCAGCGTGGTCCGAGGGTCAAGGCGAAAATCCGGAAGCGCAGGCGGCGGCCGACGTCTTCTTCGCCGTCAACCAGAGTCTGTTGCAAAGAATTCGATTGCTGTTTGCCAATCTGCGCGCAGCACAAGTGTTGGTCTGAGACGCTGCTGGCAGGCGCTGGCAGCGGCGCCTCAGACACGCAGGTGACATGCCGCGCAGCGGGCTTTCGTCACCAGCGCGACAATGGGCCTGTTTTCAGTCACCCACAAGACAGGCCATGGACGACCCTATTCTTACCATCGAAGAACGCGAGGCAATCAATGCCGGTCGCTGGTTTTCAGCTCTTTCACCTTCACTACGGCACGATATTCTGCGATGCGCCTATGTCAAACGCTACAAGGACGGCGAACTCATCACGGCTCGCGGCGAACAGCCGCAAGAGTGGATTGCCTGTGCGCGCGGTGCCGTGCGGGTCAGCTCGACCTCGATTTCGGGCAAACAGATTACCCTGACGTATGTCGAGCCAGGCATCTGGTTTGGCGATGTGGCGATCTTCGACGGCGACCGGCGCACGCACGATGCCTATGCGCATGGCGACAGCACCATTTTGTGCGTGGCAAGAGCCGACTTCAAGAAGATACTGGCACTGCACGCCGAGTTGTACGAGGCCCTGCTGCGACTGCACGCCCGGCGCATACGCCAGCTCTACGGTCTGGTGGAAGACCTCAACACCTTGCCGCTGCGAGCGCGCCTGGCCAAGCAGTTGTTGCACCTGGTGCGCAGCTACGGCGTGCCGTCTCTGAGCAACGGCACCGAGGTACGGATCGGCCTGCAGTTGGCGCAGGAGGAATTGGCCCAGTTGCTGGGCGCCTCCAGACAGCGCGTCAATCAGGAGCTCAAGTCCATGGAGCGCGAAGAGGCGATCCGGATCGAGCCCGGCGGTCTGGTCATTCGCAACCGCGAAGCCCTGATGCGCATCATTGAAGCTGACACCTGAACCTACCGGATGATGACTACACCATGAGCGATTTTGATCATTTCGTTGGCACGCGCCCGGTCTCCGCAGGCCAGGCCTTTGACGTCGCCGCCCTCGCTGCCTGGCTCGAGCAGCATCTGCCCGGATTTAGTGGGCCCTTGAGCGTCGAGTCCTTCAAGGGCGGCCAGTCCAATCCGACCTACAAACTGAGCACACCGACGCAGCACTACGTGATGCGCGCCAAACCCGGACCGGTGGCCAAACTGTTGCCGTCGGCGCACGCCATCGAGCGCGAATTCGCCGTCATGAGCGGCCTTTATGGCACCGACGTGCCGGTGCCACGCATGTACTGCCTGTGCGAAGACGAGGCTGTGATTGGACGCGCCTTCTACATCATGGAGTTCATGCCCGGACGCGTGCTGTGGGACCAGAGCCTGCCGGGCATGAGCACGCAGGAGCGCACTGCCATCTACCAGGAAATGAACCGGGTCATTGCGGCACTGCACAGCGTCAAGTTCGCCGAGCGTGGACTCGCCGGCTACGGCAAGCCCGGCAATTATTTCGAGCGTCAGATCGCCCGCTGGAGCAAGCAGTACGCGGCCTCGGCCGATGGCGCAGGCCCGATGTCGCAACCGACGCACGAGATGGACCAACTGGTGCAGTGGCTGCCCCAGCACATCCCGGCGATGGCCCGTGCCACCGAACTCGTCAGCATAGTGCACGGCGACTTTCGACTTGACAACCTGATGTTTCACCCGACCGAGCCGCGCATTGTGGCGGTGCTGGACTGGGAACTCTCCACGCTCGGTCACCCGCTGGCCGATTTCAGCTACCACTGCATGGCATGGCATATTCCGCCGGGCTCGTTTCGCGGTATTGGCGGGCTCGATGTGGCCAGTCTGGGTATCCCGACGGAAGAGGAATACATCGGCCTGTACTGCCAGCGCACGGGTCTGACCACACCGCAGGTGCTCAAGGCCGACTGGAATTTCTACATGGCCTACAACCTGTTCCGCATCGCCGCCATTCTGCAAGGCATCGCCAAGCGCGTTGAAGCGGGTACCGCCGCCAGTGCGCAGGCCGTCGGTTCTGCTGCCGGCGTCAAGCCGCTGGCGCAAATGGCCTGGAAATTCGCCGAGCAA
>CAITQH010000083.1 GCA_903894475.1 uncultured beta proteobacterium
GTGATGCCAGCAAGCACCAATATTTGACTGCGCAGCTCATTGATGCTGGATACCAGATTGGTCTTGTCGGTTGTGGACAGATTAGCCAGCGTGCCGACCTGACCATAGATGGTCTTGAACTCTGCGGCCAGGCGCAACACCAGGGATTCGATACGAACTTGCAAACTCATGGGAAGATCTCCAAAGGATTAATTGAACGAGCGCAATCAACGCTCACGACGACAACCAGCGACTCTTGATGACTCGCCGGACTGATTTCTGGGACCCGGAATTAACAAGGCCACCTTGTTCGGTGGCCTGTACTGGGTCAAATACTTGTATGCGCGCTGGCTTGACCAAGGGCGCGCATGGCGGCGATCACTTCGTCCTTGCCGGCGTTGCCTTTGCCGGTTACGTGCTTCTTGATCGTGCCCACTGGCACACCCTGGTAAGGGATGTTGTGGTGCTCGCACCAGGTGGTGAGTGTTGCCATCAGGCCGCCGTAGACGTGGGCAGCATCGACGCCGGCGTGACGGCGTATTTCCTCGAAGTAGACCGACTGAATCTCATCTGCGAGAGCGGGAACTTCCGAAAGCCAGCGTCTGAATCGAAGGTAGCGCATGCCACCGCCCTCGAAACGTTGGGGCTTGAAACCGACAAAGCCATGGACGATTTGGCTATTGCGGGTCTTGAGCGCCCAGCCGGTTGTCGTGCCTAAGTCGAGCGCCAGGATGGTGGTCTTCATACCGCACCTCCATGTCCAACCAGCATGGCGGTATCTTGGAGAGGCAAACCCGCGTAAGCGGGGTTAGCCTCTCTCTCCCGTAGGGAGAGGGGTCTGCGTGCAAACAAAAGTTTTACGTAAGTGATTGATTTATAAAGGAATTGTTTTGTCTGCAGATGTTTGCAGCGAACTTCTGCATGCAAACTTCCGTTTGTCAAAAAATCGTTATAAATCAACGATCTAAGTTTGCAGGAAGTTTGCAGTGTGCAAAGTTTGCAGAATTTTCTGCAGACAAGATATTTCATTTTTGATGTCTTTTTGGAATTAGTTTTCATTGAATTTCATCCTTGTAAATCCAGATATCCGGGTTTTCAACGGGTAGCACGGCGCCGGTTTGAGGGCACTTGTAGTGGGTTGGATAGACCCGAAGTGAGTCCGTACGAACCTCACCGGTCAGCTCGTCGGGCTCTCCGATAGGGCGCGTCAACAGCATGTCCTCGACGCACAGGTAGCCAAATTTGCTGCGGCCAACTGATGGCAATCCGTAGGGGGCGTGGTCCTGGAAGTACTTGATATAGCCTTGGCTGGCCAGCACCGACAGACGCACATAGATGGTTCGATTGGCACCCAGCCCGGCCTTACCCTCAAAGCTGTCAGCAAACTGATTGGCCGTGTAGCAGCGCCCGTTTGCTGCTTCGTCAAACAGAATTTGCACAATGGCGTCATGCTTGCGCCGGCGCTCGGCGTCCAGTTTTGCGCCATGGTCTTGCAACACCAGCCGCTGGTTGGAGTTGACCTCGCGCCACTCGCCATTGATCTTGTCGACATGCTTTGTGGGGATGGCCGGCCCATTGCGCAGCTCAAATATCAGTTGACGAATGCTGCTTGACTCGTCCGGGCGATGCAGTACCAGGCCAGATGAGTAAAA
>CAITQH010000084.1 GCA_903894475.1 uncultured beta proteobacterium
CTCGCTGCCCAAGCTGGTGGCCTTTGGCGGGGCGCTGCTGGCCTGCGCGGTCCTGATCCTGATTGTCGGGCGCACCGACCTGGGCCGTGCCATCCGCGCCGTGGCCAAGGAAAAACATGGTGCCAAGCTGATGGGCATCGACGTTGACCATGTCTATGCCATGAGCTTTGGCATTGGGCTGGCGTGCCTTGGCGCCGCCGCCTGCTTTTTACTGCCGGCCTACTACGTCAACCCGCAGGTCGGTGGTGGCTTTGTGCTGGTCGCCTTCACCATCGTGGTGCTCGGTGGCATGGGCAGTTTCACGGGCGCGCTGCTGGGCGGCTTGCTGATCGGAATGGTGGAGTCGCTCGGCGGTCTGATTCTGGGCGAATCGCTGGGTCAGATCGGCATCTTCCTGATCTTCATTGCGGTGTTGCTTTTCAGGCCGCAGGGCATGTTCGGGGCCAAAACATGACGGCCCTGCAAAAAGAAGTGCTGCGCATCGCCCTTTTTGCGCTGGCAGTTTTCCTGTTTCTGAGCAGCACTTCCTCGGGCGTGGTGCTCAATTTCGTCATGATGGCTCTTTATGCGGCCCTGCTGGCGCAAGCCTGAAACATCCTGGGCGGCTACGGCGGGCAGTTCTCCTTTGGCCACGCGCTGTTCTTTGGCACCGGCGCCTACATGCAGGCCATCGCGCAGATGCAGGGCGGCCTGAACCCCTGGCTGGCGCTGCCGCTGAGCGCGCTGGCCAGTGCCGGTGTCGGGCTTTTTGTCGGCGCGCTGAGTTTTCGCTACGGGCTCAAGGGCTCCTACTTTGCGCTGGTGACGCTGGCCTTTGCCGAGGTCTTTCGTATCCTGGCCTTGTCGGTTCCCTTCACCGGTGCCGGTGTCGGCCTGATGGTGCCGCTGCGCGAGGGTTTTGCCAACATGCAGTTCGGCTCACGGCAAGGCTATGCCTTCCTGATTCTGGCGCTGGTGGTGCTGGCACTGTCAGTCACCTGCTGGCTCCAGCATTCGCGCTTTGGCGCCTACCTGCAGGCCGTGCGCGACAACGAGGACGCAGCGCGTGCCAGTGGTGTCAATCCGTTTCGCATCAAGCTCGGCGCGATTGCGCTCTCCGGCGCTTTCATGGGCGCTGGTGGCGCCTTCTACGTTCAGGTGTTCCAGTACCTGGACCCCGGCATTGCCTACGGTTCGCACACCTCGGTGGAAGCCCTGGTGGGCGCCATTGTGGGTGGTATGGGCACGCTGTGGGGACCGGTGCTGGGTGCGCTGGCGCTGCACGCCCTGGCGGACCTGACACGCAATCTGTTTGGCCAGTTGCCCGGTATCAACATGGTGATTTACGGCACCGTGCTGGTGTTGATGATCATGTTTGCGCCGCGTGGCCTGAGCGGCGCCGGCAAGAGCCTGCGCGCCCTCTGGAAGGGCAGTGCACCATGAGCGTGAGCCTGTTGACGGTGAGTCAGGTGTCCAAGAGTTTTGGTGGTCTCAAGGCCGTGCATGACGTCAGTCTTGCAGTAGCACCGGGCAGCCTGACTGCGCTGATCGGCCCCAACGGTGCCGGCAAGACCACCCTGTTTTCGCTGATGTCGGGTTTCTATGTGCCAGACGCCGGACGCATCGAATTTGACGGCCACGACATCACCGGCCAAGCACCCGACGCCAATGCGCGTGCCGGTCTGGCGCGCACCTTCCAGATCGTGCAGCCCTTTGCAGCGCAGACGGTACGTGAAAACATTGCCGTTGGCGCGCACCTGCACGAGCCACGACGATTGGCCGCACTGGCAGCTGCGCAGACTGTGGCCGAGCGGGTGGGCCTGGGCAGCCAACTCGACAAGCCGGCGGCGGATCTGACGGTGTCGGGGCGCAAGCGGTTGGAACTGGCGCGGGCGCTGGCCACGCAGCCCAAGCTCCTGCTGCTCGATGAGGTGCTGGCGGGTCTCAACCCGCAGGAAATCAGCGAGATGATTCCGGTGGTGCGTGGCATCGCGCAG
>CAITQH010000085.1 GCA_903894475.1 uncultured beta proteobacterium
GACGGCAAGCGCGTGGTGAAAACAATCGCCGACAAGCTGTTCCTGCCCAACGGCATCGAGTTTCACAAAGGCTCCCTGTTTGTCGCTACGCCGAAGGACATCACGCGCTATGACAACATCGAGGCCAATCTTGACAATCCACCCAAGCCCGTGATGGTGTATGACAAGCTGCCCGGCGACGTGCCGCATGGCTGGAAGTTCATCAAGATCGGTCCTGATGGCAAGCTCTACGTGCCAATCGGAGCGCCGTGCAACCTCTGCCTGCCACCCGATACCCATGCGCAGATATTTCGCATGAACCTCGACGGCACCAACGTTGAGTCTGTGGTGAAGGGAATGCGCAATACGGTCGGTTTCGACTTCCATCCCAAGACCGGCGAACTGTGGTTCGGCGACAACCAGCGCGACTGGCTCTCCGAAGATATGCCGCTCGATGAGCTGAACCATGTCACCAAGACCGGCCAGCACTTCGGCTTCCCGTTTTGCCACTCGGGCATGATGACAGATCCTGAGTTGGGCTGGGGCAAGGACTGCAAGGACTACGTCAAACCGGCGCTGCTGCTCGGCGCACATGCGGCTCCGGTGGGCATGCGTTTCTACACTGGCAAGATGTTCCCGGCGAAATACCAGAACGCCATTTTTCTTGCGCGCCACGGCCCTTGGAACCGCACAAAGAAGTATGCCGCTGACATTGTTGCCATCTTCATCGACGACAAGGGCAACGCAAAGATGGAGCCCTTCATGACGGGTCTGGTGGAGAATAACGAATACCTTGGCCGACCGGCCGATGTGATGGTGATGCAGGACGGATCACTGCTGGTTTCGGATGACCATAACGGCGCCATCTATCGCATCAGTTACGCCGGCAAGTGAGTTGCCGACAGGCCGGGTACTTGCGCGCCGCGGCCTTCGTCGCGGCGAGTTTGCTGGCGTTTCAGCACGGGGTCCACGCAGCCGCTGGCGCTGAGGACCGCCTTGCGCCCTGCATGGTCTGCCATGGCGAGAACGCCAGCAGCGCGGAGCCCGATACCCCGCTGCTGGCCGGACAACCGTCGTTTTACGCCATCACGCAGTTATTTCTGTTTCGCGAAGGCCGCCGCGGCAGCGAGGTCATGACGGCAATGGCCAAAGGCATGAGCGACGATGATCTGCGAGACTTTTCAGATCTGATCGGAAAGCTCGCGCCACCGTCCAGGCCTGTCAATCCGACTAATTCTCTGCGCATGGCCACCGGGGCAGCGCTGGCGCAGAAACATCGCTGTGCCTCATGCCATGGCGCGGACTATGCCGGAGGCAAGCAGGTGGCGCGCTTGGCACATCAGCGCGAGGCTTATCTGAGCAGAGTGCTGGTGGAGTTCCGCTCCGGCAAGCGCCTGGGTTATACCAGCGCGATGAGCGAAGCACTCACCGGGATTTCAGCCGAAGCGCTGGCAGACCTGGCCCACTACCTCGCCAATCTACCGACAGCGGCGCCATGAAGAAGGCTGCCACAGCCCGTTTGGAGGAGCAAGTGACGGTCGTGCGTTGACGCCAGCATTTCACAAATCGATCACGATTTGTTCCTGTTCAGCACCTACCATGAACCCAAGAAATACGAAAGTTTATGTCGGCGCCAAGGCGTATATCCTTGGCAAGAAGAGCCCCAATTGTGCGCGACGTGGGGCCGCCGGCGCCATTTCTCCTAGGCACCGAAGCTGGCGTAGTACTGCGCCACCGCCGGGGTCTGGGCAATGCGCTGCATGTGAGCGTTGAGTGCGGGGGCAACCTGCTCCACCAGATCGGTAGGCACATGATCGAGTCGGCCGGAGTTAAGGCCGCGCACATCGACAAACACCTTCAGGTCTGCAACCGTGAGACGATTGTCGGCAAAGTAGCTGCCGCCATGAGCCTGCAACTGGCTTTGCAGCCAACGAAGGTAGACCGGCATGGAGCCGTTGACGAGGGCAGTGCGGGCTTGCTTCTGGGCATCACCCGTCATGCGAAAGCTCGGCCCCATTTTGACGCCGGCTTCTTCCACCACATACGCAACCTCGTCACACAGCAAGGCCTGATAGGGATCAGCAGGGTACAGGCCGGCCAGCTTTCCCGCGTAGCGAAGAATCGAATCGCACTGCGTCACCTGCACTGCGTCCACCTGCAGCGTGGGCACCTGCCCAAAGGGGGTCGACTCGCGCACCTCGGCAAATTCCGGGAAGGCGAAGCGGTAGTCTTCAAAGGCGACGCCGCCAATGTGCAGGGCGAGCCGCACGGGTTCGGCGCGGCCGCCGTGAAAATCGAAATAACTGAGTTTGAGTTGGGGCATGATGTTTACCAGAGGTGTTAACGCGGGTCAGACCCGCAAGTGTCGTGTTGCGGATTCTATGCGCGTGAATCGGTTTGCTGCTGTGAGGGTAGTCAGCCTAATGGGTGGCAAATACGTGATGCTCAGGAGCGATAAACTGTTTGACCAGCCGTACAGCGCAGATGCCGGGCAAGGGTGCCGTATATTGAACATGATCGACTGATTGATGAATGATGAAGATGCCGAATCCGCCTTCGGCCTTACCACTGAAATCAGGCTCCAGTAACTCCGAAGGCTCAAATGCAGTGGCAGACGGATAGATCAAGTCGACCGACATTTGAGTGCCCGAGCAGTTCAGCCTGCAAGTGATGGCGGCATCCGTCAGAGAGTGTGGCGCATGCCGAATAGCGTTGGTGAGGACCTCAACGGCTGCCAGCGTCAATGCAGCGCGTTCGACTTCTGGCATACCCACAGCAACTTTGTTGATTGCTACCCGAAGCTCGGAAATTGCCTCAAATCGCCAAGGCAAACTCATGGAGTGCGGATAGCGACAGGCGCAAGCCCCTCCGTCGGCCTGCCCCGAACAGAGTTCGACGAACAGCGCGGTTTGATCGTCCACGAGACGATTGCTGCCGACAAACGCATGCAGTTGATGGCGCATGGATTGCAGCAAAGTTGCTGGCGGCATATTTTCCCGACTTGCTGCCTTCACCAGAAATATGAGCCGATCAAGTCCAAATTCTTCCCCTGCTGTACTGCAGGTTTCCGTGATGCCGTCGGAATAGGCCAGCAATTTGTCGCCGGGGTTGATCTGAATCGTCTTTTGTACGTAACGCTCCTCGGCGACAACTCCGATAGGGATATTGCTGCCCAGAATGGTCTCGACATCGCCGATTGATCCGCGCAGCAGCAAGCACGGCGTGTGGCCTGCATTCACCAGTGTGAGTTCGCCAGCCTTGAGATCAAAACGGTACAGCGCCAGCGTCGCGAAAGATGACAATTCAATCAATCGACGAGTCAGGTTTCGATGCAATAGATTGACGATGTCGGCCGGTGATGGAAGTTCCCTTTGCCCCTTTTGATCTGACAGAAGTTCGGCCAGAATCTGGTTGTAATTGGTCTTGATGGCCGCACCGATCAGGGCTGCTGGCACGCCCTTGCCCATCACATCGCCGACGAGGATCTCGAAGCAGTCAGCGCCGAAGCGGTGAACCGCGTAGAAGTCGCCGTCGATTCCTTGTGAGGGCTCGGTATAGGTCGCAATATCGGCGCCCATGATGCCCTCCGGAATGTCGCCAAACAGCAGCGAACGCTGTATCTGCTGGCCAATCTCCAACTCGCGGCGACGGGCTTCATCGAGCGCCAATTCAATCGTCTTTTGGCTCGTGATGTCGGTGCGGATGGAAATATACTGGTACGGACGACCTTGCTCGTCGAGCCAGGGAACAATGGTCGACGCAACCCAGTAGAGTTCCCCTGATTTTTTGCGGTTGGCCAATTCACCGTGCCAGACCTTGCCGGCGCTTATGGTCTCCCACATTTCACGGTAAAACGCAGAGGAATGCACACCTGACTTGATCAAACGATGGGTTTGACCAAGCAGTTCATCGAGCGCATAGCCGGAAATATCAGTGAATCTCTGGTTCGCATAGCTAATATTTCCGTCACCATCGGTGATGCTGACAATCGCATGCTGATCCAGCGCAAACTTCTGGTTGTGCAGCGCTCGCCGGACTGACTCTCCGTCCCGAACCAGCGTGCCGATCATTTGAGCTACAGCCCCCAGGTCATCGCCCGAAGTGTTCGACAGTTTGCCTTCAGGCAACGCCTTGCCTGCATGCTGAACCCTGAGCA
>CAITQH010000086.1 GCA_903894475.1 uncultured beta proteobacterium
CGGCAATTCGCTCGGCGCAACTGCGTGCCTGGCTGGCATCCCGCGCTTCGACCATCACACGCACCAGCGGTTCGGTGCCGCTGGCGCGAATCAGTACCCGGCCCTGGCTGCCCAGTTCATGCTCGATGGACTTGGTAGTGGCTGCCAGTTCGGGGTTGGTCAGCCACTCCTGCTTGGGTCGAAGTCGAACATTGATCAGGACCTGCGGGAAAAGAGTGACCTCGGCCAGCAGTTGAGCTAGCGTCTGCCCGCTGCGCAGACAGGCCTGCAAAACCTGAAGGGCGGAAATGATTCCATCGCCAGTGGTGTGCTTGTCCAGTGCCAGCAGGTGGCCCGAGCCTTCGCCACCCAACAGCCAGCCGCGCTTCTCCAACTCCTCGAGCACATAACGGTCGCCCACCTTGGCACGCACCAATTCAACTCCTCGGGCCTTCAGAGCAAGTTCCACTGCCATATTGGTCATCAAAGTCCCGACAACGCCAGGAACCGATTCCTCGGAACATTTGCAGCTCGCATTCTTCCCGCGCGAAAGTCTCTCCTTGACCATCAGGTAAAGTATTTCGTCGCCATTGAACAGACGCCCATTGCCATCAACCAGTTGCAAGCGGTCGGCGTCACCATCGAGCGCAACGCCAAACTGTGCACCGTTCTCTTGAACGGCCCTGACAAGCGCTTGCGGATGGGTCGCACCAACCTCGTGGTTGATATTCAATCCGTCAGGTGTGCAGCCGATGGACAGCACTTCTGCCCCCAACTCGTGAAACACCATGGGCGCAATATGATAGGCGGCACCATGCGCCGCGTCGACCACAATCTTCACCCCGCGCAGGCTCAGGTCGTGAGCAAATGTACTTTTGCAAAATTCAATGTAACGGCCCGCCGCGTCATTGAGTCGGCGCGTCTTGCCCAGACTGGCAGAGTCAGCCCAAACGGGCGGCTCCTCCAGTGCAGCTTCAACGTCGGACTCCCATTCATCGGTGAGTTTGGTCCCCTGGGCACTGAAAAACTTGATTCCATTGTCGGCAAATGGATTGTGACTGGCGCTGATGACGACCCCCAGGGAGGCGCGCTGCGCCCGTGTCAGATAAGCAACACCGGGTGTCGGCAACGGACCGAGCAGCACAACATCGACCCCTGCGGAGTTAAACCCGCTCTCCAGAGCACTTTCGAGCATGTAGCCGGAAATCCGTGTGTCCTTGCCAATCAGAACGGTCGGACGGTCTTGCGAGCGCTTCAATACACGCCCGACCGCGTGTGCCAATCGCAGGACAAAATCAGGGGTGATCGGAGTCTGCCCAACCGTCCCGCGAATGCCGTCCGTACCAAAATATTTTCTGCTCATTTCTATTCCTCGCGATCTGATCAATGCCACAGACTGTGACCTATCTTATAGCGCTCAGTACCTTGAGCGCCTGCACGGTCTCCCGCACGTCATGCACCCGAACAATGGAGGCACCACGCTCCACAGCCAGTACAGCCGCCGTGACGCTGGACACCACCCGTTCGTCAGGACCACCACCCACAGATCCGGCTGTAAGGCCCACGAGCGCCGCCAGCGACGACTTGCGCGACCAGCCAACCAACAATGGGCAGGCGAGTTCGAGCAAATCAACTTGCCGCGCCAGCAACGCGAAGTTCTGCGCAGGCGTCTTGCCAAACCCAATACCGGGATCGATGACGATACGACTCGTCTCGACACCTGCCCCATGCAACTCGTTGACAGCCTTTTGCAGGAAAAGCTTCACCTGTGCAACAGCATCGCCCAGCATTGGATGCAACTGCATGGTCGACGGTTCACCCTGCATGTGCATCAAACACACGCCGCATGCAGGATGACCGACAACAACTTGTGTCGCCGTCAGCGAATCGGTCGCAGCGTCGTGCCAGCGCAGGGCCCATATGTCATTGATGATGTCGGCACCAAGATCAAGCGCCACCTGCATCACGCCAGGCTTGTAGCTGTCTACCGATACCGGTACTCCCAGACGAACGGCTTCACGCAGCACCGGCACCAGACGCGCCAGTTCTTCATCCAGTGGCACTGCCACGGCGCCGGGTCGGGTCGATTCGGCGCCGATGTCCAGGATATCGGCACCGTCCCTGAGAAGCTTTTCACAATGCCGCAACGCTGAATTGACGTCGGCGTGATTGCCACCGTCCGAGAAAGAATCAGGCGTCGCGTTGACAATGCCCATGACCCTGGGCGTTGTCAGGTCAAGCAGGAATCTTGAGGTCTTCCATTTCATGAAAAAGAACGGGACAACTCTGCCCCGCTACCGTCGGTGATGCTGGCCGCTAGGCTGCCGTTGGTGCTGCGTCAGGCTTGACAGCGGGTGTGCCACCGCTACTGCCGTCGCCACCGGAGGCCGGTATGCGTGGCGTCCAATCCTTGGGTGGACGCGGCTCCTTGCCTGCCATGATGTCTTCGATTTGATCGCTGTCGATGGTTTCCCATTCCAGCAAGGCCTTGGCCATGGCGTGCATCTTGTCCTGATTATCTTCAATCAGTCTGCGCGCCTGGCTGTACTGCTGGTCAATGATCCGGCGCACCTCTGCATCCACTTTCTGCATGGTCTCCTCGCTCATGTTGGTAGTCTTCGTCACCGAGCGACCTAAAAATACCTCACCCTCGTTGTCTGCGTAAACCATCGGGCCCAGCGCATCGGTCATGCCGTAGCGCGTCACCATGTCGCGCGCAATGTGAGTAGCGCGCTCAAAATCGTTGCTGGCGCCCGTGGTCATCTGGTGCATGAATACCTCTTCAGCAATGCGGCCACCAAACAGCATGCTGATCTGATGCAGCATGTATTCGCTGTCGTAGCTGTAGCGGTCCTGCGAAGGCAGGCTCATGGTCACACCCAGGGCACGGCCGCGCGGAATGATGGTGACCTTGTGGACCGGGTCGCATTTGGAGAGCATCTTGCCAATCAGCGCATGGCCGGACTCGTGATAAGCGGTATTCCTGCGTTCGCTCTCAGGCATCACCATGCTCTTGCGCTCCGGGCCCATCAGGATCTTGTCTTTCGCCTTTTCAAAATCCTGCATTTCTACCGTGCGCGCACTGCGCCGTGCTGCCATCAGTGCAGCCTCATTGCACAGGTTGGCGAGGTCGGCCCCCGACATGCCAGGTGTACCGCGTGCGATCACGCCCGGGATGACATCCTGACCCAAAGGTACTTTGCGCATATGCACATTGAGAATCTGCTCGCGGCCCCGAATATCGGGCAAGGTGACGTAAACCTGCCGGTCAAAACGCCCAGGACGCAGCAGCGCAGAATCAAGAATGTCGGGACGGTTGGTGGCCGCCACCACGATCACGCCGACATTGGTTTCGAAGCCATCCATTTCGACCAGCATCTGATTGAGCGTCTGCTCGCGCTCGTCGTTGCCACCGCCCAAGCCAGCGCCACGCTGACGTCCAACCGCATCAATTTCGTCGATAAAGATGATGCAGGGAGCGTTCTTCTTGGCGTTGTCAAACATGTCGCGAACACGCGCTGCCCCTACGCCAACAAACATTTCCACAAAGTCTGAGCCACTGATACTGAAAAAAGGAACCTTGGCTTCACCAGCAATGCCTTTGGCGAGCAGGGTTTTGCCGGTACCCGGTGGGCCGACCAGCAGCAGGCCGCGCGGAATTCGGCCGCCGAGCTTCTGGAACTTGGCCGGATCCTTCAGGAAATCGACCACCTCCTTGACTTCCTCTTTGGCTTCATCGCAACCAGCAACATCGGCGAAGGTCACCTGATTGGTATTTTCATCGAGCATTCGCGCCTTGCTCTTGCCAAAGCTGAAGGCACCGCCCTTGCCACCGCCCTGCATCTGTCGCATGAAATAGATCCAGACACCGATCAGCAAGAGCATCGGGCCCCAACTCACCAGCAGCGTCATGAGGAGAGAGCCCTCTTCGCGCGCCTTGACGTCAAACTTGACGCCATTGGCGATCAGGTCACCGACCAGGCCACGATCAAGGTAGGTGGCGGTGGTCCGGACTTTTCGGTCATCCGTGGTGACAGCGATGATTTCGGTTCCGCCCTGACCTTCCTGAATGATGGCGCTCTTGATACGCTTGCCTCGAACCTCTTCCAGAAAATCGGAATAACCCAGATTGCCGGCACCAGCCGGGCCACGGGTTTCAAACTGTTTGAAAACGGTAAAGAGCACAAGCGCAATGACGAGCCAGACCGCAATTTTCGAGAACCACTGATTATTCAAGCGAGGCTCCAATAAGGACGCAAATAGATAGGCAATGCACAGTTGGGCACCATTTTAGGCGTTTCAAGACGCTCAGTGGCGTTTACCCGGTTTTGGTCGGACGCCGTCGTGTCTTCAGGCCGCTTTCAAGCTGATGCCGACCAGAAAGGTTTCGGAAGACTTGTCGCGCGAGGCTTTCGGCTTGATGCGTTTGACGGTCACAAAAACCTCCCGAAAGCGCTTGACCAGCAACTCGTAGGCATCACCGTGGAAGACCTTGGCAACCAGAGTCCCGCGCGCCTTCATGTGGGTTTGCGCGAACTCCAGCGCCAGCTCAACCAGATTTTCGATGCGTGCAGCATCGGTCGAGGCAATGCCAGACAGATTGGGCGCCATGTCGGAGACCACAACATCAGCTTGCCGGCCCTGCATTTCATTGGCCAATCGCTGCAATACCTCCGGCTCACGAAAATCCCCCAACAGAAAAACGACGCCCTCCACCGGTTCCATCGGAAGGATGTCCAGCGCAATGATGCAGCCATTGAGTTCCCCAACGGCGGCACCGCCACCAACTGCCGTTCTGGGCGACATTTTGCGACGCACATACTGACTCCATGCACCGGGGGTCGAACCCAGATCAACCACCAACTGACCCGGCTTGATGAGGCCCAGCGACTCATCAATTTCCTTGAGCTTGTAAGCGGCACGCGCCCGGTAACCTTCGAGCTTGGCCAGCTTGACATAAGGATCGTTGACATGGTCATTGATCCACGCGCGGTTGACTTTGCTGCTTTTGACTTTGTCTTTCATTTTGACCTTCGTGACCGATAATAGCGCCATGCCGCAAATTCAATTGACACCCGCCCAGCGCAAAGAGCACCGTGCTCAAGCGCATCATCTGGACCCCGTTGTGATGGTCGGCGCCGATGGGCTGAGCGCCGCCGTGAAAAAGGAAGCGGACGCGGCCCTGAACGCGCACGGCTTGATCAAAGTGCGCATTTTTGCCGATGACCGCTCCGCGCGCGAAACCATGTTTCAGACCCTGGCTGACGAATTGAGCGCAGCACCGATTCAGCATATTGGCAAGTTGCTGGTGCTGTGGCGACCCATGCCGGATCGCGAAAAGTCGGTTGATCCCGATCGCATGCCGGGACCGCGTGACTTCAAAGTGCTCAAGTACAGCACACGCGGCGGTCAGCGCCCGGAGGTCAAGACCTTGCGCGTTCTGGGCAATCAGCGACTCACATCAGGTGGTCAGGTTAAACGCTCCAAGCCCAAGCAAATCAGCATCAAGAAGCGCAGCCAATCCTGACGGCCAGGGTCCTCATTGACCAGGCCCTGGTGGCGTCAACTTCCAAAACACAAGCGAGGCGAAGAAGAACTGAAGGACGAACATGGCGCTGCCAATGCCGTGCCACAGACGCAAATTCTCGCGCGCCAAGATGCGTGGCGAGACCGCAAATTCGGACAGCAGGGCCAGCAGCATGCCCGCCGTGATGAACATGAAGACCGGGGACGAGGCTGGCGCGGGCAGCGTCCAACGCAGGGACCGCCCACTGAGCAAGAGCAGGAGCGCGAGACCGCACAGCAGCGAGATCCAGGTTTGAGCCTGAAACAATCCGGCAGCCATATTGCCTGCCATCGCTGGCGTGGGCAAGCGAGCAAACAGCAGCGGAACCACCAGAAAGCCGATCAGCCCCAGACTGCTCGACCACAGTGCGGCAAGCCAAAGTGCAAGACGCGTCATCGTATTAGACGTAGCTGACGGCCACCACCTCATAGTGCCGGGCGCCGCCCGGTGCCTGCACTTCAACGCTATCGCCCTCCTCCTTGCCAATCAAGGCGCGAGCAATCGGACTGCCGATGTTGATCAGTCCAAGTTTGATGTCGGCCTCATCTTCACCGACGATCTGGTAAGTCACCTTCGTTCCTGATGCTTCATCTTCCAGGGTCACGGTCGCACCAAATACCACGCGCCCCCCGGCATTGAGCTCGGAGGGGTCAATGATCTGACTGGCAGATAGCTTGCCCTCCACTTCCTGGATCCGGCCTTCGATGAAACCCTGGCGGTCCTTGGCGACCTCGTACTCGGCGTTCTCACTCAGATCGCCCTGCGCGCGTGCCTCGGCGATCGCATTGATCACCCAAGGGCGATCAATCGTCTTGAGTTTTTGCAACTCAGCCTTGAGCTTTTCAGCACCGCGTTTGGTAATGGGTATGGTAGCCACTTGCTGCTCCGTTATGGATTGCACAAAAGGAAACCGCCGAACGTTGCCGTCCGGCGGTAGGCTCTGATTATGCAGTGAATGTCGGTGAAAAATCAAGCAGTTGTCAATTGCGCGTGCATCTCCTGCACCGAGATCACGTCCAGATGATCCACATGCGCCATACCCTGCACGGCAGCTTCGGCGCCGGCAATGGTGGTAAAGGTGGTCACCCGCGCCAGCAAGGCCGAGGTGCGAATCTGCCGGGAGTCTGCAATGGCGTTGCGGCGCTCCTCCACTGTGTGAATGACCATCACGATTTCGTTGTTCTTGATCATGTCCACAATGTGCGGGCGCCCCTCTGTCACCTTGTTCACGCTGGTGCAGGAGACACCTGCGGCGTTAATGGAAGCCGCCGTCCCTTTGGTTGCCAGCACCGCAAAGCCCATCTCCGACAAGGCACGAGCGACCTCAATGGCGCGCGGTTTGTCGGTGCCCTTCACAGAAATAAAGACTTTGCCAGAAGACTCGCCCTGAATTGCTGAGGGCCTGGGCAACTTGGTACCGGCTCCAATCTGGGACTTGACAAACGCTTCACCAAAGGTCTTGCCCACACCCATCACCTCACCGGTCGATTTCATCTCCGGCCCGAGAATCGTGTCCACGCCGGGAAACTTCACGAAAGGAAAGACCGCCTCCTTGACGCTGAAATACGGTGGGGTCACCTCGACGCCGATTCCCTGTGATGCCAGTGACTGCCCGACCATGCAACGCGCGGCCACTTTGGCGAGTTGAATTCCTGTGGCTTTGGATACAAAAGGCACGGTGCGCGAAGCCCGCGGATTCACTTCGAGCACGTAAATCACATCTTTGCCATCTATGTTTTGAATCGCAAACTGCACATTCATCAAACCGACCACATTGAGTGCACATGCCATGGCAGCAGTCTGACGCTTGATCTCGGTCACCGTTGCGCCCGACAGGCTGTAGGGTGGCAGTGAACAGGCCGAGTCTCCACTGTGCACACCGGCCTGTTCGATGTGTTCCATGACGCCACCAATGAACGTGCGCCCAGCTTCGGTTGGCGAACCGGCGTCGCGCAAGCAGTCCACATCGCACTCGATGGCGTCATTGAGAAATCGGTCGAGCAGCACCGGCGAGTCGTGGCTGACCTTGACGGCTTCTCGCATGTAGCGCTCCAGATCGCGCTGCTCGTGCACGATCTCCATTGCACGACCACCCAGCACGTAACTGGGGCGCACTACCAGCGGGTAACCGAGGGCCGCCGCCTTTTCAAGCGCTTCTGACTCAGTCCGTGCGGTTGCATTGGACGGCTGGCGCAGACCCAGGGTATGGAGCAGTTTCTGAAAGCGTTCGCGGTCTTCTGCCGCGTCAATCATGTCCGGGGAAGTGCCGATGATGGGTACGCCATTGGCCTCCAGATCAAGCGCGAGTTTCAAGGGGGTCTGACCACCGTACTGCACGATCACGCCCAGGGGCTTTTCTTTGTCGACGATCTCAAGCACATCTTCCAGCGTGAGCGGTTCGAAAATAGAGGCGATCCGACGTGTCGTAATCGGTCGATACGGTCTCCGGATTGCAGTTGACCATGATGGTCTCGTAGCCATCCTCGCGCAGCGCCAGCGCGGCGTGCACGCAGCAGTAGTCAAACTCGATGCCCTGGCCGATTCGGTTCGGACCACCGCCGAGCACCATGATCTTCTTTCTCTCGGTCGGCGCAGCCTCACATTCCGATCCCTCGGCCTCGTAGGTCGAATACATATAAGCCGTATTGGTGGAAAACTCGGCGGCGCAGGTGTCAACGCGTTTGTAAACCGGGCGCACACCCAGAGCGCGGCGCTTTTCCCGAATGGCAGTGTCCGTGGTCTTGAACTGGCGCGCCAGGCGACGATCAGAAAAGCCCTTTTGTTTCAAGGCACGAAGCGTTGACGCATCGATGCCGTCCAGAGCACTGCCGCCTTGGGGCACCGGCAAACGTTCAATTTCCAGTTCAATTTTGACAATCTGCTCAATCTGGACGAGGAACCAGCGGTCAATCCGTGTCAGGGCAAACACTTCGTCAACACTCCAACCGGCGGCGAAGGCGTCGCCAACGTACCAGATCCGGTCCGGACCCGGCTCACCCAGTTCCTTCTCCAGCAATTCGCGGTCCTGAGTCTTCTCGTTCATTCCGTCAACGCCGACTTCCAGGCCTCGCAGCGCCTTTTGAAACGACTCCTGAAAGGTACGACCTATGGCCATGACTTCCCCCACTGACTTCATCTGTGTTGTCAGACGGCTGTCGGCTGCCGGGAACTTTTCAAAGGCGAAACGCGGGATCTTGGTGACCACGTAGTCGATACTCGGCTCAAAACTCGCTGGTGTGGCACCGCCAGTGATCTCGTTGCGCAACTCATCCAGTGTGTAGCCCACGGCCAACTTGGCGGCCACCTTGGCGATCGGAAATCCGGTTGCCTTGGAGGCCAGAGCAGACGAGCGTGAGACGCGCGGATTCATCTCGATGACGATCATGCGTCCGTTCTCGGGATTGATCGCAAACTGCACGTTGGAGCCGCCCGTATCGACTCCGATCTCGCGCAATACAGCCAGACTGGCGTTGCGCAGAATCTGGTATTCCTTGTCGCTCAGCGTCTGCGCCGGCGCAACGGTGATCGAGTCCCCCGTGTGGACACCCATTGGGTCCAGATTTTCGATCGAGCAGATGATGATGCAGTTGTCCGCCTTGTCGCGCACCACCTCCATCTCGAACTCTTTCCAGCCCAGAAGTGACTCTTCAATCAAGAGTTCATTGGTCGGCGACGCTTCCAGACCGCGCTTGCATATGACTTCAAACTCTTCAGCGTTGTAGGCGATGCCCCCGCCCGTTCCACCGAGCGTGAAACTGGGTCGAATCACAGTCGGGAATCCCACCGTTTTTTGCACCGTCCAAGCCTCTTGCAGCGAATGAGCAATGCCAGAGCGGGCTGAGGAGAGCCCGATCCTGGTCATGGCGTCCTTGAACTTCAAGCGATCTTCTGCCTTGTCGATGGCCTCTGGGCTGGCGCCAATCAATTCAACCTGGTAGCGCTCCAGCACGCCCTGGTGCCACAAGTCGAGCGCGCAATTGAGAGCAGTCTGCCCCCCCATGGTCGGCAAAATGGCGTCGGGGCGCTCCTTGGCAATGATCTTCTCTACAGTCTGCCAGGTGATCGGCTCGATGTACGTCACATCCGCCGTCGCTGGATCCGTCATGATGGTGGCTGGGTTGCTGTTGATCAGGATGACCTTGTAGCCTTCTTCACGCAAAGCCTTGCAGGCCTGCACGCCTGAATAATCGAACTCGCAGGCCTGGCCAATGATGATCGGCCCTGCCCCAATGATGAGGATCGACTTGATGTCTGTGCGCTTAGGCATTCTTCTTCTCCTGCGCCTTGTCCATTAACGCAGTGAAGCGGTCAAACAGATAGGCAATATCGTGCGGTCCTGGCGAAGCCTCCGGATGCCCCTGGAACGAGAAGGCCGGTCGATCAGTACGTTCCAGCCCCTGCAGCGTGCCGTCAAACAAACTGATGTGGGTAGCGCGCAAATTAGCTGGCAATGTCTTCTCGTCCACCGCAAATCCATGGTTCTGACTGGTGATGCTGACGCGCCCGTTGTCGAGGTCCTTGACCGGATGGTTGGCACCATGATGACCGAATTTCATTTTGAAGGTCTTCGCGCCGCTGGCCAACGCCATGATCTGGTGACCCAGGCAAATGCCGAAGGTCGGTATGCCAGCATCCATCAGTTCCGCGGCGGCTGCGATGGCGTAATCGCAAGGCTGTGGATCACCCGGACCATTACTCAGGAAGATGCCGTCCGGCTTATGTGCAAGTACTTGCGCCGCGCATGTCTGGGCCGGTAGCACCGTGACTCGGCACGCTCGTGCGGTCAGCATGCGAAGGATATTGAACTTGACTCCAAAGTCATAGGCCACGACGTGGAACCGGCTGTCTGTCTGGCTGCCAAAGCCAGCTCTGCCCTGGGCCTGCGGATGCGCCAACCGCCATTCAGTCTGCGTCCACTCGTAGCTTGCCTTGGTCGAGACCACTTTCGCCAGATCAGTGCCAGCCATGCTGGGGGCCGCTTGCGCCATTGCCAGGGCACGGTCAACGACAGTTTGGGTGATACTTTGCCCTGCGCTCAAAGTCAGAATGCAGCCGTTTTGCGCGCCATGGGTACGCAGATGGCGGGTCAGTTGGCGCGTATCCAGATTGGTGATCGCGACCGTGTTCTCCTGCACAAGGTACTGTGATAGCGTCATGCTGGAGCGAAAATTGGATGCCACCAAGGGCAGGTCCCGGATGATCAAACCTGCGGAGTGCACTTTGGCCGCTTCGACATCTTGCTGGTTGATCCCATAGCTGCCTATATGGGGGTAGGTCAGTGTCACAATTTGCTGACAATAACTCGGGTCAGTCAGAATTTCCTGGTAGCCGGTCATGGCGGTGTTGAACACCACCTCGCCAACCGTTGAGCCAGCGGCTCCTATGGAATTTCCGACAAACACCGTGCCGTCTGCAAGCGCCAGAATGGCGGGGGGATGGTTTCCCTGTAAAGACAAAAGCACTGGGTTCTCCGGATGGGTTTTCGGGTACGCCCAAACGTGCTCAAGCCTTGACTCTTGGCTTGCTTAATTAAGGGATTTGGCTTGAGAAGGCTCTGGGCGTACAGCGTGCGATGAAGCGTCCTATTATAGCTGAGGCCGCTGTGTGGACAGGTGTCCAGTCGCACAGGCATGCAGGCATATGGCTGCCGCTGCGGCGACGTTGAGCGACTCTTCGCCGCCGGGCTGCGCAATGCGAACATGCAGACTGGCCATCGCTTCAAGTTCAGCGCCAACGCCCTGCCCTTCGTGCCCCAGCACCCAGGCACAAGGCATTGGCAGCGACTTGCCATGCTGGGCTTGATGCAGGTCCTCACCCCGATGCGAACTGGTGACGATGATGGGCACTGTCAAGCTCGAAACCTGCGCATGCTCGACCGCCTCGATCAGATGCAAGCCCCAGTGGGCTCCCATGCCCGCGCGCAAAACCTTCGGACTCCACAAGGCAGCAGTCCCCTTCAGGGCAATGATCTGCGTGAATCCGAAAGCCGATGCACTGCGCAAAATGGATCCAACATTGCCGGCGTCCTGAACCCGATCAAGAATGACCGAACTGACGTTTGGCTGCATGAGCCTGAGCGTCGGCATTTCAAACACAAAGCCGATGCTGGCGGGCGACTCGAGAACCCCGATGTCGGCGAACAAGGTGTCAGCAATGACAATGTTCTTGCCGGCTGCCTGGGTCCATGCGGACGACGCCGCAGCCCAAAAGGACTCGGAAAAAATGGCAATAACGGGTTTGACACCGCGCGCTAGCGCGGCGCCACACAAGTGCTCTCCCTCAACCCAAAATCTACCCTGTTTCCGATAGGCCGTGCTGTCCTGAGACAAGCGCCGCAGGTCTTTCAGGAACGCGTTATCACGCGAGCTGATGAGTTGGAAGGGCGCCGAGATCATCTCATGACCTCAGCCACCGGTCGGAAGGTCTTTCGATGCTGCGGACAGGCCCCGTGAAGCCGCAGGGCCTCCAGATGCTCGGCCGTGCCATAGCCTTTGTGCTTGGCAAAGCCGTACTGAGGGAACTGCAGGTCGTACTCAACACACCAGCGATCACGCTGCACCTTGGCCAGGATGGATGCCGCCGAAATGGCCGGCACCAGACTGTCGCCTTTGATGATCGCCTCCCCGAGCATATCGAGCAGCGGCAGCCGATTGCCATCCACCAGCACCTTGACCGGCTTGAGACGCAAACCATCGACAGCGCGGCGCATCGCCAGCAGGGTTGCCTGCAGGATGTTGAACTGTTCGATTTCCTCGACGCTGGCCTCGGCGATCGAACAGCACAGCGCCTTGGCACGAATTTCATCAAACAGTTTTTCACGACGCAAGGCAGTCAGGGTCTTGGAATCTGCCAAGCCCATGATCGGTTGACAATCGTCCAGAATCACGGCGGCAGCCACCACCGGACCGGCAAGCGGGCCTCGACCAGCCTCGTCAACGCCTGCCATGAGACCGGGAATGTCCCAATTCAGGGAGGCTTGTTCAGCTTTGAAGTACTTGCTCGATCGCATGACTGGCCAGTTCAGGGGTGTTGCGCCGGAGTTGCTGATGCAACCGCAAAAACCGTTGCTGCAGTTTGACAAGCCTCTGGGGAGCATCTAGCCACGCCAACACTGCCTCGGACAGCGCCAGTGGCGTGGCGGCCTCCTGCAATAGCTCCGGCACAACAAAGTCCTCACACAGGATATTGGGCAGACCCACCCAGGGCTGCAATTTCTTGCGCCGCATGATTTGCCATGACCACCAGGCCATGTGGTAAGCGATCACCATGGGGCGCTTGAAGAGGGCAGCCTCCAGCGTAGCGGTGCCGCTGGCGATGAGAGTGACGTCGCAGGCCGCCAGGACGCTGTGGGCCTGCCCCTCGATGATCCGCAGATTGCGCGTCAGCGCACTGTGATGCGCAGCCTGTTCAATTTCCGCTTTCAGGCCGGGCGCCGCAGGGACGACAAACTGAATGGCCGGGCGCTCCTGCTGCATTTGCAGCGCGGCCTTGAAAAACCGGCCCGCCAGGTGACTGATTTCCGATTGGCGACTACCAGGAAGAATGGCCACCACCTGCTCGGCCTCGGTAAACCCCAAGGCCCGGCGTGCTGCGGCTCGATCAGGCTCGATCGGGATCACACTGGCCAACGGGTGACCTACATAAGTGGCCGCAATCCCGTGCCGCGCCAGCAGCGCAGGCTCAAATGGAAAGATGCACAGAACATGGTCGACGCTGCGACGGATCTTTTCGATTCGCTCGGGACGCCAGGCCCAGACCGATGGCGAAACAAAGTGCACCGCCTTGATGCCCTTGGCCTTCAGGGCAGCTTCGAGGTCAAGGTTGAAATCCGGGGCATCGACACCGATGAACAAATCCGGCCGATGGTGCAGCAGGCGAGCCTTGAGTTGTTCCCGAATGCCGACAATTTCCCGGTAGCGTCGCAACACCTCCCAGCCATAGCCATGCACCGACAGCTTATGGTGTGGCCACCACGCCTCAAATCCGCGACCAGCCATTTGGGGTCCACCAATGCCGACTGCACTCAAGTCAGGCCAGCGTTGACGCAATCCGTCCAGTAACAAGGCAGCCAGCAAGTCACCCGAGGCTTCGCCGGCGACCAGGCCGAACTTCATGTCAACGCACGATCCCGCGCTGTGGCGACGATTGCTCCAGGAACGAGAGCATCATTTGGACATCTGCCAAAGATTCGGCGTGCTTCTTCGGCAACTCTGCAATGCGCTGGCGCGCCAGTTGCAGCGTCAGGTCTTCGCGGTAGAGTGCCTTGTGCATGGACTTGATCACAGCCACGCGCTCCGAAGCGAAGTCGCGTCGACGCAGGCCAATGCTGTTGACGCCCCGCACTGCAAGCGGGTTGCCATCGACCAGCATGAAGGGCGGCACATCCTGCGCTACGGCACTGGCAAATCCGACCATGGCGTGGGCGCCAACCTTCACAAATTGATGAATGCCGGTAAGTCCGCCAATCGTCACCCACTCCCCCAAATGCACATGCCCCCCCAGTGTGGTGTTGTTGGCCAGCGTTGTATGGTTCTCGATCTGGCAGTCGTGGGCCACATGCGTGTACGCCATGATCCAGTTGTCGTCACCGATTTTCGTCACGCCAAGATCGCCGGGAGATCCGATATTGAAGGTGCAAAACTCCCGAATCGTGTTGCGCGCGCCAATCAGCAGTCCACAGGGCTCACCCCGGTACTTCTTGTCCTGCGGAATGGCGCCGATGGAATTAAATTGAAAAATCCGGTTGTCACACCCGATAGTGGTATGCCCCTCCAGCACACAATGTGCTCCGACAATCGTGCCGGCACCAATCTTGACGTGCGGACCGATCAGCGTGTAGGCGCCGACGCTGACAGACTCGTCAAGCTCGGCGCCTGCGTCAACGATGGCCGTTGCATGAATCGCGGTCATGCCACACCCCTTATTTGATGGAGCGCATGGCGCAGGTCAGCTCTGCCTCCACGGCAATGTCGGTGCCGACCAACGCGCGCGTCTTGAATTTGAAGATACCCGACTTCATGCGCAATATTTGCGCCTCCAGAATCAGTTGGTCTCCGGGCTCCACTGGACGCCGAAAGCGCACCCCCTCCATCCCGGCAAAGTAGTAAATCATCTGATCGTCCGGCAGAGCGTCCAGTGCATCAAACGACAGCAGAGCTGACGCCTGGGCCAGTGCCTCCAGCATCAGCACGCCGGGCATGACAGGACGATTCGGGAAATGTCCTTCAAAAAACGGCTCATTGATGGTGACGTTCTTCAGCGCCCTGATGCTCTTGCCCTTGTCGATCTCGAGAACCCGATCAACCAGCAAGAAGGGATAGCGATGAGGCAATTGTTTGAGAATTTTGTGGATGTCCATCATGCTTGGTATGACTCAAGGTTCATTTCTTTGTGTTTTCTTCCAGGGCCCGGATACGGTCGCGCAAACCGTGCAACTGCTTTAGTGAAGCCGCGTTCTTCTCCCAGGCAGCATTGTCGTCAATCGGGAAGATACCCGTGTAGTGTCCAGCCTTGCGGATCGATCGCGTCACGACGCTGGCCGCTGAAATGTTGACGCCGTCCGCCAGCACAAGGTGCCCGAGAACGACCGCACCACCACCAATGGTGCAGTTTGCACCAATGGTGGCGCTTCCAGCGACTCCAACGCAACCAGCCATGGCCGTGTTTTTGCCAACCCGCACGTTGTGGCCAATCTGGATCAGGTTATCGAGCTTGACACCATCTTCGATGACGGTGTCCTGCAGCGCACCGCGGTCGATACAGGTATTGGCACCAATCTCAACATCATCACCGATCCTTACGGCTCCCAACTGTTCGATCTTTTCCCAGCCACCGGCATGCGGTGCGAAGCCAAAGCCATCGGCACCAATCACAACACCCGGATGCAGCAGACATCGTTGACCGACGACGCAACCCTCACCGACGGTAACGCGTGACTTCAGTTCGGTATCAGCGCCGATTCGAGCGCCCCGCTCGATCACGCACAAAGCACCAATGCGAGCACTTGGATGAACGTAGGCCTGCGGGTCGATGACCGCGCTTGGATGCTGTCGCGCCAGCACCGGCTGTTCCGTGCTCTTCTTCCAGAGTTGGGTGAGGCGTGCAAAATACAGATAAGGCTCGTCCGCAACGATGCAGGAGCCGCGCTGCACGGCACCTGCCTGCATTTGCGGATTCACTATCACGCAAGCTGCTTTGGACGGCGCCAGTTGATTCTGATAGCGTACGTTGCTCAGAAAACTCAAGTCACCTGGGCCTGCTTTCTCCAGCGTCGCCAAGCCTTCGATCAAAAGGGCACGGTCACCATGGAGTTCCCCGCCGAGTGCATCAACAATCGAACCCAGACTCAAGCCCACTGTTTACATGCCTCGGGTGTATTACTTGACGCCACCCGCATTCAAGGATTTGATGACCTTGTCAGTGATGTCGTGCTTTGGATTGACATACACCGCTTCTTGCAGGACTAGGTCGTACTTTTCGGCTTCAGCAACCTGTTTGACCACCCTGTTGGCGCGTTCCAGAACCTGCTGCAGTTCTTCATTCTTTCTGGAGGTCAGATCTTCCTGAAATTCCCGGCGCTTGCGCTGCAACTCCCGATCCTGGTCGAGCAACTGCTTTTGACGAACTGTCTTTTGCCCTTCCGGCAAGGTCGGCCCTTCGCGCTCGAATTTGTCCACCATCGCCTTCATGGTAGTGGTCAGATCAACGATGTCCTTTTCACGCTTGGAAAACTCCTGCTCCAATTTGGCCTGCGCTGCCTTGGCAGTACTTGCCTCCTTGAAAATACGATCGGTACTGACGAATCCGATTCGAAACTCCTGCGCCTGAACCGGCGCCAAGACCAGCAAACCACCGAACAACATGCCGGCGGCGCATCGACGTAATAAATCGTTCATTAGAAATTCGTCCCAATCTGAAATTGCATGTTTTGTATTTTATCGCCATCAAACTTCTTGATCGGCTTGGCAAATGCCAGTCGCAAGGGACCCATTGGCGAGATCCAGCTGACACCCACGCCAACCGACGCCCGCAGGCTGTTCGCATCCGGATTGACACCATCGGGACCGGCCACGCCGCCGACGTCGGCAAAAGCGTACATTCTCAAGGTCCGGTCATTTCCCGATCCCGGGAAGGGCGACAACAACTCCAGGTTCAGATTGAGTTTGCTGGACCCGCCCACCGCCACGCCGCTTGCGTCCTGTGGACCCAGGCTGCCCTGCTCGAAACCACGCACTGACCCCAGGCCCCCGCCGAAAAACTTCTTGAACACGGGAAAGGAACGATCTCCGGGCGCCATCCCCCAACCCACTTCGCCATTAAAGGCAACCGTGAACTGCTTGTTCAGGGGAATAAACTGCTGATACTGGTAAGTGGTCCGCAGGTAGCGAGCATCGCCTGCGGCTGACCACTCGGCATAGGCACGCTGGAAGCGGCCGGAATTAGGAGAAAGTGCGCTGTCCCGGCTGTCGCGCGCCCAACCGGCGGTAAATGGCACCGACATACTCTCGTAACCATACTGATTGGCATACGCCATATAGGAAGTTGGCAAGGCCGTACCCGGCACGATGGTCGTCTTCTCTACCCCGGCACCGAAATAGACCGTATCGATCTCGGTAAAGGGCACGCCGAAACGCAGACTTCCACCGGTCGACACGAGCTGATAGTAACTTTGGTCCTGGTAAGGGCTGCTTGACTTGTGGTACAGATCAATGGTCCGTGAAACGCCGTCCTGCGTAAAGTAGGGATCCGTCGTATTGAACACGATGACCCGATTAATCTTGCTGGTATTGATTTGCACACCAAGAGAGTTGCCGGAACCAAATGCGTTGTCCTGTTTCAGACCAAACGAGAGTCCCAGGCCGTCGGCACTCGAGAAACCAGCTCCAAGGCTCAGACTGCCGGTGGGTTTGTCAACCACATTGATGGTCAAGTCCACCTGGTCGGGCGAGCCGGCTACTTCCTGGGTCTCGATTCCAACTTCCTTGAAGTAGCCCAGGCGATCGACCCGGTCACGCGACAGGCGGATCTTTTCGCCGTCATACCATGAGGCCTCAAATTGCCGAAATTCGCGACGCACGACGACGTCACGCGTCCGACTGTTACCCACCACATTGATCCTGCGCACATAGGCACGCCGCGAAGGGTCGGCCTGCATGACCAGGACCACGCGGTTGTTCACTCGATCGATTTCCGGACGCGCAATGACCCGTGCAAAAGCAAAACCAAAATTTCCGAAATAGTCGGTGAAGGCCTTGGTTGTCCTGACCACTTCATCGGCGTTGTAGGCCTGGCCCGGCTGAATCGTTACCAGCGACTTGAATTCATCCTCTCTGCCCAGAAAATTACCTTCGAGCTTGACACCGCTGACGATAAAGCGATCTCCCTCGGTGACATTGATAGTGATTGCAATGTCCGTCTTGTTGGGCAGTATGGCAACCTGAGTCGAATCCACCTTGAACTCAATGTAGCCACGTGTCAGATAGTAGGAACGAAGGGTTTCGATGTCGGCATTGAGTTTGGCACGTGAATAGCGGTCTGACTTGGTGTACCAGCTCAGCCAGCCTCCGGTATCAAGGTCAAACAGACTACGAAGCGTTGACTCGCCAAACACCTGGTTGCCGACGATCCGGATTTCACTGATTTTGGCTGGATCTCCCTCAACCACTGTAAAAGTCAGGTTAACCCGATTGCGCTCCGCGGGTGTGACGGTTGACACTACTTCTGCGGCATAAAGGCTGCGATTGATGTATTGGCGCTTGAGTTCCTGCTCGGCGCGATCGAGCTGCGCCTTGTCAAAGGGTCTGCCATCAGCCAGGCCGACATCCCTGAGCGCCTTCTTTAGGACATCCTTGTCAAATTCCTTGGTTCCAACGAAGTCCACGTCAGCAATCGTGGGCCGCTCCTCCACCAGAATCACGAGCACGTCGCCGCTGACTTCAATTCGCACATCCTTGAACAAACCCAGATCAAAAAGCGCACGGATAGCCGAAGTACCCTTTTCGTCGTTGTAAACATCTCCAACTCGAACCGGCAGCGATACAAAAATGGTTCCCGGCTCGACACGCTGCAAACCTTCAATGCGAATATCGCGCACCGTAAAAGGGTTAACGGCCCACGCCGTGCTCACCACGAAAGTCAAACAGGCCGCAGTCGATACAGCGCGCGGATAGAAGCGATTGAATTGCATTTTTAATATTGAATAGTCAAACCAGTGCTGAACAATCAACACCAGACGTTTAGCCAAACAGTCGGTTGATATCGTTGAAAATCGCAATTGACATCAAGACCAACAGAAACACGAAGCCACCCCGCTGCAGACGCTCCATCGACACGTCGGAGACAGGTTTGCCCGTAATCCACTCCCAAAGATAATACATCAGGTGACCACCGTCGAGCAGCGGCAGCGGCAGCAGGTTCAAAACCCCCAAACTCACACTGATCAAGGCAAGAAACAATAGATACTGAGTCCATCCCAGGCTGGCGGACTTGCCGGCGTAATCGGCTATGGTCAACGGACCACTCAGATTCTTGAGGGAGGCATCGCCCAGCAACATCTTCCCCATCATTTTGATCGTCAACAGGCAGACATCGCTGCTACGGATGATGGCACGCCACAAACCATCCAGCGGACCATACTGGACAAGCACCATTTCAGGCGCAGCACCCACGTAGGCCCCAACTTTTCCAATCCAGAGGCCACCCTCAAGCTGTCGCTCAGGTTTGACCAAGATGACGAGCTCGACGCCATCGCGCTCGATCTTCCATTGAGATGGCACGGCGCCAGCGTCGACCCCCGACGCCCGGATGAGCTGACGCAATTGCCGCCCATCCAACACTGCCACCAAGTCGATCTGGCGCACGACATCTCCATTGCGCAAACCCGCTTTGTCGGCCGCTGCGCCGGCCGTGATGCCACCCATGACCGGCCGGCTAAACGGGCCAAGCAGACCAATTTGCCGGAACATATCTGTATTGACCTCGCTCGAATCGACTGCACTCAACTGAAGCAGAACTTCACCGCGCCGCCCCCGCGCCGCCTCGGTCAGCTGCAGACGCAGGTCCTGCTTTTCGAGAGCCGCGCGTGTCAGCAACCAGTGAACCTCCTCAAACGAGCGAACATCTTGCAACTCGGCCCCAACAAACCCGGCGCGCACAACCCTTTCACCCCCCGTCAATCCGGCGCGTGCGGCGATAGACCCGCTCTCCGGGCTGGCCAGGGTCGCCGCCGGCAGTTGCACGCCACTCCAATTGACCACGGCGTACAACAAGACGGCCAAAACCAGGTTGGCAGTCGGTCCAGCCAAGACAATGGCGACGCGTGCCAGCAAGGGTTGAACGTTGAATGCCAGATGCCGCTCCTCGATGGGAACCAGAGTCTCGCGCTCGTCGAGCATCTTCACGTAACCCCCAAGTGGGAAGGCGCAGAGCACAAATTCGGTAGACGATCCTTTGCCTTGCCAACGAATCAGCGGCTTGCCAAATCCAACCGAAAAACGCAGGATCCTGACGCCGCAGAGGACTGCCACCCCGTAGTGCCCAAACTCATGCACTGCAATCAGCAATCCAAGGGCGAGCGCAAACCAGACCAGAGTCAACATGCCTGCAACCAGGTGAGGTCATCCATTCGGGAGACGCATGATGGCCTGTCTGGCCGCTCGACGCGACTGCTCATCCAGGGCCAACAAGTCCTCAAGCGACTGCGGTCCGGTGGCGCTAGCAGACTCCAGGGTTGCAAGGTTGACAGCGTGAATCTGATCAAAGCGGATTTGTCCATCCAGGAACGCCGCTACACCAATTTCATTGGCAGCATTCAGGACAGCCGTAGTACCGGCAGGTGCATTCAACACCGACCAAGCAAGCTTCAATCCGGGAAAGCGCTGCTCGTGCCGGTTCGAATCCAGCGACTCGAACGTCATGGCTGGCATGGCTCCGAAATCGAGGGAAGCTGCTCCTGACTGCATTCGATCCGGCCAGGAAAGCCCATAAGCGATCGGAACCTTCATGTCGGGCGTACCGAGTTGAGCCACCACCGAGTTATCCTTGTACTGCACCATGGAATGGATAACGCTCTGCGGGTGAATCACGACCTCAATCTGCTCGGGTTTGACGCCAAACAGGAAACGCGCCTCGATGACCTCCAGCGCTTTGTTCATCATGGTCGCGGAGTCAACAGAAATCTTTCGTCCCATAACCCAGTTGGGGTGAGCACAAGCCTGCTGCGGCGTCACATCACGAAGCGCGAGCGGGTCGGAGAGTCGAAACGGCCCACCCGAGGCCGTAAGAATGATCTTGTCAATTTGAGTTGGCCAGGCGGCGCAGTCATCCGGCAAGGACTGAAAGATGGCCGAATGCTCGCTGTCAATCGGTAGCAGTTTGGCTCCACCGAGTGCCACAGCCTGCATAAAGAAGTCGCCGCCGACCACCAGCGCTTCTTTGTTCGCCAGCAGCAATCGCTTGCCAGCGCGCGCTGCGGCGAGACAGGATGCCAGTCCGGCGGCTCCGACAATGGCAGCCATCACGACGTCCGCCAGTTCGTGCTGCGCAATCATGGTGATCGCCTGAGCACCCCACAGAACCCGTGTGTCCAGGTTCAGGCTGCGACACTTCTGCTCCAGATCGCGCCCGTGCGGCTCGCTGGCCATGACAGCAAAAACCGGTTTGAACTCGACACACTGATGCAACAACAGGTCAACCGAAGTGTCAGCGCTCAGGGCAAACACTTCGAACCGTTGCGGATGCCGAGCGATCACATTCAGGGTATTGGCGCCGATCGATCCGGTCGAACCCAATATGACGACGCGCTTCTTCGACCCCGCAGCTAGATCAGTCATCTTTGCCTTCAGACAGAGTAAAGCATCATCGCCAAAGGTAGCGTCGGCAACAGTGCATCGACCCGATCCAGCACGCCGCCATGACCTGGCAGCAAACCACTGCTGTCTTTCACGCCGGCACTGCGTTTGACCAGCGACTCGAACAGATCTCCGAGCACGCTCATCGCAGCAAGGAACAAAACACACACCAGCAACAGCCAGGTACTGCGACTGCCAAGGTGACTGAACAGACTGGGAACAGCGGCGACAAAGACCCTGTCAGCCACCTGCCAGGCGAACGCCAAAACAAGCACCCCGATCATGCCACCCCAAACGCCCTCCCAACTCTTGCCAGGACTGATGCTGGGCGCCAGTTTTCCGCGACTGAACCGACCGCCCAGTGCACGACCTGCAAAGTAGGCAAAGATGTCAGCAACCCACACCAACAACAAAATGGAGAGCAGAAAATTGACCCCTACGGTCCTGGCCTGGGCCACTGCCAGCCAGGCCAGCCACAATGCGATCAGGCCCGCAATCTGGCGCAGAGAGCGCGAGTGCCCGGCCCATGCAGCCACACCCTGGTGCAAGACCCAAGCGCCAGCGATGATCCAGCAGATTCCGGCAGATAGCCATAACAGGGTCAAAGACTGGTCCAGCATGCCGAGCCACCAACTCGCAGCGCACAGAAGCAGGCAGAGCAGTCCTGACAGCAATGAGCGAACCTGACTGTAGCCATTGAGCCGCGCCCACTCCCAGGCGGCAACACCAATGAGCGCCATGGCAATCATGCAAAATGGAAATGCTGTCCTGTAAAACAGAGCTGGCAGCAAGATCAAAAGCATCACAACTGCGGTGATTACACGCTGTTTGAGCATCGGTCCCCC
>CAITQH010000087.1 GCA_903894475.1 uncultured beta proteobacterium
AAAACATTGGCCGAAAAATCGGGTGTCACAGAGGCATCCATCAAAAGATTTGAGAGCACTGGAGAGGTTTCCTTTGCGTCGCTGCTCAACATGGCAAGCGCCTTGGGATGCATGGAGTATTTTGAGCAAGCCTTCGCACCCGAGCAGAGGGTTTCGCTTGAAGATGTAACGAAAAAGCCAAGGGCAAGGGGGCGCGGATGAACCATTTCAAAACCATAAAGCACGCATCCAAACTGGATGTGCTTGCGAGTGGACGTCGGGTTGGCGGCTTGGCCAAAAGCGATCGTGGCGAAATCTGGTTTGAATACGACCCCGGCTGGATCAAGTCAGGCTTCGGTCTTTCTCCAATGAAACAGTTCGATTTGAAGCTCGGTGCGTTCAAGCCCAAAGACCCCCTGTTCAACGGCCTGCATGGCGTATTCAACGACGCCTTGCCCGATGGCTGGGGCCTCTTGCTCATGGACCGCGCCATGAAAAAAAAGCTTGACTGGGACCCTCACCAAATATCGCCTCTTGACCGACTCGCCTACATAGGCAACCGGGCCATGGGCGCTCTGGAGTTTCGCCCGGCGATGGCAGACATGGCTGCACCGTCTGCGCCCTCATTGGAAAGTCTGGCGGAAGACGCCATGCTTGTTCAAGAAGGTGCGGCAACCGAAGTACTTGGCGCCCTCTACCTTCATGGCGGCTCACCTGGCGGCGCCCGTCCCAAGGTAACGATCGCCATCGAGCGCGATGGCGATCGTTGCATGTCAGGGTTTGGGGAAATCCCCGAAAACTTCGACCACTGGATTGTGAAATTCAGGATACAAAAAGCAGATCCTGCCAGCATGGGCCGAATTGAACTGGCCTACGCAAGAATGGCAGCGGCTGCAAAAATCGAAATGCCGCCAACAAGGCTGATCAGTGCGCTGGTGCGCGGCAAGAAAGAAGACTTTTTTGCCGTTCAGCGCTTCGACAGGGTAGGCAACAGCAAGCGTCACGTCATCTCTCTTGGTGGAATGCTTGAAATATCGCATCGCACGCCCAGCATCGACTATGCAGGGCTCCTGAAAGCCGTGTCGTTCGTCACCAAGGACGTTACGCAGGTCGCCAAAGCCTTCAGATTGATGGTCTTCAATGTCCTGGCTCACAACAAAGACGATCACGTCAAGAACTTTGCATTCATGCGGGGCGACAAAGGCTGGGCTCTTACCCCGGCCTACGACCTGACCTTTAGTGGCGGCATCAACAACCAGCATACCACGGCAGCTTGCGGCGAAGGCCTGCCGACATTGGCCGCCTTGCGCAAGATTGCCGAAGACCTGCAACTAGCCCAATGGCAAGAAACCGTTCGCGAGGTTCACGAGGCTGTTTCCTCGTGGGCCAAGCTCGCTGCAGAGCTCAAGGTGCCCAAGCCGGTTGCCGACAAATATCGCCGCGCCATAGAGGCCGGCCCCTGCTTCACAGAGTTGATCACCCGATCATGATCATGAAATGTCGGATGCTGAAGCCGTGACGGAAGAATAGGGTGCTTACCGCGCGCCCTGGCCACGCAGCGTTCAACCGTGGCCGCTTTGTTGACCAGAACGTCATCGACCATAAACGTCTCCACGTCTTGCAATGTCCGCCATCAGGGGCGATCGAGCACTGTCGAGCGCAGTTTTTTCGCTCAGCACATAGCATTCAAACAAACCGGCTGCCACACCCGCTGCCCACAGGCGCTGGCCAGTGCTGATCACCTGGTACTGCATCACGGTTGAGGCAGCCCGCAGGTCGAGCAAATCAACATCGCAACCGGCCACGTCGGTCAAACTCCCCGCCAGGTCCCACAAAACCAAGGGGTCGGCGTAACCCGCTACCAGCACGGCCAAGTCTAGATCGCTGGCAGCGCTTGCCGTGCCCTGCACCTGGCTGCCAAACGCGTAAATCGCCATGACCTGCGGCAAACGTGCGCAAATGGCAGCCACCACCGGGCCACCAGGGGCAAGAATAGAAATCATGGGGGAGGGCATAGATCCGAAGTGTAGTCACTTCTGAATTACAGCTATCGACTGCCACGGGCTGCGCCCTCGCAATGACAACCATGCCTGTCATCCCGGGCTCGGTAGCTGTCATCCCGGGCTCGACCCGGGATCCAGTGCCACGCGAGCCATGGATTGCGGGTCGGGGCCCGCAATGACAACCATGCCTGTCATCCCGGGCTCGGTAGC
>CAITQH010000088.1 GCA_903894475.1 uncultured beta proteobacterium
CGCTACGCAAGGCCTCCAATCCCACCTTCGCTTTGAACTCCGATGTGTGAATTTTGCGTTTCTTGATTTCGGTCATTTTCTGGATTTCCTGGACTTGAGGACATCTTAAATCGTTGTCTTAAATCCGGGGTCCACTTCAGTGTCGGTCCTGGACATGACCGGTATGTCGCAGAAAAATGGTGCCGTCACTTCACACGTGCGGTTTGCCCTGCAACCCGAAGGCATCCGTGCGCAGCGCATCGCTACCGGTGAGGCGGACCTGATTCTGGGCTGTGACATGCTCGCGGCGGGCGCGGTCGACGCTATCGCCAAGGCGCGACCAGGGCGCACGCAGGTAATCGTCAACACGCACGAACAGCCACCGGGACAGTTCGCGATTTACCCTGACTGGAACTTCCCCACCGAAGACATCCGTACGCTGTTGACCGACGCCGTGGAAGGTCGCGTCGAATTCGTCGACGCCACCGCTCTGGCCAAAGCACTGATGGGCGATGCAATCGCAGCTAACCTGTTCATGCTGGGTTTAGCGTTCCAGCGTGGCGCCGTTCCGCTTTCGGCGGACTCGCTCTCAAAGGCCATTGAACTGAACGGCGTAGCAGTCAGAATGAACCAGGCAGCCTTCAATTGGGGCCGCCACGCGGCACTTGATATGGTGGCCGTGAAGCGAGTCGCCAATCCCGGTGTGACTGCGGTGTCGCATCTGCCTAGAACTTTCAATTCGTTGGTTCGCTACCGCGTCGATTATCTGAAGAAGTATCAAGACGCAGCCTATGCGAGACGCTACGAAGACTTCGTGCATCGGGTGCGCGATGTGGAACGTGCTGCAGGTCTGGGCGAGTCTCTGGCCATGGCAGTGGCAACGAACCTATTCAAGCTTATGGCGTACAAGGACGAGTACGAGGTGGCGAGGCTCTTCATAGCCCCGGAATTCCGCGCTGCGCTGGGAGTCGCGTTTGAAGGCAAACTGAAGCTGCAATTCAACCTTGCGCCACCGCTTTGGTCGAAGAGAAATACGCAGGGCCATCTCGTCAAAAAGTGTTTCGGTCCTTCTACGATGTTTTTGATGGGCTTGCTGGCTAAACTGAAATTCCTGCGCGGGAGTGCACTTGACATCTTTGGGCGCACCGAAGAGCGCCGAATCGAGCGCGAGCTGATCGTTGAGTACTGCACTGTCATCGAAGTGGTCCTTGTAAGGCTAGACGCACATTCCTGTGCAGTTGGGCTACAACTGGCTCAACTGCCTGAGCAGATCCGCGGCTTCGGTCACGTGAAGGCAGCCTCAGTCGAACGTGCTCGCGCGGCGCAGCGCGAACTGCTTGTCGAGCTCAATAACCCGACGTCAAGCTCACACTAAATCGGTTACCGAGCTCGTCACTATTAACAAAGGAAACACAGTGCAAACAAAGCTAGCTCGAATCATGACGTCCTGCGCTTGCGCACTGGGACTGTTGGTCACCCTGGTCCCTGCGGTGGCGCAGACAACTGCTGCTGTGCCTGCAGCGACGCAAGCCGCTCCGGCTGAAGCGGTTGCAGCCTCCGCAGCAGCCCCGGCTGAAGCCACTGCCCCCAAGAAGGCTGACGCGGCCACCGACAACCCTTACGGCCTTGAGTCTTTGTGGAAGACCTCCGACGGTGTGGCCAAAACTGTTTTGCTGTTGCTGCTGGTCATGAGCATCAGCAGCTGGTATGTCTTGATCGTGAAACTCCTTGAACAAGCCAAGGTAGGCCGCCAGGCCAAGGTCGCGGCCGAACAATTCTGGACTGCTGGCAGTGTCGAACAAGGCTGCGCCAAGCTCGACAAGAACAGCCCGTTTCGCTTCATCGCCGAGGCTGGCGTGCAAGCCACCAAGAAGCACGACGGCCTGATGGGCCATGTGGACCTGAATGACTGGGTCTCCATGAGTGTCGGACGCGCGGTTGAGCGTATCCAGTCCAGCATGCAAAGCGGCCTCTCAGTACTGGCTACTGTCGGCTCCATCTCCCCCTTCGTGGGTTTGTTTGGTACCCCTGTGCTTCTGGGCAGCGTTAAAAGGGCGGTCAATCTGAATCCGAGCCCCTGACTCACTACGCGGTGAGATCTCGTGAAGAAACTGCGATCATGACAAGGCCTGCCGCGATCCTGTAATAGACTACCACCGGCACGATTAAGCTATAAATCCCCTTTTCGTGAACCGTCCTGACTTCTGACAACCCTTGAGAAAGTTGGACATTGTTAACAATTGAGTGTTTACCTGGTTTTCGAAATTTCAATGAAAAGCTCGCCCCCACCACCGTCAATCGAGTCATCAGTTGGTCTGAAACCGAAGCGGATTTCTAATCGGCGGGCCAAATTTGATCCTGCTACAAAAACTCTTTTGAATGAAAAAGCTGATTCAGTCAAGGTCATGGGTTGGAAGCGTGTCTATGACGAACTGCATTCTCGTATCCTCTCTCTAGATTTGCCACCTGGTTCCAGTATCGATGAAGCGTCGATTGTTAAGTTGTTTGGGGTTTCACGGACTCCCGTACGCGAAGCCATTATTCATTTGGCTGCTGAAGGTCTTGTTGTGCAGCAACCAAATCGAAGCGCAAATGTAGCGCCACTTGACTTAGCGCGTATCAGAGATTACCTTGAAGGCATTGATCTGATTCAGCGTGCCGCAACCCGTTGGACAGCTATTCGTCGAAGCGACGAGGGATTAGTGCAGATAAAGCAATTGGCCATTGATTTTGAGAAGGCAGCAAAGAACCGCGACAGTGATCGGATGGTTCGCGCAAACCGTGATTTCCACATGGCGATTGGCTCATCCTGCGGAAACTTTCACATAGCCGATGCCTATAGTCGGTTGCTATCTGAGGGGTTGCGCATCGCGAGATTTACCTTGAATGGGCGCTATTACCGATCACAATCTGACTACTTTGCTTTCATAGAGTCGATCATTAGTGAACATCGAGAGACCGTGGCCGCGATCGAAAGGCGCGACGCGGACGCTGCTGAAGCGGTGGCCGCCATTCATACCGACCACACGCGTTCTCGGTTTGTCGAATTCCTAAATGACTCTTTATCTCTACCTACCGGAGTCACGTCACCATCAACGGCACTTTAACCGTGATAAACCCGACGGGCAAGGCGCCCTATCCGTGGCAATAGTTCGATCAATGGCACACCCGTATGATCCGCGATGTCATTTCCGGTGATGACATGTTCGCCTTGCCGTCCTAACAAGACCACTTCATCGTTAACAGCTACTCCATCGACGTCAGTGACATCAAAGGTAGTGTGTTCGGTAGCTCTAGAACCAAGGATGGGTACGCGTTGACCCCTTATCAGAGCTACCCCTCCGGCCGGCAGTCTTGGGTAACCATCTGCAAAGCCAACTGGTGCGATAGCTATCAGCATATCTCGACCAATCACCGCCTCTCCATAGGCCAGTGTGCTACCTGCTGCGAGCATTTTCACTTGTATGAGTTTGCTCTTTAAGCTAGTCAGAACTGGCCGAATATCGGCTAAGCGATTCCAAGGTTCTTCTAAGATGCCGCATATCATTCGGCCAGGATTGACCGCATTCATATTGAAGCCGATTTGGCCGATGGTTACGCGGCTTGAAGCGATCATCAAAACCAAATCGTGCAGACCTGCTGCCTTGGCTTGAGCAGCGGCTGAGTGGAATTTTTCCAACTGGAGTTCTAACTTCGCTCGGTCTTCAGTAGAGCCTAGGTGGCAATACAGGCCTGCAACTTTGAACCTACTAGAACTTGCCAACCGTTGAAATGCCTCACTCCACTCTGGAGCTGTAAACCCTAAACGGCCGAACCCGCAATCGATCTTAATGTAGACCTCATTGAGTTCTGACAGTTCGGAAAAAGCATCAAGGCTACTGAAATCGTGTATTGTTGGGATAACCCCGAGACTGACCGTTGCTGCTGCATCAACGGTACTGGTAGACGCATACAGCAGGATGGGCGCAGTCACTCCGGCTGAGCGAATAGCGCTCGCATCAGATGGCGAACTGCAAGCCGCGGCGTCGGCGCCAGCTTCGATGGCGGTTTTTGCTAGAACACCCGCACCAATCCCATAGCCGTCGCCCTTGCAGACAACGAAAATCTTGACATTTGGACCTACCAGTCTTCTAGTCGTACGAACGTTGTGGCGAATTGCCTCCAAATCGATATCTATCCAAGTAGGTCGGTCCAGTGTCATTTCTTTCTCCCCAAACGAATCTTCGCTACAGCGAGAAAATGTTCAATATGAGTTGTACCAGACTTTGCCCGTGATGTGGCCTTCATGTGTTTTCGAAGCTTGATGGTTGCAACATGATTGAGCTTGCCCCTTGCGATTACCACGCCATACACACTCGCAGCGTAACTGCTCGTCTGTTTCTCGTCGAGTACATCTTGGAGAACTTTCTCTGGTTCGCGCAGCAGTGGATCGCCGTAACCTCCTGCTCCTGGTTGAATATGATGAATTCGGTCGCCTTTGACAAGGTCTGTCTTTTCTAGCGGCAATGCCGGCAAGATTGTCGCAATCTTATTCCGATGGAGAACATTGTATGAAGGTGTGCCACAAAGACCCCCGGCTAGCCCATACGGTGGGTAGACTCGGCGATCTGATCGAATAGTGAATACAGCTTCACTTGCATTTAGTTTATATTCACGCTCTATCGCAAGGCCACCTCTATATTGTCCTGGGCCCCCAGAGTTTTGCACTAAGCCGTATCGAGTAATCTGTAGGGGATTGTCGGCCTCGATCATTTCGATGGGTTGGTTGGATTGGTTAGCAGCGAGGTTGGCTGCACCGTCTATGCCATCCCTATCCGGGCGCCCACCCCAGGAGCCAAGAACAGTTTCAGTAAAGACAAAAGCCTGCCCCTTCTCAAGACCACCAATACTTGGATTGGTTGCGCCGCCTTCGCCTGCAGCAGGTATACGACCTGGAATGGCTTTGGCAAGAGCTCCAAGCAAAGTATCCAGCGCACGAAACCCAACTATCCCGCGGGCATTGCAGGCCGCAGGGTGAGTGGGATTAACGATGCTCCCTAACGGTGCAATCACCGTAATTGGGCGCATGTAACCTACCGTATTTGGCATTCCCCCCCCAATCAGGCAGCGAAAAGCCAGGTAAGTTGCCGATCGTATGAAAGGTCCTGGCGCATTTATCGCGGCCTTGACTTGCGGTGAAGTGCCGCTCCAGTCGACCGTTGCTCGGTCTCCGTTAATGGTTACCTTTACCTTGAAGACAATCTTGCTCGGGTTTTCTCCTAGGCCATCAATGCAGTCGGTAAAGTCATATGTCCCATCTGGAATTCTGCGAATCTCATCACGCATACGGCTTTCAGCTAGCCTATGCATATCGCCTATGTAGGAGTGAACGGTATCAGCACCATAACGTGCAATAAGGCGAAGTAAGCCCCGTTCTGCGCCATTACAAGCTGAAACTTGAGCCCTTAAATCACCAAGAACTTTTTTTGGTACCCGTACATTTTTCCCTACAAACTGAAGGACAGCTTCATTGGGAACGCCGCTTTCATACAACTTTAGAAGAGGGATGCATAAGCCCTCTTGAAAAATTTCAGTAGCGTGAACAGCGGTGCCACCCGGTGTAAGACCGCCGATGTCTGTGTGGTGAACCAACGTTGTTGCGAAACCTTCAATGGTTTGTCCATTGAAAATGGGTTTGACTACATAAATGTCGGGCAAATGCATGCCGCCGCCGCCATACGGATCGTTGGATATGAATACGTCACCTGGGTAGATCTTGTCCTTGAAGGTTTCAATGATTACCTTCATGGCGTCTGGGAAGGATCCAAGGTGCAATGCGGTTGTTAATCCTTGGGCTACCATGTTGCCGTCACGGTCACACAAAGCTGTTGAGTAGTCCATGGAGTCACGTACTACAGGGGAGTAGGCGCTCCGCATCAATATCAGCGCCATTTCATCTGCCAAGGAGTCGAGGGCATTTCGGACTACCTCGAACGTGATGGCATCAAAGTCTTTCCGACGAATGTTCATTGGGTCTCCATAACGATATTGCCACCTGCGTCCAGTCTTGCACTCCAGCCTGGTGGCACCAGTACTGTGGTGTCGTATTCCTCAATGATTAGTGGGCCCGGTACAGAGCCTCCAGAAAGAAAACCTCGTTCAACCACACGAGTATCAACGCGGCCAAACTCTGAACCAAAATAAGCTCTACGTTGTCCAACCACTTCACCCCTTCCCACGTGAGGGGAAAAGGTGATAGCCCTAACTCCACGAGGTGTTGCCGAAGCATTAACCCGAATATTTACCAAGTCAATCGGTTCATCAGTAGCGGAATGTCCGTACGTCAGTTCGTGCTCTTTTGTAAATGCTTCAGCCAAAGCAAGAGGTGAGCCTGCGTCACAGGGGGGAACCTGCACAGTCAACTCGTAAGCTTGCCCTGCGTATCGCAACTCTGCTTGTCGCCTGATTGTGACCTCGGTAGCCGCGTACCCCTCAGCCGCGAATGAAGTCAAAAGTTCTGATTCAAGTCGAAAAAAGCCACCTGCTAGCACTGAACCCTTGAGTTCGGATGTTCGGAAAAATAGCGTGCGTGAGGCCTCTCGCTCGACGTTGGAAAACAAGAGCCCAAAAGCACTGAATAGACCGGCGTATGGAGGTACAACAACGCTATTCATGTCGAGAGAGCGGGCGATCTCCGCAGCCATCAGAGCGCCATTTCCACCGAACGCAAACAACCCAAAATCGCGAGGGTCGCGCCCTCGAAAAGTGGATACGGCCTTAACCGCTCGGGTCATCGTTGTCGCTGCCAGCACAAAAACTCCGTGAGCAGCTTGTTCCAATGTGCAGCCGAGAGGATCGGCAATCATTTCTTCTACGGCTTTAAATGCATGTGAGCTATGTAATTTAAGCTTGCCACCGACTAGGTAGTCAGGGTTGATGTATCCCAGCACAACCATCGCGTCCGTCAAGGTTGGCTCGGTGCCCCCAGTGCCATAGCAAACTGGCCCTGGAACCGCCCCGGCGCTCATCGGGCCCACCGAAAGCAGGCCACCGACATCTACACGCGCTATGCTGCCCCCACCAGCGCCAATTTCCGATACATCTATAACGGGAAGCTTAAGTGCATGACCGCCACCTTTGACCAGTTTGCTGCTGATGTTTATCCCGGCGCCAACCTCGTATTCTGAAGTCTTTGCAACATGGCCATCTTCAATCATCGCCGCTTTTGCAGTTGTTCCGCCCATGTCGATCGTGATGGTATTGCGAATCCCAGCTAAAGCCGAGGCGGCGGCGGCCCCAATCACACCTGCGGCTGGGCCAGATTCAACGATGTATGCTGGCTTGTGCATCACATCCTTCGCCGACATGATGCCCCCATTGGATTGCATCACATGCAGTGGTGCAAAGACCCCTATGGAACCAAGCCGTTCAATCAAGTTTTTGAGATACCGACGCACGACCGGTCCGATGTAGGCGTTTATGACTGTTGTGCTGGTGCGCTCGTATTCTCGAATCTCAGGAAGAATTTCACTTGAGCATGTGACGAATATCGATCTTGGCAAAACTTTTTTGGCCAGTGTGGCAATCCGTTTCTCGTGTTTGGGGTTGGCGTAGGCGTGAAGCGTGCATATGGCAACGCTCTCAACATCAGATTTCGCTATCTTCTGAAGCACACGCAGCGTTGAGTCTTCATCGAGTGAGACCAATACTCTTCCTTTGGCATCCATTCGCTCCGGAACCTCAAAACGAAGACGTCTAGGCACTAAAGGTTGGGGGCGCTCATAAAACAAGTTGTAGAGTTCTGGTATTCGGATCCGCCGCAGTTCAAGTACATCACGGAAACCTTGGGTTGTGATCAAGGCAGTCTTGGCGCCTTTCCCCTCGAGTATTGCGTTTGTGGCGACTGTGGTGCCGTGCACCACCAGTTCAACCTGTTCAGCTCGTATAGATGCCTCTTTGAACAGCACGCTTAGCCCATCGACAATGGCTCTGCCATAGTCATCAGGCGTTGATGCGACCTTGCTCGTGACGACAGAACCATCACTTCCCGTTAAAACGATATCTGTAAAGGTTCCGCCGATATCAATACCGACACGATATCCATCTTTTTCTTTCAAGTGACCGCCCTTTCTTGTTGCTACATGCGCCTAGTTGACAGGAAAATTTTATCAGTGTAGAGTTGGTTTGTATACAAATTGTATCCGAAATATAAACCTTAAACTGGAGATCAAAATGACAAGAAACTTGATGCTGGCTATCGGCACGTTCTTGATGACTACTTGTTTCAATCTTGCTTTGGCTCAAGACCTGCCCAAGACCCACCTGAAGGTACTGGGCTCGTTTAGCAACCTGAACATGTCTCGTGCAGTCGAGAAACCTTTTTGGACGCAAACGGTTTCTGAGCACAGCAAGGGGCAGGTTACGGCAGACCTGACGACTCTTGACCAGATGGGACTGCAGGGAACAGAAGTTCTTCGCCTGCTTCGTCTGGGTGTAGTCGACGTCGGTTCAGGGAACGTGAGCTATATGTCAGCGGACAGCCCTGTGTTTGATGGACTTGATCTGGCGGGTGTGTTTCTTGACATTGCCACCATGCGAAAGGCCTCTGACGCCTACAAAGCAACCCTCGATAAGATCGTTGCGCAGCGCTACAACGCAAAGCTCCTCATGATCTGGCCAGCCCCTCCCCAGGTCCTTTATTGCCGACAGCCGATTACAGGCATTGGCGATCTCAAAGGTCGGAAAATCCGGTCCTTCAATCCAACGCTTGCTGATTTCATCGAGGGAGCTGGGGGCGTTCCAGTACAGGTCGCTTTTCCAGAAGTCGTGCCAGCATTGCAACGCGGAACCGTGGACTGCGGAGTCACCGGTACGCTTTCTGGAAACACCGCCAAGTGGTGGGAGGTGACCACCCATCTATACCCCTTGGTCGTGGGCTGGGCACCTTGGTTCAGCGCTGTGAACCTCACTACGTGGAACAGGCTTGACCCCAAAGTTAGGGCTTTCCTTGAGACTGAATTCAAGACAGTAGAGAATCAATTCTGGGAAAGTGCGGCGAAAGAGGCACAAGATGGGATAAATTGCAACACTGGCAAGGGTGAGTGCGTTTTTGGCGTTAAAGGCGCAATGACCTTGGTTTCAGTGTCCGAAGCAGACAAGGCAGCATTAGCGAAGATCGCCAAAGATGTCGTTGTGCCAAGGTGGGCGGCGCGTTGCGGAGCGGAATGTGCAAAAAACTGGTCTGACACCGTGGGCAAAGTTATCGGTACTTCAGCGCTCGTCAAATGATCAACCACAAGGAAACTTCTATTTTGAGGATTTCCCGGTGGATGGTGTGGGTAGGTGGGTCATTGATCCTAGCTGCCGCTGCTGTCATCTGCATTGAAGTCTTGATGCGCTCAGCCTTTGGTAAGTCCTTCGCTGGTGTTGACGAGGTTTCTGGCTATGCATTGGCGATTGGTACAACATGGGCATGTGGGTATGCGTTGCTGCATAAATCGCATGTCCGAATAGACACCCTCTATTTTCTGTTCCCGCGATCGGTGCGTCCATTCCTCGATATTGCCGCTCTTATTGCACTACTCGCTTTCGCTTCTCTCTTAACTTATCGCGGGGCAGAGTTGGCAGTCCTTTCGGCACAATTTGACGCGCACTCCATGACACCATTGGCATCCCCGTTATGGATTCCTCAGGGGCTTTGGGTCTTTGGCCTTCTGGCTTTTTTGGTTGTAATCCTTTCGCTTCTATGGCGTGCCATCCGTGCTTTGTTTTCTGGTCAAAGTGATTTGGTTTCGAACCTCGTTGGCCCAGTCTCCATTGAAGAAGAACTACACGAAGAACTTGACGACATGACTCGTCGCCAAACTGGAACCGGGGAAAATTCATGATCCTTGCCGCCATCGGCTTACTTGTCCTTCTTCTGGCTCTTGGCCTACCCGTCGCCGCTGTACTTGGGATGCTTGGGGTATCGCTCTCAGAGATCTACTCAACGTTACCCCTTTCGCGTGCTATCGGTGAAATCGCTTGGACCTCAAGCAACGGATTTCTTCTTATGAGCATTCCGTTGTTTGTGATGCTGGGGGAGGTGCTGCTGCGTTCGGGCATGGCTGACCGCATGTACGGTGCCATGATGCATTGGCTATCTTGGTTGCCGGGTGGAATCATGCATTCCAATATCGGCGCTTGTACACTTTTCGCCGCAACCTGTGGATCCAGCGCCGCGACAGCGGCTACTGTTGGTACAGTTGCGCTCCCACAGGCGAAAAAGTACGGCTACAACGAGCGACTATTTTTAGGCACACTCGCCTCTGGTGGAACCCTTGGAATATTAATTCCCCCATCTATCAACATGATCATTTATGGGGCGCTAACGGATACATCAATTCCGAAGCTCTATCTCGCAGGAATAATTCCAGGCTTGGTCCTTGCAGGAATGTTTATGCTTACCATTCTGATCGCCTGCATTTATAAGCCGAGTTGGGGTGGACGTCCATTTGAAACCGACTGGAGCAAGCGCTGGCGTAGTCTGCCTGACCTTATACCACCTCTTATAATTTTTGGCGTCATCATCGTATCGATCTATGCTGGAATTGCCACGGCAACCGAATCAGCGGCGCTTGGTTTGGCCGCCGCATTGGCTCTCGCCGGTTTCCGCGGCACAGTAACACTAGATTTACTGCGCCAGGTGATGGAAGGTACTATGCGAACCACAGCCATGATTATGTTGATCATCATTGGCGCATTCTTCCTGAACTTCATTATGGGCGGCATTGGTCTTACTGCGGTCCTTAACAATTCAATTCTAAGTCTTCACCTTTCACCCTATGGGTTGCTACTTGCAGTTGTAATATTTTATGTAATTCTTGGGTGCTTCATGGAAACACTTTCTATGATGGTCACCACCTTACCTGTAATAACGCCCGTCATGGTCGCTGCCGGTTTTGACCCAGTTTGGTTTGGTATCGTAGTCATCATTCTCATTGAAATGGCGTTGATCACTCCACCAGTTGGTCTCAACCTCTATGTCATTCAAGGAATACGAACAAGTGGTTCGGTCACGGATGTAATTATTGGCTCGTCTCCATTTGTGGTGACAATGTTTCTGATGATTGGTTTGCTCGCTCTTTTTCCTGAAATCGCCTTGATGCTCCCATCGTTGGCGCTTTCGCCGTGAGTAATTTCTTGATCAGTTCTGAGATGGTCAAGGGTAACAACGCCACTTTCCCTCCTTTGTTACTTGCGCGCGGTCATGGCAGGGACTTCCTCACTTATCGCAGCCAACACCCATGAGCCCTTGGAAAGCCGCCAACCCCTTAGACTTGGTGTGTTCCATCGATACGCCCGCTTTGGTGCTTGACCTCAACGCATTCGAACGCAATATGCAACGCATGGTCGACGCCCTAAAGGGCCATGCGGTGCGACTGCGAGCTCATTCAAAGAGCCACAAGTGTCCAGAAATTGCCCGCCGCCAGGTGGCCCTGGGGGCTGTCGGTATATGCTGTCAAAAAGTCAGCGAAGCCGCAGTTTTCGTGGATGCGGGCATCGCAGACGTACTGGTGACCAACCAGATAGTAGGCGCACCCAAGCTTCGCCATCTTGCTGATCTGGCCCGGCGCGCGCGCATCGGTGTATTGGTCGATGATGCTCAGCACGTGGAGGCATTGGCGGAGGTCGCTAGCGCTCAAATGGTTACCGTTGACGTGTACGTTGAGGTCGATGTCGGCGGTAGGCGCTGTGGTGTTATGCCCGGGCCAGATGCGGCTGGATTGGCTCGCCGGATAACTGACCATCCGTTGCTTCGCTTTGCCGGTCTACAGTGCTACCATGGGCCGGCTCAGCACAAACGCAGCCCGGCGGAGCGTTCGCAGGAAATCGTGTTGGCGTCCGAAGCTGCCCGTCAGACCCGCGCGTTGATTGAGGCAGACGGTATACAAGTCGAACGTATAACTGGCGCTGGCACTGGCACCTTCCTGTTAGAGCGGGACTCCGGTGTGTTCAATGAAATTCAGGCTGGCTCCTATATCTTTATGGACCGAGACTATTGCGACAACGAGCGAGCGCCGCAGGATGTGCAGTTTGAAAATTCGTTATTCATTCGCACTGCGGTACTGAGTCGCACGCAGCCCACTCGCGCTGTTCTGGATGCGGGTTTAAAGGCGTCAAGTGTCGACTCCGGCATGCCCTTGGTATGGCGGCGCCCCGAGTTGTCGTACGTGAAGGCAGCAGATGACCATGGCATATTGGAAGTTCCAGAGGGCGCGTCCCTGGCCCTTGGTGACGTACTCATGCTTGTGCCAGGGCATTGCGACCCGACAGTTAATCTGTATGACGAGATTGTTTGCATTCGAGGTGCACAGGTTGAGGCGGTGTGGCCAATCTCGGCACGTGGCGCTTTGATTTAAATCCTCTTCAGCAGCTTCTATTTCTTGCCTGCCGTGCCCCATGCCGGTCGGTGGAGGTAGCTATTCCGAATAGCCTCTATCGAGTGCCAGATCTTTCAATTAGGCAGGGTCGGCATAAGCAAACAGATCGAAAATCCTCAATCATCGGCGAACGACTGCAATCAGGAAATCAGGGCTCGCCAATGACTGTTCTGGAGAAGAGAGATTCCTGCGTAGTCTGCGCTCTTAATCTTGAAAAACAGGGTCAACTGAAATCCAGCAGCGAAAGATCGGCGACGTCGTCGAAAGACAGCTATCGGGAAATCACCCGAGTTCACTGTCAACTATGGAGAAACGACGCCTGTGACCGAACCTGGTCGGGTGCGGGTCGCCACGACAGTCAGCTGTCAGCACCTCAATTTTGATAGGGGTCCCGGTTGTCGGCTCTGAGGCAGTGAATCTGATGACTTCAAATGCGGCATGGTGCCCAAAGCCGACGACCATGATCCGGGGAAGCGGCCGTTCGTGGCGATGGTCCAGGAAGCCAAAGCGGTCACACAGTTTACTGGTTCACTTTCCTTGGCCTGGAACAGCATGTCGAAACCGCTATGACCGACCCCCCCCGACACCAAACATTCGTTGCATGCGCGATGGGCGCTGACGGACTGAGGTCTGAGTTCACAAGTTACGTTGCTCATGAATGAGTGGACGCCACCTTACAAGATGAAGAGTCGAACGCCGCTCTGCATGGTCATCTTTAGACAGGTTCACCTTCACACTTTACGTGCTTCCTATGTTCGTCGCCAACATGGGTGACCCTGGGTGGTCGCGGCTATTGTGCTTTGCGTTGCCTTCGCTGCATTTGCATCAAATCCCATAGGGAGTTAAGCTCCCACCAGTTCCTACCCAGCGAAATGGTACTCCGGTCTACCTCTGACTCCAGGGCGGATCGTGAACAGGTCGCCCGCATCGGGATACTCAGCCAATTGTGCTGGCGACAGTCCCTTTTTTCCCGTCGTAATGTAAAGATCCTCAAGTGAGGTTCCTCCGAATGCCACACACGTTGCGGTGGGAACGGGCACCTCAATGACACGATCCTTCCGACCCGCTGGATCGTAGCGTGTCACGCGGAATCCCTGCCAATGGCCACTCCAAAGAAAACCTTCCTCGTCTACGATCAAACCATCGGGGTATCCCTCTGAACTTGCCCCTGTTTTCCGGACTCCTTAGGCTGCCCATTATGCGGACTTTCTGTCTTGCTGCTGGGCCGCGATCCAGCGTTGCTCAAACGTCATCGGACTCACGTAGCCCAACGTCGAGTGCAATCTCTTGTGGTTGTA
>CAITQH010000089.1 GCA_903894475.1 uncultured beta proteobacterium
GAGCAGAAAAGGGAAGACGTGGAACAACGTGGCGCCGATATCGTCCCCTGCGCCATATCCGAGACATGGTTATGTTGACGTGGCAGGGAGCCCCTATGCGATTGGCGTCTGGCGCTTCAAATCGTTATCGCAGACTAGCGAGCACGCATTCCTTTGAGACCGCCGACTGCGGGATTGGGAAGCACCGACCCAAAGACCGCTTTTCGATCAACGCTGAGCTGGGTTGCAGCGTTCTTCAATGCAAGTTGATCGGCCGCCAGGGCGGCTGAATTTCCAGCCTTTATGTCTGCCTTCCACTGGGTTTGCGCGTTTTGCAAGGCAGTTTGGTCGGCAGCCAGTACTGATTTTGCGTCGGCCTTTAGCTGCGTGAGCGCGGTATTCAGGTTGTTGGCTGCTGTTACCAGACTGGTCCGATCTGCTGTCAGAGCGGCCTTATCGGTGGCAAGCGCCGCGGTGTTGCTGCTTGCTTTGTCGGCCTGAATCTTCAGCATGTCAAGTTGTACCTGATTCTGGGCCGACTGGACGGCTGTGGCAGCAGTCTTGGCGATTGCCTGGTCGGTCGTCACGCCGGCGGGCAGCGGTGTCGCCGCCGCAGGTGTGCTCGGTGCCGCCCCAAACACTTTCTGGCGGTCGGTGCTGAGTTGTTGGTTGGCGCTCTGCAGTGCATTCTGGTCATTCGCTAAGGCCGAAGTACTGCCGGCCTTTATGTCTGCATTCAGTTTTGAGGCCGCTGCCTGCACCGACGCAATATCTGCGGCAAGCAGCGGCTTGGCGTCGGTCAAAAGTTGTTGCGCTGCAGCGCTGCGGGCCTTGCTGTCGGCAATGAATTTCGCGCGATCTGCCGTCAAGCTGGCTTGGTCGGTGGCGACTGCGGCGGTGTTGCTTGTCACCTGGTCCGCTTGCAGCCTGGCCATATCCAACTGGACGCTCATGCGATCAGCTTGTGTCAAACTGCTGGCGGCCTTCAACGCTGTCTGATCTGCCAAGGCAGTACTCGGTAGCGGAGTAGTGACCTGCGCCATCGTGCTGGCACAGGACAGAGCCGTCAACACGCCGAAAATCAGTTTTGTTTGCACGCGGTTTCTCCAAAGTGATTGGTAAGGGAACACCACTGTGACCTTGCCATGTTTCGCGGGTGTGAAGCAGGGAGCAGAATTTGTTTCCAATTGTGAAAATTGGGATTTCCAGCACAAAGGAGTGCCAGCCGATCTGCCTTTAAGCGATTCATTTTCTACCAGCCTGGGACCCCTTCTGAAACCAGGGATTGCCATCGGCGCGAAACAGCGCCAACATTATCCAGAACTCAAGAGGAATCGAAACGTACGACACCGCGGCCTCCAGTCCGGTGGCATCATCCAGACCAAATGCAGACAGTGCCGCCACTTCAACGGCGATCAAAATTGCGTAAACATGGCGTGCCAGATTGTTGCCCGCAGATATTCTGTTTGTCAGCAGTCCGTAGAGTAAGCAGGAAATCAAGTTCAGCGCGAACTGGCCCGACGACATAGTGCCATCAAAACATTCAATGTTGGTCACGAGGAAGTCAAGTCCGATGGTGAACCAGATCGCGATGACTGCCTGAGTGACTGACCGGGGCCTTGGCATTGCTGTAATGTTTGAAAAAATGGATAACAAGTGTCTGTGGCGGCCTTCAAGATGGAGCGCCTCGCGAATCGTACCCCTCCAGTGGGTAGGCGCCGCACCTCCTTGCGGGTGCCATCGACGCAAACGAACAGAGTCGAAATTCAACTTCTCTGCGGGAGCCTTCTTTACCTGCACTTTACCCCTTGCAAACAAGATTTGTACACAGCGTGAGCCATCATCTGCTGGCGCACCCAAAATACTTGAGGAGGACCGGAAGTGAAGAAACCAATTGAAACAGCGGGTTTGTCGATCTGTCACGCTTCGATGTCCTCTCCTCGTTCAAGAATATGAAAATAATTCATGTAGTGCGACGCTATGGTCCTGTGGGCGGCATGGAGCGGTATGTCTGGAATCTCACCCAAGAATTGCGTGACCTCGGGTATCCAGTCGAAGTTCTGTGCGAAGTATGTCTGGGCGAGAAACGGCAGGGGATTGTTGTGCATGAACTGGGCAAGGCTGCGATGCGACCCCGGTGGCGAGCGCACATGCAGTTCGCCAACACGGTTTCCACTTGGTTGAAAGCAAACCCGCGTCCCGGATGGTTGATCCACAGTCATGAGCGAGTGAATTGCCACGACATAACCACGTTCCACGGTTCGCCATTTGCCACCATATTTGAAAAGCCCTGGTGGCGGCTGATTTCGCTGCGCGTGGCGATGCAACTGTTTCTGGAACGACGTGAGCTTTCTGTTGCCAAGCGCATTGTTCCGAATTCTGAATTCATGAAGCAGCAGTTGATTCATTACTACCCGGAATTTGCGCACAAACTCACGCAGCCCATCACACCTGGAGTAACGACTGCAGTTTTGCGCGAAGACAGGAACGTGCCACGCGATGCAGGAGTAATTGGCTTTGTTGGAAGCGAATGGAAGCGCAAGGGTCTGTTATTGGCAATTGCGGCAATTCGGCAATTGCGCAACAGCCGACCCAACCTGAAAATTATTGTGGTTGGCCCCGAAGTCACGAAAGTAAAGAAGCTATTTGCGCACTGGCAGGATGGCTATGAACTAGTCGGTTGGACTGACCAAGTACGCCACTGGGATTTTGATGTGCTGCTCCATCCGGCCAAGGCTGAGCCGTATGGCATGGTGATCAGCGAAGCAATGGCGGCAAAAGTGCCCGTAGTAGTGTCCGATGTGTGCGGTGCAGCTGCGGATGTTACACATGATGCCGGCGCCGTGTTGCCGCTTACAGCGACGCTTGAGGCGTGGGTTGATGCAATTGAACAACAACTGCGCCGCAACAAGCCAGTTCCCGGCTTTGTGCGGGCATGGAATGAAGTGGCCCAAGAACACGAACAGCTTTACCAAAGATGGTATGAAAGCAGAAACTTCTCTTACAAGGCCAGACGAGTCCCTCAGGCGGTAAACACTGAACGACCGGTGTCACTACACACCACGAATCTGGGCGCCTGAACGGGCCCAGGCAAGAACCCAATCCCGGTGGCTTCACTGACCAAGTGTTGGCGACGCGTGCCACTTCACTTGAAACGAGGAGCCCCAGCTTACAGCCGACAGGCCCAGTTGGCATGCAGCAGTCTCACAAAACACGGTGCTCTAGCGGAAGTGCGCTTGCGTAGTGCCGTGAAGACCTAGCGGTTTGAAGGAGAAATTGAAAACCGCTGCCAGGCGATAGCCTGACGCCGATCGGTATAGCTCACCCACAGACTATTGTCGGCCCAAGCCATCGCCGGATAGGAGTATTCGTCATTCCCTGTTCCGAGTGCTAATGCCTGCATCAAAGCCCAGTTCTGACCATCGGACGAAGTGCTCAAGTCCAGCGCCGTGCGACCTAGTGGTAAGGAGTTGTGCGCCAAAAACATTAGTCCTGGTGTCAGACCCAGACCGGCCACCGAGGAATTCGGGTTGTTCAGGGCCAAATCGGGCAAATCGGCCCAGTTGAGCCCGCCGTCTAGCGTTTGTGCCACCGCCACTTTCCCTTCAGGGCGTTGATCACGCATCAACGCCAACCAGCGGGATTCAGTAGCCTCCACCAACGTCGGTTGCAACAAATGACTCCGACTGGAAATTCTCACCATACCGAGGAACTCACCACCGGCATTAAAACGCAACGCGACCGGATACTTGATGCCCAATTCAAAATAAACCGGCAGCATCATGCCACCATCCTTCAAAGGCAGCGGTGCCGTGCGCACCAGAAAACTCGTGTTCCACAACCAAGACAGAGGTAATACGCGGTCCACTACAAAGGACAGCGCAGCAAAGTCTTCGCCTTGATTGCTTTGACGCAAGTGCAAAATGCGGGATGCGGCCCAGCCACCCAGACCTGTTGCCACCACAAACAGGTGAATCCTGCCTTGGTTGTCGCGCCAGGCCACAGGATTTCCTAGGCGTCGCAGGCCAAACCCCAGTTGCTTGGCCATGGCATGGCGATTCACTACGAAACGTGGAGCACTCCATTGCTGGGTGGCTCGATCAAAATGAGATGCCGCAATCTGGACATCAGAAGCACTTTCGCGAGATCCGGCAAACCAGAACGCCAGCAGGACCGATGGATGCGTGGCAGGCATCGGCAGCAATGAGCTGGCGTGCGCGACCGGCGTATTGATGGGCACCGGAATTCTTCCCTCGGCCTTGAGTGTCAGTGTGCCATTAGCTGGCAGCTTCTCAGCTAGCGGCCAGGTAGCACGGGGTGCTGCTGGCGAAGGTGAACGCGGCAGTCGATCAAGCAACAGCAATACGCAGCAGATCAATGCGGCGCACGCAATCCGGAAAATGGGGAGTCGCACAGACATACTGGGGATCAGCTTACAACATCGGCAAAGAAGCAGCTAGTTTTCGAGGTGAGCAGGCTAGAAGAAACCTCAATTTGTGACGACCCGGGCGACAGGGCTCATGCTGCGGGTGATTTGAGCAACAGGAAAGCTGCCGGTCGCGAGCACTCCACACACTGAAGAAAGGTATACCCGTATCGCACGCTGAAGTCGCAAAAAAACCCCGGCACAAAGTCCGGGGTGATAAGCCTGTTTGCTGTCACACATCAAGGCCCTGCTCAGGGAGGAAAAGCAGGGAACGCCTTCGCGCTCGCGTGTAATGTAGCACCGCGTAAGCGAGGCAAATATTAAGATTTGTAAAGGCCAATACGCAGGCCGAGTCCTGATTCAAGTCGCCACTGAATCCGGTTCACTTACGGGGATCTTCGCGGTGCATCGGTTGATGAAGCCAGCGCATCTTGTCTCTAGGCTGTAAGTATTTGAGCGTTTCAAGATCAAATACCTTCTGTTGCGAAGGAGTCAGGACTGCATAAAACTTTTTCGCGGCTTCGGCACGCTTGTCCAGCAATCCCGCGTGATGTGCTCGCATCGCGTTCAGTCGATCAATACGTTCTGGTGTGGTGAGTTTCTCGAACTCCTGCGGATTTGGCGGTGTCGGTCTGACTGCAGGGGGTGTCATCGCAGAATTAAAGGCCACCCAGTCGCCTTCTTGGTTTGGTGTCAATTGCAATAAGGTCTTAAGCCTGGACATGTGCTTGTCGAACATTGCCTGCACTTTTGCCGGGTCTGGCCTGTGCATCGGTCCGAAATGTCGCCCAGGCATGCCGAATGCGTCGGGAGGACCGCCGGGATTGGGTGACTGGGCAAGCGCCATCACTGCCACTGAACCCGTGCACACCAAGGCCGCTGCCATCAGGGTCTTCTTCAAAGCTCTATTCATAAGTTTCTCCTTCGATAGGTCCATCAACCGTAGCAGGTTTACCCTGCGCAATTTCAGTGTATGCCCCGACTTGCAAAATCTGATGAAGTTTGTGTAAACGTTGGGTCGTCAATGCCAATAGCGAGCGCAATGTAGGGGACCGCGAGCAGGTTTGAAGTATGTAAAGAAAACCAAAGCCGTCAACGCCCCTGCGGCGCGTACGTTTTGGTGGGGTGGAGCAATGAAGCTCCCGTTCAACCCAAAGGAGCTACTGAACCATGAAACCGATCAACATCTTGCTTGCAACCATTCTGGCTACAGCTTCTGTGGCATCATTGGCTCAAACGTCGCCGACCCCGCCAGCGCATACTCCCAACCCGGCCGTACAGGCTGACAAAGCTGCTCTAAAAGCCGATAAGGCAAAGCTGCACGCAGACAAGGCGGCTAGTGCTCCCAAGGCAAGCATCGCCTCTGACAAGGCTGCGGTGAAAGCGGATAAGGCAAAGCTGCAGGCGGACAAGGCTACTGCTCACGCCAACAAGAAGAAATAGTTCGCTCCTGGCAGCTTGCCCATTGGCAGTAACAACCCGGCCCTCGTGCCGGTTTTTTTGAGCTTCTGCGATCACCGGTGTCGCCCGGCCGGTTCATCTGGGTCGCACAACCCAAGTGTGGCAAATAGACATGCACAACGATGCTGGTGAGCTGACCTGCGTCTCGCGCATCACCATGACCATTCTGGCACCACGCTACGATGGACGGCCTGTAAACTGACCGTGGCGACTGACTCTAAACGCTGCACTGCTGGCCTAAGATTTTCTCCTGACTCGACGCTCAGTTTTGGCGGTCTGCTTCCGAGAGAAGTGGCCGGCGTCAGACACGTTGCTGTCAGCCAGCTTGCCAAAACGCCTCCTCCAAACCGGCCATTGGGAACGTATGTTGCCGATGGCCAATAGTGCGACGATCCCAGTAACTTCGGAATCTACACTATGAGATGGCACTAGAAAATGTCGATTGATGGGCTTGGCAGGAGTAATATGCTGGGTCAGCGGCTCCCACAACAAGAAGAGTCATTTCTGGAGGCATCCTTGGTCAAAAGAACACGCCAATTACAAGCCGCCAGCGTGGCCTTCGCCGCTGCCCGCCCGTCAGCCACGCCCCCCCCCCGGTAGTCATGGTTGAGCGCCGCGATCCCGGCATGGAGCAGCGCGTCAGCTCGGTTTTGGTCGAGGGGGCGCCGTGAACTCGAAATTCTTCCGGTGGCACTCGCTCAAGACCAGGGTCACACTCGCCTCGGTCGTCATTTTTGTGACCGGCATCTGGGCGCTGGCTTTTTATGCCAGCCAGACACTGCGCGCGGACATGGAGCGGCTGTTGGGCGAGCAGCAGTCTTCTACCTTGTCCGCGATTGCGTCCGATATCAACGACGAACTGGCAAGCCGCCTCGCGGCACTGGAGATAACAGCCAGCTTGTCCGGCCCGACGCTGCAGCACAACCCGGCGGCGATGCAGGCATTCATCGAACAGCGCCAGCATCTGCCGCGCCTCTTCAACGGCGGAGTCATTGCCTACGGCCTTGATGGCACAGCGATTGCCGACAGCATCCCTGGTGCTGGACGAATCGGCACCAATTACATGGACGTTGATACTGTGTCCGCCGCTCTCAAACACGGTAGATCGACGATTGGGCGGCCCGTACTCGGCAAGAAACTGCTGGCTCCGGTGTTCGGCATGACGACCCCGATTCGCGACGCACAGGGCAAGGTGATCGGCGCGCTCGCTGGCGTGATCAATCTGGGCGCTCCAAATTTCCTGGACCGGATTACGGACAGACGCTACGGCAAGACAGGTGGCTTCATGCTGGTCGCTCCGAAGTACCGGCAAATCATCACGGCCACCGACAAGAGCCGTAGCATGGAGCTTTTGCCTGCGCCGGGCATCAACCCACTGATCGACAGGCACTTTCGCGGCGACAGCAAAACAGTCGGCGGGATAAACTCCAAAGGCGTCGAGGTGCTGACCTCCGTGGAGCGCATCCCGATTGCCGGCTGGTACGTTTCAGTCGCCTTGCCCACCGTGGAGGCTTTTGCCCCGATCCGCAATATGGAGCAGGGCTTGGTACTGGCCACACTCTTGCTATCCCTCTTGGCTGCTGCCCTGACCTGGTGGATGCTCAAACGCCAGCTTGCGCCCATGCTGGCGGCGTCCAAAGCCCTGGTTGCAGTATCCGCATCAGAGCAGGCGTGGAAACCTTTGCCCATTGCACGCAGAGATGAAGTCGGTGGTCTCATCGCTGGCTTCAATCGGCTGGTGGACACTTGGCAGCAACAGGGAGCCGCCCTGCACAAAAGCGAGTCGCAGCTAAACTTTCTGGTATCGGCCAGTCCGATCGTGCTGTACACCTGTGCTACCAGTCACCCATATGGCGCCACCTATATCAGCCCGAATGTCACCCAGTACATGGGATACAAACCCGAGCAGTTCACTTGCGAAAGTGCCTTCTGGTTCGATCACATCCACCCCGCGGACAGGCAACACGTTTTGGACGACTTGCCAAAACTTTTTGAGCAAGACTCGCACCAGCACGAGTACCGCTTCCAAATGGGCGACGGCAGCTATCACTGGATGTTCGACCACGTTCGCGTTATCCGCAATGAGAACGGTGAAATCCAGGACATTGTGGGCTACTGGGCCGACATCACAGACCGCAAGCAGGCCGAGTCTGCACTGCTGGAGAGTGAGAAGAAGTATCGCCAAATCGTGGAGAACTCGCCAGACATTGTCTATGTGTTTTCCATGACCAAGGGTGGCATTTACTACTCTCCAACAGTGCTGGCGGTGCTCGGCTATTCCGCCGAACACCTGATTGCCAATCCATTTTTGTGGGCGGAGTCGATTCACACCGAAGATCGGCCCGTAGTCGCCAAGGCTGTCGAAGCATTCAAGAAAGGCACCCCGTTCAGGATTGAATATCGAATCAAGGATTATCAAAACGAATGGCACTGGCTATTTGACCGCTCCATCGGCTTTCGTGAGGAAGGTGGCGACATCGTTGTCGAAGGTCTGGCGATGGACATCACTCAACACAAGCAAGCGGAAAACCAGATCCAGCAACTGGCCTACTATGACCCCATCACTGGCCTGCCCAACCGCAGGCTCCTGATGGACCGCCTACAACAAGCCTTGGCTGGCAGTGCCCGTCACACGCGTCAAGGTGCATTGCTAATGGTTGACATGGACAACTTCAAGGACATCAACGACGTACTCGGCCATGAGCACGGTGACCTGGTGCTGCAACAAGTTGCCAAGCGGCTGGGCAGTTGCATCCGAGAGGGTGACACAGTGGCCCGCCTGGGCGCCGATGAATTCGTTGTGTTGCTGGCGCAGCTTGACCAAGACGCATTGGAGGCGGCAATGCAGGCCGAAATCGTGGGGAACAAAGTCCTGAATGTGCTCAAGGAGCCCTATCAGCTCAATGGTTCAGAGATGCCTTGCACTGCCAGCATCGGCATCGCCCTGTTTGGTGCCCAGAATGAAGACACGGCTGAACCCTTGAAGCGAGCCGAACTGGCGATGTACCAGGCCAAAGACCATGGTCGTAACACGCTGCGCTTCTTTGACCCCAAGATGCAGGCCGTCGTCGCCTCCCGCGTCGCCATGGAGGCAAGCCTGCGTGAAGCAGTCTCTAAAGACCAGCTTGAGCTGCACTACCAGCCGCAAGTGACCGACCAGGGGAGAATCACAGGCGTCGAGGCACTGCTGCGATGGCTCGATCCAAAGCGGGGCATGGTGTCACCGGCAGAGTTCATCCCGATGGCCGAGGAAACAGGTCTGATCCTGCCAATAGGCAACTGGGTGCTGGAGACTGCCTGCAAGCAACTGGCACAATGGGCCAATCCATCGAACATGGCGCACCTGACGATGGCAGTGAACGTCAGCGCCAGACAGTTTCACCAGAGGGACTTTGTCGATCAGGTGCTGATGACGCTGGACCGCACAGGCGCCAACCCACACCTGCTCAAACTGGAACTGACAGAGAGTGTGCTGGTTGAAGATGTCGAGGGCGTGATCGCCAAAATGAGCGCCCTGCAGGGCAGAGGAGTTACCTTCTCTCTCGATGACTTCGGCACCGGCTATTCGTCGCTGTCCTACCTGCAGCGTCTGCCACTGGATCAGCTCAAGATCGATCAGGGGTTTATACGCAACATCCTGATCAATGCCAACGATGCCGCCATCGCCAGGATGGTGATCGCGCTGGCTGAGAGTCTGGGACTGACAGTGATTCCCGAGGGGGTCGAGACCGAGGCGCAGCGCGATTTCCTCGTCGATCTGGGCTGTCACAACTTCCAGGGCTATCTGTTCAGCCGGCCACTGCCGATCCAAGAGTTTGAGGAATTTGCCGCAAGCGGATTACAGGCATTGAATAGCTGATACGGGCACCAACGCGGCCAGTCGGCGCGGCGGCTGATTGGCAGTGAACAAGCAACTGAACTTCCAGCAAGCTGCCGGTCGTTTATGACCGGTTGCACTACCGAAATACGCATTGCTCCATTGCCGACGCACACATTTGAAAGTCGGCTTCGGAAAGAACTCACCGGCGATCAAAGACACCTTGCCGACCTTCAACTTCCGAACCTGCTTGCCCCAAACCAGTCATCGAAAGCCGCGGGCTGCCGGCCACCACCGTAGCCCGGTCGGCCTGTTCTTCTTCTGTTCAAGTCCTATACCAATCGCTCTCGTAAAGCTGCACTTATCTAGGGCTTGGGCGTTGGTCAATGTGCTGGCACACATTCAGCCAGATGTAGGACGCCCTTGTTCATATTTTGGTAGATCTGGATCCATACAATCCCACGGCAAGGCACTTGCTGTGTAACTGTTCATCGCAGGTTTGTACCAAGATGGATCGTCCAGGCTGGACGCGTAGACAAGATACAAGTTGGGACTGTGTTCCGCAGTGGACACGACCCTCGATCCACACTCAGGGCAAAAGCCGCGGCTCACCTCGCGCCCACTGTCACCGCGCTTTGTGAAAAAGCGGTATTCACCGGTCATGGTCAAGCTGTCTTTTGGAACCGCAAATATTGAAGCAAAGACGCTGCCCGTGGCCCGTTGACAATCCCGACAGTGACAATTGAAACTAACCACTGGCTCCGCATTGAAGCTGTATTGGAAAGATCCGCAAAGACAGCGACCGGTGCGTTTGGCTTTCAAGGTAGATAGCTCCTTGCAATCAAGGTATTAAGGAACTCTAACCAGTTGATTTGCTTTACTTGCTGATGTTCTGCGAAACCAGTTGGTTTTCGCGTCTTCCAGGCCCGGCAGAAAACTTGGCGGTGCGGGTAAAAATCGATTTCACGGTGATTCCAGTTTCAGGGTTGATCCAGTAAATATTTTCGTTACCAATACTTTCAGACCAGCTAATTCGGAAGGCTTTGAATGTGCCGGCGGGTACGGTGACATCCTCATAGGCTTCGACTTTCTGCGTGACCTGCATAGGAAAAATCTTTTTTGATGGATAGACTGTTATTTGGTGATCCGTGGTCATGGTCTTACCCACTTCAAGCGGGTATGCAAATCCAGGCGCCGGATCAAAGCTAAATATAGGTTTGTCGCCGGCCATGAAGGCGGCCACGCCGCCCTTGTCATTCAAGAGCGTATTGAAACCCGGCGTCTCCATCGTGGTGACAGGCATGCCCTGCCAAGTCAGTTCCCCACGTTTGGTCGTCAGTTGCGAACTGGTCGTGCCAAAACTTCCACTGTCGCTTCGCGCGAGGACCCAAGTCGATCCGAGGGGTGGAACAACATAGTTTGCCGCCTTGGATGGCATCTGGGCACACCCCCCAACCACCAATGCCATAACCACCGACGCGCTTGCCAATTGCCGTCTGATGCTGAATCTGTCGTTCATTGCGATCTCCCCTTCGTTATAGTAAGTGGACCAATGTGCCCGACATGCAGTTCGGCGTCATTCACGTTTTCCCTACTGGCTCTACCCGCAACTTCGACTGCACACTCTGCGACAGTCTAGTCGAGCTCTGACTTCACGACTTCAAACAGTTGTTCAGTCAGGCCCGTAATTTGATAGAGGGGATTCCCAATATGCTTGAAAGATCTCGAACCTTCGGATGGCTGATCAAAGGTGCCATCACATTCTCTTTCGCTGCAGCGACTTCCATCGCCTCAGCAGCAACAAGTATTTTGTTCATCGGAAACAGCTTTACCTACGGGCAAGGTTCACCCGTGCGCTACTACCGATCCGAAACAATTAAAGACCTAAACGGAGGAGCACAGGGGGGAACCCCCGCACTGTTCAAGTCATTTACCGACCAGGCCGGATTGGATTACGACGTGTACATGGAAGCGCAAGGAGCAGTTGGATTCGATTGGCACTTGAAGTTTAAACTTGATGTCATCACCAAGAGGCCATGGGATATCGTTGTTGGGCAGGGAAGGCCCATGTTGGATTTTGATCATCCCGGAGATCCGGCACTTTTAATCGAGACAGCGAAGCAGTTAGTCGACCACCTAAAAGGCAAGAACCCTGACGTTGACGTCCGACTTGAAGCGACATTTGCGCGTGCCGACCTGACTTATTACACGCCAGGCAAATGGTTCGGAAAGGGGATCGAGGCCATGACCAACGATGTTCGCACGGGATACGATCAAGCTGCTAAGGCCAGTCCCACCATCAAAGGTGTCATCCCCGTTGGCGAGGCATGGCTTCGAGCCATGAAAGTCGGCTTCGCCGATACCAATCCTTATGATGGCATCGACGCAGGCAAGGTCAATCTCTGGACATATGACAGCTTCCACGCCAGCACCATTGGCTATTATCTAAAGGCGCTTGTTGTCTTCGGCAGTATCACTGGTAAGGATCCGAGAAGCCTGGGCTGGAATGAATGTTCAGGCTATGAGCTTGGCCTGTCTCAGCAACAGATTGGGGATCTACAGCAAATTGCCTATGACCAACTCGTGCAGTCACAACTATTGAAGTCAACGCCAAAGCAGCCGCCCCCGATCGGAAGCCCCGATCGCTGTTCAGGGCGCCGCTAAAAATTGTCCGATCACAATTCAACCTCGACTCAATCTGATGTTCATTGAGTGGGTGGAACTGATCGCACGGCAAGTCAACCAATTGGATTGCCAGCAAGTTGCCTGTCGTGAGCGTCTTTTAACGCTGCAGACTTGTCCCCCGTACCAATCAAATGGAAGATCAACTACCAACGCCACCTTCTGAGCTTAGGGCATGGGTTCCCGCCGATTTCTGGGCATTTGACAGTATGAGGCGGGAATCCATACCCTAAGCTCTGCCACAGCAAGCGACGGGCACGATCGTCAAAATCCGTTATGCTTGACCTTGCAAGCAAGGCGCGCGGCGATCCCGCCAGCATTGCCGCATTGTTCGGGCAACGCCGGCTACCCACCACGCGCAGCACCGAGTTCCGATAATCTGCCGCAGGACACAACCCTGCAAGGAGAAATGCCGATGCCACAGCACGAAGCCCTTCGTCTGCATGTCCCAGAGCCCACCGGGCGACCAGGTCATGACACAGACTTTTCCTAC